>DATLZB010000171.1:0-7591 GCA_035574175.1 Hyphomicrobiaceae bacterium
GCGGGGCCCCGCCGTGTTATGTGGGGGAGAGGGTTTGAGAAATCGGGGTGAAGAATGGAGCGAAGGCGGCTCGGTAAGACAGGCCTGGAGGTGTCCCTGCTCGGCTTCGGCTGCGGTACGGTGAGCGGGTTGATGGTGCGCGGCACGCAAGTTGAGCAGGACCGCGCCGTGCATCGTGCCATCGATCTCGGCATCACCTACTTCGACACCGCAGCCGCCTACGGCGATGGCGCCTCAGAGCGGAATCTGGGCCGTGCGCTGAGGTCGGCGCGCGCCGACCTTGTGGTTGCCACCAAAATAATGCTGACCGGCGCCGACGCTGGCTCGATTGCAGAAGCGGTCGTAGCCAGGCTCGAGGCGAGCCTCCGGCGGCTCGGGCGCGAATGCGTCGATATCGTCCAGCTCCACAATAGGATTTCGACGCGCTCGGGCGGCCGCGACCTTGCTGTCGAGACCGTTCTAGGCGAGGTCGCTCCTGCCTTCGCCCGCCTTATCGACCAGGGCAAGGCGCGCTATTGCGGGCTCACCGCACTGGGCGATACGGACGCTATTGGTCAGGCCATCGACTCCTGCCGCTTCGATACCGTCCAGGTCATCTACAACATGCTGAACCCGAGTGCGGCCGGTCCCGTCCCGCCCAAGTTTCCGGGACAGGACTTTGCCGGCCTGCTCGATCGTGCGAAGGCGGCGGAAATGGGCATCCTCGCGATCCGCGTGCTGGCTGCCGGCGCCCTTTCGCCGGCCGGCCCCCGCCACCCGCTCGCCAAGGCCGAGGTCGACCCCATGGGCTCCGGCTCGACGTTCGCCGCCGACATCGCCCGTGCGCGGCGCCTCGAGGCGCTCGTTCGCGAGGGCCATGCCGGCGACCTAAATGAGGCGGCGATCAGGTTTGCCGTCTCGTGCCAGAACATTTCCAGCGCTGTGCTTGGCTTCTCGAGCGTTGACCAGCTTGAGGCCGCCGTGCGGGCCGTCGAGAAGGGGCCGCTCTCGGCTGCCGCGCTGGAGCGTCTGCGCGCGCTGCAGAGTTCGTTCGTGGGCGAGCCGCGCTGAAGGGCAGACTATTTCTTGCGGAAGGCGTCGAGGCTCACGACCTGAGCCCCCGACTTGGCGGGCTGGGCCGCCGGGTCCGAGCCTGGCGCCGGCTTGGCCTCCTCCTGGTCCTTTACCAGCATGGGGAGTCGCTCGGACGCCGGCTCGATCTCCCCCGCCTTGTCGGAGCGGGGCTTGGGACGCGTGCGCTGGCGCCGCTCCACGACTGCGCGGGGGCCCGCGCGCTCGCCGCTTTCGCCGCCCACCGAAGGCCCGCGCCGCGCACCGGTGTCCCGCCGTCGCCCGAGGCTCGGCTCCTGCGGCTCCTCGATTGCGGACAAGTCCTCAAACTGCAGCGTGTAGCGCACGCTCGGATCGAAGAACACCTTGATCGCGGTAAAGGGAATCACAAGCCGTTCGGGAATGCCGTCGAACGTGAGCTTCACTTCGAAGCGGTCGTCGGCGACCATCAGGTCCCAGAAGCGATGCTGGAGCACGATGGTCATTTCGTCGGGGTATTTCTCCTTGAGCCGGCGCGAAAGCGTGACCCCGGCCGCTCGCGTGTCGAAAGCGATGTAGAAATGATGCTCGCCCGGCAGCCCTGATTTGGCGACGCGGGCGAGAACGCTACGCACGACGCCGCGCATGGCCTCCTGAGTCAAGGCTTCGTAGTCGATCACTGGCCCGCCTGTCATCGGCTCCGTGCTCTTTGGCCCCTTTTGCGATCCTCCTGGGGGAGACGCAAGAAAGTGGAGGGCTTCTGTTGCCCGGTGCCCTCCGAGACCGCGCCTACCCCGGCTAAGGAGCAGGACTTTGGTTCAGGCGTTTCGCGCTGCGTTACGCAGCGAGAGCGGCCTCAGCATAGTTGTCGTTGGCAACTATTCTGGATGGCCCGATAACGGCGGAACCATGCCGGGCGAAAGCGCAGCCTTTACACCCTCGTCGATCCTGTTTCGCCCCCGCCGGAACCCAGCTCTCGTCTCCGACGAAGTCCGCCGGTCGTCTGGGCTCTGGTGGAGGCGCCGGGTACCGCCCCCGGGTCCGATGGGCTTATTCCGACGGCCATTTATCGCCATAGCCGGACGAATCCGGCACCCCTAATATAAGCGCTCACAGGGGTAAACGAAAGCTTCCGTTGCAGGAGCATCGACGGCGTGGACTCTGCACCCGGCGGCCATTGGCAGCAGGCCGGCGGCCGCTACCGGGCGGCGACGCCGTGGTCGGCGTCGGCAGCGCTCGCTGTCACCGTCGCCATCATTGTCGTCGCCATCGTCGTCGGCGGCCAGGTCGGCAGTCTGGTCGAGCGTCGGCTTGATCCTGGTACGCCCGCCCTGCGCTTGCTGGCGGGACTCGCCGCCACCCAGGGCACGGTGATCGCACTGGCGCTGCTTGCTGCGCTCGTGTTCTCGAACCGACCGCGCGCGGTGCTCGCGCTCGAGACCTTTCCGCGATTTTCGACCGTCCTCTGGGCGCTGGGCGCCATGTTCTCGCTGCTTGCCCTCTACAACCTGGCCGCATACACCCTCGATAGGGGGAGCGTCGTGGAGGATTTGCGTCCCTTCGCCGGGCTCATGCGTTCCGAGGTGGCCTGGCTTGCCGCGATCGTCATCGGCATCGGCGCGCCGTTTTCCGAAGAGCTGCTGTTCCGCGGCTTCCTGCAGTCAGCGCTCGCCCGCTCGCGCATCGGCTATTTCGGGGCCTCCCTTGTCACCACCATGGGTTGGACGGCGCTGCACGCCGGTTATTCGGGCACCGGTCTGCTTGAGGTGTTTCTCATCGGGCTTTTGCTGTCATGGCTGCTGTGGCGGACGGGAACGCTGTGGGTGCCCATCATCTGTCACGCCGTCCACAATTCGACTCTGCTTGCCCTGCTCGCCGCTCTCGAGCTGCCCCCGGCATGATCGGCGACTGGCCCACGTGCGACTCAGTCGTTATCCTTCGCCGCATGGAGCAGTATCTTGAGCTGATGCGCCGGGTGCGCTTCGAAGGCGTGAAGAAAAGAGATCGGACCGGTACCGGCACGCTCAGCGTGTTCGGCCATCAGATGCGTTTCGATCTCGCCGCCGGCTTCCCTCTCCTCACCACCAAGAAGCTCCACGTCAAATCCATCATCCATGAGCTTATCTGGTTCCTGAGGGGCGAGACCAACACTGCCTACCTCAAGGCGAACGGCGTTTCGATTTGGGATGAGTGGGCGGACGAGAACGGCGAGCTCGGGCCGATTTACGGCAAGCAGTGGCGCTCGTGGTCTGCCCCCGACGGCCGTACCATCGACCAGATTGCGGAAGTAATCGACACGCTCAAGACCGATCGCGATAGCCGCCGCATGATCGTGTCGGCATGGAATCCGGCCGACATGCCGCGCATGGCGCTCGCGCCCTGTCATTGCCTCTTCCAGTTCTACGTGGCGGACGGGCGGCTGTCCTGCCAGCTCTACCAGCGTTCGGCCGATGTGTTCCTGGGCGTACCGTTCAACATCGCGAGCTACGCGCTGCTCACCATGATGATGGCGCAGGTCACAGGGCTGAAGCCAGGTGAGTTCATCCACACCTTCGGCGATGCGCACCTGTATCTCAATCATCTGGAGCAGGCAGACCTGCAACTGAGCCGGACGCCGCGACCTCTGCCCCGCATGGAGATCGATCCTTCCGTGCGTTCCATCTTCGATTTCCGATACGAACATTTCCATCTTGCCGGCTACGATCCCCACCCGCACATCAGGGCCGAGGTGGCGGTGTGAGCGCGCGCGCCAAGGGGCCGATCGTGGCGCTCGTGGTCGCCGTCGCCGAGAACGGCGTCATCGGCACGGGTGGCAAGCTGCCCTGGCGCATGTCCTCCGACCTCAAGCGATTCCGCGCACTGACCATGGGCAAGCCCGTGATCATGGGGCGCCGCACCTTCGCTTCGCTCGCCAAGCCCCTCGACGGCCGCGAGAACATCGTCGTCACGCGCAACCCCGCGTTTGCGTGCCAAGGCGTGACCCCGGTTCCGAGCCTTTCCGCCGCTCTCGCCTTGGCGCGGGAGACGGCGGCGGCCTCCGGTGCTGAGGAGATCATGGTCATCGGCGGCGCCCAGATATATCGCGACGTGCTGCCCTTCGCCGACCGCATCTACCTCACCCGCGTGCATGGCTCGCCGCCGGGCGACACGTATTTTCCCGAGATTGATCCTACGAGGTGGCGCGAGGTTTCCTGCGAGCAGCTGCCGAAAGGGCCCAAGGACGACTATTTCGCCACGCTCTTTGTCTTTGACCGTATCGCGGGCTGTTGAGCCGAGAACTCGGCTTTCTGCCTTGAAGCGCGATGGGGCCTCACCAAATGTGCCGATGCAAGTTTGCGCACACCGGGAGGGTGCCCTATAAGCGTGCTTTCTCTTTGCCTAGCCGCGCAAAAGGCTTTCGCGCCGTGCTGCGGGACGTCCTCGGCGGCGCGGCCGAGGGACGACAGGCACCAGTTTCAGACAAGAGGAAAGGCGAAAGAGGATGGCTCGGAACCCACAGGGCGGGGGCGGATGGAAAAGCGGCGGCGGCGGTCCGTGGGGACAGGGCCCGTGGGGACAAGGGCCCTCCGGTGGCCAGCAGCCCGACCTGGAGGAGATCCTCAAGCGCGGCCAGGACAGGCTGAAGCAGGTGATGCCCGGCTCGGGCCTGCCCGGGCCGCTGATCTTTTTGATCGTGGCGGTGGCCATGGCGGTGGCCGGCTTCTATGCCTTCACTTTCACGGTGAGGCCGGATGAGCTCGGCGTCGTGCTCCGGTTCGGCAAGTTCGTGCGCCAGGAGCCCCCGGGGCTGCACTTCAGGATGCCCTATCCGATCGAGGAGGTGCGCCTGCCCAAAGTTACCCGCAAGAACATTATCCAGGTGGGCTTCCGCTCCGGCGCCGGCGGCCGCATCGGCCAGCAGGGTGTGCGCACCGTCCAGGAAGAGAGCCTGATGCTGACCGGCGACGAGAACGTGGTCGAGGTGCCGTTCGTCGTCACCTGGCGCATCCAGGATGCGGAAAAGTACCTGTTCCAAATCCAGCGACCGGAAGAAACGGTCAAGGACGTGGCCGAAAGCGCCATGCGCGAGATCGTCGGCAAGCGCCGGTTCGAGGACATCCTGGTCGCCGAGCTCGGCGCCATTCGTCTCACCGTGCAGAAGCTGATGCAGGATATTCTCGATTCCTACAGCTCGGGCATCGTCATCGACGAGATCAGCTTGCAGCAGGTGTTCCCGCCCCAGCAGGTGGGCGACGCCTTCCGCGACGTGCAGGCGGCCAGAATCGATCTTGAGACCTTCAAGAACGAGGCCGAGGCTTACGCCAGCAAGGTGGTTCCGGAAGCCCGCGGCGAGGCTGATCGGGTGCTCGCCCAGGCGGAGGGCTACCGCCAGCAGACGGTGGCCGAGGCCATTGGCCAGGTCACGCGTTTCCTCAAGGTCTACGAGGAGTACCGCAAGGCGCCGGAGGTGACGCGGCGGCGGCTCTTTCTGGAAACCATGGAGCGCGTCTACGGCGGCGCCGACAAGATCATCATTGACAGCAAGACGGGTCCAGGCGTCGTGCCCTACCTGCCGCTCACCGAGATGCAGTCCCAGCCCAAGCGCAAGACCGAAGGAGGCAACTGATCATGCTTCGCGGAGTTTTCACCGGGCTGCTGGTGCTGATCGGCCTGGCCGGGGCGGGTGTCTATCTCGCCGCTTTCATCGTGCATCAGAACGAGCGCGCGCTGGTGCTCGAGTTCGGCAAGCCCAAGCGGGTCATCGAGGAGGCCGGGCTCAACTGGAAGATCCCGGTGGTTGAGACCGTCGAGTTCTTCGACAAGCGCATTCTCGACCTCGACCTGGAGCCCAAAGAGATCCCGGCCATTGATCAGAAGCTGATCAAGGTCGATGCCTTCGTGCGCTATCGCATCGTCGATCCGCTCCGCTTCTATCAGACCATGTTCGACGAATCGCGCGTCGTACCCGTGTTCACCCCGATCGTCGAATCGACGCTGCGCCGCGTACTCGGCAGTGCCACCTTCCTCGACATCGTGCGCGATAAGCGCGAGACGCTCATGAGCCAAATCGCCAAGGAGGTGAACGAGCAGGGCCGCCAGTTCGGCATGGAAGTTGTCGATGTGCGCATCAAGCGGGCGGACCTGCCCGAGAAGAACCTGCAGAGCGTTTATGAACGCATGAAGGCTGCCCGGCGCCAGGAGGCGGAGGAATTCCGTGCCCAGGGCCGTGCCGCCGCCAACAAGATTCGCGCCGACGCCGAGCGCGAGGCCACCGTGATCAGGGCCGAGGCCTACCGCAAGGCCGAACAGATCAAGGGCGAGGGTGATGCCGAACGCAACCGAATCTTCGCCGAGGCGTTCGGAAAGGACCCGGAATTCGCCGCCTTCTACCGGCATATGCAGGCCTACGAGACGGCACTGAAGGGAGGCGATACCCGTCTCCTGCTCGCTCCCGACAACGAGTTCTTCCGCTACTTCAATGAGATTGGTGGCGGCGGGCCGGCCGGGTCCGGCGGTGCCGGGAGGCCGGCTGCGAAACCATGAGCGATCTTGCCGTCGCTCTCGGCTTGGTGCTCGTGTTGGAAGGCCTGGTGTGGGCGCTCGCACCGCATCTGGGCGTCCGCCTGCTCGAGGTGGCGGCCGAAACGCCGCCGGCTTCGCTTAGGATTGCCGGCACTGCGGCGATTGCCGTCGGAGTGTTCGTCGTCTGGCTGGTGCGGGGCTAGGGACGATTGACAGTGATGGCGCCGGGCCGGAGGATATGCATGAAGCGGGTCGCCGCCGGCGCGGCCCAACGGCGGAGTAGGAACCGATGATTGCCGGATGGCCGAAGGGGCCCGGTGTGATGCTGGCGGTCGGCTTGGCCGCGATCGCAGGGTTTGCCGCGCCGGCCGTGCGCGATGCGATGGTGCAAACGCGCGGGCCGCAGTCCGTTGCGCCTGTCGCCGAGAAGCTTATCGACGCCGTTGTCAACATCTCCACCACCCAGACGGTGAAGGGCCAGCCCGGGATGCCGCTGCCGCGCGTCCCCAAGGGATCGCCGTTCGAGGAATTCTTCGAGGAGTTCTTCAGCCGGGGGGCGGGTCAGCCGCGCCAGGACCGCAAGTCCTCCTCGCTCGGTTCCGGATTCGTGATCGACGGCAAGGAAGGCCTGATCGTCACCAACCACCACGTCATCGAGGGCGCGGACGAGATCACCGTCAACTTTCATGACGGCAGCAAGCTGAAGGTCGACAAGGTGCTCGGCCGTGATACCAAGACCGATCTCGCCCTACTCAAGGTCACCCCGAAGAAGCCGCTGACGGCGGTGAAGTTCGGCTCGGCCGATCAGGTCAAGGTCGGAGACTGGGTTATTGCCATCGGCAATCCCTTCGGTCTCGGGGGCAGCGTCACCGTCGGCATCATTTCGGCCAAGGCCCGCAACATCAATTCCGGCCCCTACGACGACTACCTGCAGACCGACGCCGCCATCAACAAGGGCAACTCGGGCGGTCCGCTGTTCAGCATGGCCGGCGAGGTGATCGGCGTGAACACCGCCATCATATCGCCGACCGGAGGCTCGATCGGCATCGGTTTCGCCGTT
>DATLZB010000172.1:0-4077 GCA_035574175.1 Hyphomicrobiaceae bacterium
CTCCAAGACGGTATCACGATGACGGCCTCGCCGACCGAGATCGAGCTTGTTCCGGTGTTGCCGACCCAGGTGGACGTGTATCTCGACAACACGGCAGCCGGCATCGGAACGACCAAATTCACGCGAGTGCTGTCGGCCGAGCTCAACATCTCTGATCGCTTCGGGCAGGTGTGGCCGCTGGATAGCTCGCTGAGCGGGTTTGCCGCGCACGTCGAGACCGAGCCGACGGTGACGTTGGCGCTCACGCTCGCCGCCGATGCTCAGGGGATGGGCCCACTCACGGCCATGCGGAACGGCGATAAGCGGTTTATCCGCCTGAAGGCGACGGGGCCGAACATCGAGACCGGGAACGACTACCTGTTCCAGATCGACATGTGCGGTGTCGTGTCGGAGGTCGGGGATTTCTCGGACGAGGACGGCGTGTATGCCATCCAATGGACCTTCAGGGCGACGTACGACAGCGGCTGGGGCAAGGCGATGGAGGTCCAGGTGGACAACAAGCTGAGCGCGCTGTGAGGTGAGTGATGCCGGATAGAGCCGCGCTGCTAAAGAAGACGCGAACCGCCACCGTCGAGTATGACGGCGAGCGGATCACGATCACCTACGCGCCGGCGAAGATCACGCCGCGCTGGGAGCAGGCGTTCAACGAAGCGCTGAAAGGCGAGTGGAAATCCAGGGCCGTCGTGGAGACATTGGCCGACGCGCTTGTGGACTGGGACGTGACTGACGGCGGCAAGCCGTATCCTCCGAAGGTTGAGAACCTCGTCCAGCTCCCGATGGACCTGCTCTCCGCCGTTTTTGTCGCCATTATGGAAGGACAACGCCCAAACCGGACGAGCGGCGGCAGCTTCGCCGCTGGTTGACAACGCGTGGGCAGTTCGGCGAGCCGCCGTACTGGTACCTCATGATTCGGGCAGCCCGCTACCTCGGAGTGCCACCGTGGGAGCTGGAAGACCAGCCGATCGAGTGGTTCTGGAGGGCCCTGATCGCGGAGAGCGCGGAGAACGAGGCCGAGCGCGACGCGCAGCGGCGGCAAATCAGCCAGGCAAGACACCATGGCCGTTGAAGTCAGTCGTTTAGTGGTCAAAATAAGCGCGGACACCGCTGAGGCGGAGCGCGGACTTCAGCGCGCCCAGTCCGCCGTCCAGGGGTTCTCCGGGTTCCTGCAGCACGCGGCCGCGAGCGCGGTCGGGTTCGTCGGCGCGATGGTCGGCATGCGGGCGATCGACGGCGCCGTGTCGGCGGCCAAGGACGCCATGATCGGCTTCAACGCCAGCATGGAGCAGAGTCGGATCGCCTTCACGACGATGCTCAAGTCCGGCGAGGCGGCGCAGGCGTTCCTGTTCGACCTCCAGCAGTTCGCCGCGCGAACCCCATTCGAGTTCCAGGACGTTGAGCGCGGCGCCAAGCGCCTGCTCGCGATGGGGTTCGCGGCGAAGGACGTCAAGCCGCTGTTGACCGCGGTCGGCGACGCCGCGTCGGCTCTCGGGCTTGGCGCCTCGGGGATCGATCGGATAACCCTCTCCCTCGGCCAGATGCAGGCCAAGACAAAGGTTTCGGCCGAGGAGATGCTGCAGCTGACCGAGGCCGGCATTCCGGCGTGGGAGATTCTCGCTGACGCGGTCGGCAAGCCGATCCCCGAGGTCATGAAGCTCGCGGAGCAGGGAAAGATCGCCTCGGGCGTCTTTATCGAGGCCTTCCAGCGCTTCAGTCAGCAAAACTTCGGCGGCATGATGGAGCAGCAGTCGAAGACGTTCCTTGGCGCGCTCAGCACGATCAAGGATGCGGTGACCATCGTCGCCGCGACGGCGTTTCAGCCCCTGTTTTCGCTCTTGTCAGAACTTGCCCAGCGCATTGCGGTGTTTGTGCAGTCCGAGCAATTCTCGGCCTGGGGTGCGCGCATCGCGGCCACCATTGAGGTCGTCCTTGAAGGGCTCGGGGTGCTCGGCGAGGGCTTCAGAGCCGCGTTCAGCGGCATCGCCGCGATCGTGACGACCGTCGGGCAGATCATCTTTGAGGCGCTGCAGCTCTTGAATCCCTTCGCCCGGCATTCGCCGTCGCTGGTCGATGCGGTTTCCGCGGGCGTGGATAGCATCATCAGCAAATTCGCTAGTCTCCGCGTCGTTGAGACGCCGCTCAGAACGGCATCACACGCGGTGCACGCGCTGAGGGAAGCGGCGCGTAATGGCATGGCGGCGTTAGAAGCGGCGACCGATGCCGCCAAAGCGAAAACGCTTGCGGTGTTCGGGTCCGCGGTGCCTGCCGCGTACGCAGCCGCGCAGCACGCCATCGACGCGCTGTCAGCACAGCTCTCGGTGTTAGACGCCGCCATGGCGGCGCAGGAATCGGTCGTATCGCGCGTGAGAGAAGAGCTGGATGCTGCCACTGCGGCGGTCCGCGCGAAAGAGGCGGCAATCCGCGCGCTCGAACGCACCATGCGCAGCTACGATGCTGCCGTCGAGGCCGCCGAATCCCACGTGCAACGCATGCGCGAGGCGGTGGGCAGCGCGAAAAGCGTGGTTGACCGTCTCCGCGACGCGATTGACCAGGCGCAGGATCGCATCCGGCAACTTGCGTCGGCGCCGCTGCAAGGAACGAAGGAGTTTCGCGACCGGCTCGGCGATATCAATCAGAAGATCAACGAGACCCAGCTCCAGCTCACGAGGCTGCGCCTCACTGACGCGCCGGAAGGACAGATCGCAGCCTTGGAGCTGCAGTTGGAGCGGCTGAAGCTGCAGGCCGACGAAGTGCGCCTTGAGGAGGCCGTGCAGTTCGATCCGCTGCGGCGGCAGATCGAGCAACTGACCAACACGACGCAGGAGCTGCCGTTCGAGGAGATTGTCCGCGGCATCACGGAGCAGCAAGCGAGTATCGCGACCTTACAGGCACAGCTCGAGCCCGCCACGGCCGCCTGGGAGCAGCAAACCGCCGCGCTTCGCGAGGCCGAGGCCGGGCTGAAGGCGGCGCAGGCCGCGCGTGATGAGTTTCGCAAGCGGATCGAGTCCGAGCGACTGGCGCTGGAGCAGCTGCAGGAGCACCAGAACCAGGTGCAGGAGCGCTACGCCGCCGAGCAGGAGAAACTTGCGCAGCTCAAGGACGCCTACGGAGCGATTCAGCAGCAGATCGACCAGTACCGCGCCGCCATCGAGGCCGTCGTGCAGCGCGCAGAAACGCTTGCTCGCATGAACGAACAGGCCGCCAAGGCGTCGGATCGAGCTGCGGCCTCATTCTCAGCGGCGGCAGCTTCTGCGGCATCCGCGGTGCGCTCCCCACTGGAGGGGCTCGACCTCACGCACGCCCAGCAGCAAATCGAGTCCTGGCGAGCGTCGTTTGCATCGACGCGGGATGACATCCGGCAGCAGATGCTGCCGACCTTCGAGAATCTCAGAAGCGGGCTCGAAAGCGCAGGAACGACGATGCAGAGCGTCGCTTCTCGGCTGCAGGAGATGAAAGAGCCGCTTGCGAACATTGCCGCGTTCGCCATCGCTGCGGGCGGCGCGTTTGTCGTGTTCCAGAACGTGATTATGCCAATCATCGGCGTGGTCGGCGCGGTCCTCTCGCTCAAGACCGCCATCGCTGCGGTCGGCGGCATCATCCCGGCCATTGTCGCTGCGCTCGGTGGGCCGCTCACCGTGGCGATCCTCGCGATCGCGGCGGTCATCGGGGGGCTGTATCTGGCCTGGAGGAACAACTGGTTCGGCATGCGGGAGGTCATCGATCGGGTGCTCGCGGCCGTCGTTGGCTTCTTTAAAGAACGGATAGCCATCATCACGGACTGGGCGGCGAAGAACTGGCCGCTGATCCAGCGCACGGTTGAGACCGTCATGAACGCCATCCGTGGCGTCGTGAATTTCGTTCTGACGCAGGTCCAAACCTTCTGGCAAGCGCACGGCGATCGCGTCATCGCTATCCTGAGCGCGGCCTGGACGATGATTAAGACCGTCATCGACACGGCTATCCATACCGTGCTCGATATCATCACGTTGGTGATGCAGATCATCACCGGCGACTGGGAAGGTGCGTGGGAGACCATCAAGGGCATCGGCGAAAGACTGTGGGAGGCAATCAAAACCATCA
>DATLZB010000173.1:0-9656 GCA_035574175.1 Hyphomicrobiaceae bacterium
GGCCTGCCGCCCGAAATCGGGCGCAGCGGTATCCTGGCCCGCCTCGATGATGCCGCGGCGGATGGCGCGGGCCTCGCTGAAGAGCCGCATCAGCGTGTCGCCCTCCCCGTACCTGATCGCCCGCTGCAGCGCCGTCAGGTCCTCAAAGAAGCGGCCGAGCATCTCGAGCACCGCCTCCTTGTTGTTGAGAAAGATGTCCCGCCACATGACCGGGTCGGAGGCGGCAATGCGGGTGAAGTCGCGAAAGCCTCCGGCCGAGAACTTGATCACCTCGCTGTTGGTGACGCGGCCGAGATGAGCGGCCGTGTTGACGATGTTGTAGGCGATGAGATGGGGCACGTGGCTGGTGATGGCGAGCACGAGGTCGTGGTGCTCCGCTGTCATGATCTCGACGTTGGAGCCCATCTCCCGCCACAGCCGCTCCAGCTTGCCGAGGGCAGCCGGATCGGTGCCCGCCGGCGGCGTGAGCACGCACCAGCGGCCGTCGAAAAGCTCGGGGAATCCTGCTTCGGGCCCCGAGAACTCGGTGCCGGCAATCGGGTGGCCCGGGATGAAATGCACGCCCTCCGGCACGTGCGGAGCGACGTCGCGCACAACGGCGCTCTTGACCGAGCCGACATCGGTCAGGATGGCGCCCTTCGCCATTCGGGGGCCGATCTCGGCTGCCAGCGCCGCGTAGGCTCCGACGGGCACGCATAGGATGACGAGATCGGCGCCGTCGACGGCATCGGACGCTGTCTCGAAGGCGCGCTCGACGAGGCCGAGTCGCAAGGCGGTCAACCGCGTCGCTTGCGTTCGGGCTGCTCCGACGATGCAGCGTGCGAGGTTGGCGCGGCGCATCGCATGGCTGATCGAGGAGCCGATGAGCCCGATGCCGATCAGCGCGACGCGCTCGAACATGGCTTCGCTCATGGGCCCTTCCCGTTCTTGAAGGCGGCGAGCGCTGCCACCACCGCCTTGTTGTCGGCCTCGCTGCCGATCGTCATGCGCAGCGCGTTGGGCAGTCCATAGGCGCCGACCCGCCGCAGGATGATGCCCCGTCGCTTGAGAAATGCGTCGGCCGCCTCCGCGTCCTCTCCCGGCGCGTCCGGGAAGTGGATCAGCACGAAGTTGGCCGCGCTCGGCGTGACCTTGAGACCCAGCCGTTCGATCTCGGCCGCGGTCCAGGCGAGCCAGCGCTCGTTGTGGGCGACGGCGGCCTCCACATGCCGGCGATCCTCGATTGCGGCCACCCCGGCGGCGATGGCCGGACCGGATACGTTGAACGGCCCGCGGATGCGGTTCAATACGTCGGCGACGGCCTGCGGGCAGTAGGCCCACCCCAGTCGCAGGCCGGCCAGCCCGTAGACCTTGGAGAAGGTGCGCGTCATCACCGTGTTTTCGGTGGTGGCGACGAGCTCGAGCCCCGCCTCGTAGTCGTTCCGCCGTACGTACTCGGCATAGGCGGCATCGAGCACAAGCAGCACGTGGGTGGGCAGCCCCTCGCGCAGCCGTCGCACCTCCTGGAACGGCAGGTAAGTGCCCGTCGGGTTGTTGGGGTTGGCGAGAAAAACGATCTTGGTCCGAGCGCTGACGCGCCCGAGGATGGCATCGACGTCGGCCCTGAGCTCGCGCTCGGGCGCCACCACGGGGGTGGCGCTGCAGGCCTGAATGGCGATGCGGTAGACGAGGAAGCCGTGCTCGGTGAAGATCGCCTCGTCCTGCGGCATCAGGTAGGCCCGTGCGATCAGCGTCAACAGCTCGTCCGATCCCGCCCCGCACACGATGCGCTCCACGTTGAGGCCGAAGACGCGGGCGATCGCCGCCCTGAGCGCCGCTGCGCTGCCGTCCGGGTACCGTTCGAGCCCGGCCGCGGCCGCCGTGTACGCGGCCAGCGCCTTGGGGCTCGGGCCGAGTGGTGTCTCGTTGGACGACAACTTGATCGGCTTCATGCCGCCCGGCAGGCTGCTCTCGCCCGGCACGTACGGGCTGATGTCGAGGATCCCCGGGTTGGGTGTCGGCGCGCGTGAAGACGTCATGACTTGGCCGGATCGTTGGGCGTGCTCGCCCTTGGCACCCGGCACCTGCCGAGGCGGCCCGATTGATAGGCGCGCCGGCACGGGAAATCAAACCGTTGCCTGGGAAATTAAACTAACGATTGACTTTCCCCCGCGACGGCCTAGCTAACCGGTTCGGCCGTCGGCGACATGGGCAGCCCTTTTTGCGCCTCAGGCGGCCGCAACGAGGACCGCATTCATAATGACCGAGACCCGGCCGAGGGACGTACTCGTCACGCTCGAGGCCAGAGTGGCCGAGGCCCAGCGGCCGTCGAGCCCGGTCGTGCATTTTCCTGCCGACCGGCCGCTGAAGCTTGACTGCGGCCAGGAGCTGGCGCCGTTTTCTGTGGCCTACCAGGCCTACGGCAAGCTCAACGCCGCCCGCTCCAACGCCATTCTGATCTGCCACGCCCTGACC
Organism: Hyphomicrobiaceae bacterium; assembly: GCA_035574175.1. Classification (GTDB taxonomy): domain Bacteria; phylum Pseudomonadota; class Alphaproteobacteria; order Rhizobiales; family Hyphomicrobiaceae; genus DATLZB01. The sequence goes on from DATLZB010000173.1 coordinate 2,455, forward strand.
GGCGACCAGCACGTTGCCAACGTCCATCCGGTCACCGGCAAGCCGGGCTGGTGGGAGACCATGGTCGGGCCCGGCAAGCCGATCGACACAGACCGCTTCTTCGTCATCTGCCCGAATATCATCGGCGGCTGTATGGGTTCGACCGGCCCCGCCTCGATCAACCCGCGCACCGGGCAGCCCTATGGCCTCGACTTTCCCGTCATCACCATCGGCGACATGGTGGAAGCACAGGCTCGCCTCCTTGACCACCTCGAGATTCCGGATCTTTTCGCGGTCACCGGCGGTTCGATGGGCGGCATGATGGTGCTCGAGTGGGCGGCCCGCTACAAGCATCGCGTATTTTCGGCCATTCCGATCGCCACGGCCGCGCGGCACTCCTCGCAGAACATTGCCTTCCACGAGGTTGGCCGGCAGGCGGTGATGGCCGATCCCGACTGGTGCGAGGGCCGCTATCTGGAGTTCGGACGGGTGCCCAAGCGGGGCCTGGCGGTGGCGCGCATGGCCGCCCACATCACCTATCTGTCGGAAGAGGCCTTGCAGCGCAAGTTCGGCCGCAACCTGCAGGACCGCGAGCGGCGCACCTTCTCCTTCGATGCCGACTTTCAGGTGGAGAGCTATCTGCGCCACCAGGGCTCCACCTTCGTCGATCGCTTCGACGCCAACAGCTATCTCTACATCACGCGGGCGATGGACTACTTCGATCTCGCCGCCGAGCACGGCGACGTGCTCGCCAACGCCTTCAAGGGCACCAAGACGCGCTTCTGCGTGGTCTCCTTCACCGGCGACTGGCTTTATCCTACGCGTGAGTCCAAGGAGATCGTGCACGCGCTCAATGCGGTCGCCGCCAACGTCAGCTTCGTCGAGATCGAGAGCGACAAGGGTCACGACGCTTTCCTGCTCGACGAGCCCGAGCTGTTTTCCACGGTGAGAGGTTTCCTCAACGCGGCGGCCGAGAAGCGCGGCATCGCCCTGCCCGAGAAGCGCTGATGCTGGCACCCGACCAGAAGCTCCCCCGCACCCACCGCGTCGACCATCTCCTGATCGCCGAGATGGTGGCCACGGGCGCCCGTGTGCTCGACGTCGGCTGCGGCGACGGCGCGCTGCTTCAGCTCCTCGCCGAGACCAAGGCGGTCGACGGTCGCGGCGTCGAGATCAGCCGCGAGCGGGTCAACGCCTGCGTGGCGCGCGGCTTGTCCGTGATTCAGGGCAACGCCGATCTCGATCTCGTCGACTACCCGGACGACGCCTTCGACTACGCCATCCTGAGCCTCACCATTCAGGCCACGCTCTATCCCAAGCTCGTGCTCGAGAATCTGCTGAGAATCGGCCGGCGGGCCATCGTGTCGTTCCCCAACTTCGGGCACTGGAAGGTGCGCGGGCAGCTTCTTTTCACCGGCCGCATGCCCCGCACCGACAATCTGCCGGAGCCCTGGTACGAGAGCCCTGACGCGCACTTGTGCACGATCATCGACTTCGTCGATCTTTGCGATCGCGTTGGGGCGGTGGTCGAGCGCTCGGCCGCCTTCAACTCCTCGGGCAGGCAGCTCCCCTCCCGCGCTCCGCTCGGCATTCAGAACCTGTTCGGCGAGAAGGCCGTGTTCCTGCTGCGCCGCCGCTCGGTGTTTTAGCGGCCTTAGAAATCCCCCTCGCGAACGTAAGGGCGGCACCACAGAATGGCCTGCAGCAGAACCGCCTTCGTCCACGCCGCGTGCATGGCCTCGACCTCGGCCGGCGCATGGCCCTTCTTGGCAAGGAACGGCTTCATGGTGAGCGAGATCGGCATCACCAGGGCCAGCAGATAGCGCATCGGGATGTGCGGAGCGGCGGTGACCTTGTCGGTCGCGTTCTTGCCCGAGCGGTGGTGCCGGCGGCCGATCTCGTCGGCCCAGGCGAGCCAGGCCGCATCGTAGTCGGCGCGGCAGGTGTCGAGGATCCACTGCCCGAACCGCTTGCGCACCGCTGCGAGGTAACCGCCGATCGGCTGGCCCGTCTTGGCATCGCTGAAATAGGCAAGCAGATGCGGGCTCGAGCCGACGAAGCCATACCAGACATCGAGGATCGCCTCGATTTGGTCCTTGACCACGTCGTGCGCCTTGCGCAGGGCGGCGATGTCCTCCTCGCCCATCAGCAGCGAGGCCTTGAGCATCGCCAGATCGCTCGCCGTCACCGGCGACTTGGGCAGTGACGGATCGCCGAGCCGATAGCCGGGGATGGAAACGGAAGCCATGGGCGGACTCCATTCATTGATTGCTACGGGCAATCAAGTTCGCCATACTCTGGGCGGAACGTCAAGAACTGATTTCGAGTAGCAACCATGTCCGTTTCCCCTGCCGCGCTGGAAGCGGCCCAGTTGATCGATCGGCTGGAGCGGCTCGCTCGCGCCGGCGAGCAGGTCGGCGATTTCAATCCGGCGCAGTGGGAGGCCTTGCGCTACCTTTCGCGCGCCAACCGCTTCTCGCGCACGCCTGCGGCCCTTGCCGACTATCTGGTCTCGACCCGCGGCACGGTTTCGCGAACGCTCGCCTCGCTCGAGGAGAAGGGCTACGTCACGCGCACGGCAAGCCGGCGCGACGGCCGTTCGGTGGAGTTCACGCTCAGCGCCGCGGGCGAACGGGCCATGGCGCGCGATCCGCTGCTGGCCCTCGCCCGGGATATCGAAGAGGCCGCCGGTCCGGCCCTCCCCGATCTCCTCGACGGCCTGCGGCGGACTCTGCGCTGCGCCATTGCCCGCAATCGCGGGCGCGCGTTCGGGGCCTGCTACACCTGCCGCCACTTCCGCGCCGGCATTCGGCCTGGCTCGCGCACGCCCCACCACTGCGCGCTGCTCGATGAGCCGCTGTCGGAGGCCGACAGCCGCGCCATCTGCGCCGAGCAGGAGCCGGCGGTGACGTGAGGGGGCGCGCGTCGGGCTTCACGCGAGCTGCCGCCGCAGCGGGGCTGCCGTGCGCTGGAGAGCCGATTGCGCGGCGACGGCATCCGAGATGCGCCGGTCGTAGTCGTCGGCGAGCGCGCGCAGCGCCGCCGCGCCATCGCCCGCGAAGGCGGGGCCGTGCATGAGCGCCAGCGTGCGCGGGGCGAGTTTGGCGAGGTTGCGGATCGTCGTTCCCATGTTAGGGCTAAGCGATGAGTACCGGAAGAGGTCCTCCCCGGCGATGGCGGGGCCGACCACGTCGCCTTGGGTCAGCGCGGGGCCATCGCCGAGCTGGGTGAAAAGGTCGCCGCAGAGCAGCGTTCCTGTCGACTCCTCGTAAAGCACGCCCGCGTCCCAACCGTGCGGCGTGTGCGGCGTGTCGATGAAGCGCACCCGCTTGCCGCCGCCCAAGTCAAGCACGTCGCCATCGGCGAGCACGCGCGTCGGACGGTCGGCGAAATCATTGAGCGACACCATGGAGCCAATCTGGCCGTGCGCGGGCGTGGCCTGCGGCGCGACCGCCAACCATTCGTTCATCGCTCCGCATTCGTCGGCCTCGAAATGACCGAACGTGATCCAGCGCAAGCGCTCAAGCGGGATGATGCGGGCGAGCGCATCGCGGTTCAGCGGAAACATTTTGCGCAAGCCGGTGTGGAACATCAGCGGCTCCGCGCCGAGCACGAGGAACTGGTTGAAGGTGAAACCGGCCGGGGGCGCGATGTCCGCCACGTAGGTCGAGAGCCGGTAGATCCCGTCGGCGATCTCCGCGATTTTGGTTTCCATGACTGTCTCCAGGGAGGGTTAGGGCCGCTCGAATTTCAGAGCACAGGCATGTGTACCCAAATTTTCGGGCTTGTCAATAATCATTGCACACGGTAGTGTAGTGAAATTGAAATGACACGGACCTACACCCTTAAGCGGCGGGCCGAGCGGCAGGCGGAGACGCGTCGGCGCATCGTGGAGGCGGCGGTGGAGCTGCACAGCAGCGTCGGGCCGGCGCTCACCACCGTCAGCATGGTAGCGGAGCGGGCCGGCGTTCAGCGCCACACGGTCTATGCGCATTTCCCCGATGAACGGAGCCTGCAACTCGCCTGCTCCGCGCTGACCATGGAGCGCGATCCGCTGCCCGAGGCGGAACCCTGGCGGGCGATCTCAGACCGGCGCAAGCGGCTGCATACCGGCCTTTCCGCGCTCTATGCCTGGTACGAGCGCAATGCGGAGCTTGCCGCCTGCGTGCTCCGCGATGCCGAGTACCATGCCGTCACGCGCGACACCGCCGCGCTGCGCATCGGCCCCTACATGGCAGCCTATCGGGAGGTGCTCGGCGAGCCGCTCAATGCCCGGCAGCGCGCGATGCTCGAGGTGGCATTTAGCTACTTCACGTGGCGGACCCTCACGCGCCATGCCGGGCTCAAGCGCAGCGCCGCCGTGGCTGCCATGGTGGCGGCGGTCGAGGGGGCGGAGCGGTGAGGGGCGGCGGGAGGTGATTGCGCTTGTGCGCCTCGCACTACCCGTTCAGCCACTCCGGCAGCCGGTCGCGCCCGATCAGCTCCTCGTAGGTCTGGCGGGGGCGGACGACGGCATAGCGGTCGCCCTTCACCAGCACCTCGGGCACCAGCGGTCGGCTGTTGTAGGTTGAGGCCATGACCGCGCCGTAGGCGCCCGCCGTCATGAAGGCGATGAGGTCGCCGGCAAAGTAGGGCGGCGCCGGGCGGTCGAGGGCAAGGTAGTCGCCCGTCTCGCAGACGGGGCCCACGACGTCCGTCCTGATGTGCGGCTCGTCGGCTTTGGCCTCGTTCACCGGCCATATCTCGTGAAAGGCGTCGTAGAGCGTCGGCCGGATCAGGTCGTTCATGGCCGCATCGACGACGGTGAAGCGGCGCACCGCGCCCCGCTTGATGGCGATGACGCGGGCGAGGAGCACGCCGGCGTTGGCGACGATCATGCGGCCGGGCTCGAGCACCAGGCGCAGCCCCAGATCGCCGAGTGCAGCGCGCACGACCTCGGCGTAGGCGGACGGCGGCGGCACCGGCTCACCCGAGCGGTAGGGCACGCCGAGCCCGCCCCCCAAGTCGAGGTGGCGGAGCCGATGCCCGGCGGCTTTGAGGCGCAGGGCGAGGTCGCGCATCAGCGCGAAGGCGTCGCGGTAAGGGGCAAGGTCGGTAATCTGGCTGCCGATGTGCATGTGGATGCCGACGAGCTCAAGGCCCGGCAGCGCCGCTGCGCGGTCGGCAAGGCGCGGTGCTTCGAGGTAGGGGATGCCGAACTTGTTCTCCGCCTTGCCGGTCGCGATCTTGATGTGGGTCTTGGCGTCGACGTCGGGGTTGACGCGCAGCGCCACCCGCGCGCTTTTGCCCTGCTCGGCGGCAATCGCGCTCAGCGTCTCGAGCTCGGCCTCGCTCTCCACGTTGAAGCCGAGGATGCCTTCGGTGATCGCATAGGCCATCTCGGCGCGGGTTTTGCCGACACCGGCGAAGATGATGCGGTCGGCCGGCACCCCGGCGGCGCGGGCGCGGCGCAGCTCGCCTTCCGAGACGACGTCCATGCCGGCGCCGAGGCGGGCAAGCGTGGCGAGCACCGCCTGGTTGGAGTTGGCCTTCACTGCATAGCAGATGAGGTGGTCAAGTCCTTTGAAGGCGTCGGCCAGGACCCGGTAGTGATGCTCCAGCGTTGCCGACGAGTAGCAGTAGAGCGGCGTGCCGATCTCGTCTGCCAGCCGAGCCAGGTTCACGCCCTCGGCATGGAGCACCCCATTGCGGTAGGTGAAATGGTGCATGAAAGACGCCCTCGGCCGCCCGTCGCCGGCAGTTGTCGTCCCCGCATGATGACGATGCGGCTTCAACGCATCGAAGGATGACGGGAGAGGATTAAGGTTAGACCTTAGCGCAGCAGGCCGTCGAGGATGAAGCCTTTGTGCGGCCTCGGCGCGGCCCCTTCGGCTTTGCCCTGACCTGAATCGGCGGTGGCGGCGGCCGCCTGCTGGGCTTTGGCCTCCGGCGGCGGCTCGAGGTTGCCGCGCACACCGCAGGCCGACAGCGCAAGGGCGGCGGCGAGCGCCGATCCTGCAGCGAATTTCAACCGGCCCGACATTGGCTCCCTCAAATCCCCGGCCAGACGCGCTTCAGCGGCTCCCTCGTACGCATGCCTTGGAGGGAGCCTGACCCCCGCTGTGCGGCGTGCTAGCAGCTGCATGCGCCGGCAGGCTTACGCGTTACGCTAGCGAACGTACGCAGTACACGCTCCCGAGCGGCACTCCGCCCCGAGTGCCACAAGGAGCCCAATCCTTCTAGCCCCCTTCTGCCTCTCTTGCCAGCCGCTTGATCCACGCGCGGGCCATTTTGCGCACGTTCTGTGGCGCGGTTCCCCCATGGCTCGTGCGGCTTTTCACAGAGTTTTCAACGCTCAGCACCGAAAACACGTCCTTTGTGATGCCGGGCTCGACGGCCTTGAGTTCGGCCAGCGTCAAGTGCTCGAGGGTGACGCCCTTGGCTTCCGCCAAGGCGACGATGCGGCCGCTGACGTGGTGGGCCTGGCGGAATGGCATTTTGAGGGTGCGCACCAACCAGTCGGCGAGGTCTGTGGCGGTGGAGAAGCCTTGGCCCGCCGCCCGCCGCATGGCCTCGGCGTCCGCCTCCATGTCATCGACGACGCCGGTCATGGCGGCCACGCTCAGCGCGAAGCTGTCGAGGGCGTCAAAGGTCGTCTCCTTGTCCTCCTGCATGTCCTTGGAATAGGCGAGCGGCAGCGCCTTCATGACCACGACGAGGGCCTGAAACGCCCCCGCGATGCGGCCGAGCTTGGCGCGGGCGAGCTCGGCGGCGTCGGGGTTGCGCTTCTGCGGCATGATGGAGGACCCAGTGGTGAACCGGTCCGACAGCCGTATGAAGGCGAACCGCGGGCTGGTCCACAGCACGATCTCTTCCGCCAGCCGCGACAGATGCACCGCCGCTATCGTCGCCGCCGCCAGCGTCTCGAGCACGAAGTCGCGGTCGGAGACGGCATCGAGCGAGTTGGCCATGGGCCGCTCGAAACCCAGCGCTTTGGCGGTGGCTGTACGGTCGATGGGCAGCGACGTGCCGGCCAGCGCCGCGGCGCCGAGCGGACACTCGTTGAGGCGCTTTCGTGCATCCGCGAAGCGGCCGCGGTCGCGCGCCAGCATCTCGACATAGGCAAGCAGATGGTGGCCGAAGGTGACGGGCTGCGCCGGCTGCAGATGGGTGAGGCCGGGCATCACGGTCGCGGCGTGGGTCTCCGCCTTGCGCGCCAGCGCAAGCTGCAGGCGGGCGAGTTC
>DATLZB010000174.1:0-14198 GCA_035574175.1 Hyphomicrobiaceae bacterium
ACCGCGCCCCGACAGCACCAGGATCATCTCCTCGTAGAGCTGGCGCTGGGGGGCGAGCTTGCCGCCGGGGGCGATCTCGCACACGTAGCAGTCGTTGGAGGTGCGGGAGGCCTCGTGGTTGATGAACACACCCTTGCCGCCACGGCGCGCCCAAGGCTTGAGTTCGGTCGTCCTCAGATTGGGCACGTAGTGGGCGCTGATGATGTCGAGACCTTCCGCGCGCACCCAGCGCAGATAGGGGGTGTCCTTCTCGGTCGCGAACTTCTTGGCCAGCTCCTGCGAGACGACCGCGTCTTGCGCCAATCTCTGGTCCTCCCCTGCCGATACGCCTCCCAGCCGCTGCGAGCTAGGCCACCTTGGGTGGCAACTCGGCAAGCTCTGCCTTGTAGGCCTCGTCCATGCGCGGCTTCATGCCATGCTTGGCGAGGGCTTCGGCGAAAAGCTGGCGCACCTTTGGATTCTCGTCCGCATAATCGATCTGATCTCCGCCGATGCGCTGGCTGATCCACGCCTTGGGCACGCCCTGCGCGTTGCGGATCGAGACTACCTCGTGCTTGAAGGCGAGGTAGCGTGCCGGCGTCGTGCCGGTGTTGAAGTGCTGGTGGAACCACATGTTGGGCGGTACGATAAGCGTGCCGACCTCCCAGTCGTAGCGACGGGGCTCCTCGCCCTCGGGCCACATCAGGGAATAGCCCTCACCCGAAAGCACGATGACGTGTGCACCGGGCCCGTGACGGTGGCCCTTCTTGTAGGTGCCGACCGGGAACTGGGAGATGTGGCTGTTCATCGAGCCCTTGGCCATGTTGAAGCGGATGTGGCCGCCGCCGGCGCCGCGCTCCTTGGCGCTGATGAGCGGCAGGTTGACAGCGTCCGGCACGAAGTTGGTGTCGAGCAGCAGCCCCTTCTGCTCGCCCTTGGCGCTGAAGTAGTCGGGCTCGCCGTTAAAGCGCTGCTTGAAGTCGTGCTTGCAGTTGAAGATGAAATCAAGGTCCTCGTAGAGGTTGATCACGGGGGGGGCGTTGGTGACCGCCACGTAGCGGGCCGGCTCCTTGCCGGAGCTATTGAAGTGCTGGTGGTGGGCATTGAGCGGGATGGCAAACAACGCGCCCGCCTGCCACTCGAAGGTGACGCGGGCGCCGGCATCGTTCCACACCGAGGTCGAACCGCGCCCGGACAGCACCAGGATCATCTCCTCGTAGAGCTGGCGCTGGGGGGCTAGCTTGCCGCCTGCCGGGATCTCGCACACATAGCAGTCGTTGGAGGTGCGGGAGGCCTCGTGGTTGATGAACACGCCTTTGCCGCCGCGACGTGCCCAGGGCTTCAATTCGACAGTGTGCAGGCTCTTCACGTAATGGGCGCTGATGATGTCGAGACCTTCCGAGCGCACCCAGCGCAGGTAGGGAGTGTCCTTCTCGGTCGCGAACTTCTTGGCCATTTCCTCCGAGACGACCGCATTCTTCGCCATCGCTCAACTCCTTCCTTGATCCCCTTCAGAAACGTCGCCGACCAGAGAGGCGGTCGGTACTATTTACTCCAATTGCTCCAAGTCATGCTCCGGCCAACGTTCCCGCACTGATCACGGCCTGCTCTTCGTTTTCCCCGCCCGATGCGCGCGGGCCTCGCGTGCCGCGGCGCCGGCGCGGTCATGGGAGTGAGCATGGACGGAGCCATGCTGGCGATGGTGGTGCCCGTGATCATCGTGAGAATGATGGTGGTGGTGGTGGTGATGGTGATCGTGGTGGTGGTGGTGGTGGTGATGATGATGGTGATCGTGGTGGTCATGGCCACGCTCGGCATGGCCAAGCCGTTGGCGCGTGCGCGGATCGTCGCTGAACACCAGCGACTTGATGGTCACCGGCACCGTGCGTGACGGCAGCCTGATACGCCCAAGATCGATGTAGTCGAAATCCCACAGCACGACGCCGTCGATCACCAGGATTTCGCTCTTTACGCCGAGCTCCTCGCGCAGGATGGCACCGAGCGACTGGGCAACGTCTCCGTCGAGCATGATATAGAGCGGCTTGCCGGCTCTGATCATGTCGTCGATGCCCCGCACGAGCCCCTTGGCGAAGGCAAAGATGCGCTCGTAGGCCGGCGCGCCCCGCCAGTGGAAGGCAAGCGCGATCTCGCGCTCGGCGCCTTCCACATCGAAGGCCTTGCGGTGCGAGGCGATGGCCTGGGCCAGCGCCTCGGGATCGATCACGTCCTCGCAGACATAAGGCGGCTGGAGCACCTGCAGGTTCCGCCGCGGCAGCAGCGCGCCGGGATTGGAGATGAAGCAGGTGTTGCCGGATAGCTGGACGCTGTACTCCGACGCCCCGAGCGCGGTGGCACGAATGCATTCGCCGGCAGCCAGCAGCGGCCAGGGCAGAGCCCCCGCCTCAACACGCGCGCGGATCGCTTGGCCGAGGCGCCGGCCCATGTCGCCAAAGTCGCGCGTCTCCCGATCATAGACATACTCGGCAACGCCGCCGGAGAACATCACGCCGTCAATCTTGCCGAGGTCCTCGATGGGATCGGTCAGGTAGAGGTCGCGGAGGTCCTGAGGAAGCGGCCGAACCGTCAGCGCCGCCATGAGCGACTCGGCCATACATTCGGCTACGCGGTCCAGATCGGCCGCGGTCACTCTATCCCCCAGCGACCAATGGAAGCCGGCACGGTGGGCGTGATGGCGGCCGGCCGGGTCGAGGCGGACGATGCGCCCCCCATCGTCGACCACCTGCAGGCGGCCGCCGATATGGATTGCGGCGGTCGCCGTGACCCGGCCCTTTTCCAGCACGGCGAGCTTGCAGGTGCCGCCGCCGATGTCGACGTTGAGGATGCGGCGGTCGCCATCGAGGGAGGCCTTCGCCGCGCCCGAACCGAAGGCGGCCAACATGCTCTCCATGTGATGGCCGGCGGTGGCGCACACAAAGTCGCCCCCATGCTCGGACACGGTGGCTGCAATCGCCTCCGCGTTTTCACGTCTTAGCGCCTCTCCGGTCAGGATCACGGCGCCGGTGTCAACGTCCTGCGCCTTGATGCCGGCACCGGCGTAGGCCGCATCGAGAATCTCGCCGAGCTGCCGGTCGCTGATGCGTGTCTCACTCTCATAGGGGGTCAGTGCAACGGGCGACTGATAGAGCATCTCGCGCGAGACCACGTAATAACGGCTCGACAGATCCTCGGCCATGCGCCGCAAATGCAGCCGCGAGAAGATTACCTGAGTGCCGGAGGAGCCGATGTCGATGCCGACGCTGGTCAGGAAAACGTTGTCCGCCATCCAGAGCGGATTTTCGTTGAGCGGAACGTCGTCGTAGAACTCGTCGTGGTCATGGTCGGCAGTGCCGTCGTGCTCGTGCGCGAAATCTTGACCGAGAACGTGGTCCTGGAGCGTGTGCGGACTTTTTTCCTTGCGATCCTCGGTTCCTGCCATGCCCAACCCTTTAGCGCGCCGATGCGTGAGCGGCAATCCGCTCCGACCCGCGGCAGCCTCCTTGCAGAGCAGGCCACCGGCCTTCTCGTCCGCGTCCGTCGTAAGATGGAAGCGCGGACCTTCGTACTGCAAGTTCCGTGGAAGGTCGAGACCGAGTTTGCGCAGGGAGGGGGGATAGACCACCGCGGGCGGCCGAGAGCAATTTCGACCCCGAGCAAGCGGCACCTGGCGTAGATGCGGGCCTACGCCGGCTCCAAACCGTCATCCCGACGAAGGTCGGGCTCCACGCAGCTTCGGCATGCTATGCCTTCATGGCAATGGTCGCCCGGACGAGGCCGCGGGCAAGTTCGACCGTCGAACGAGGCCTACCTGGCGCGGGTGCCGGCCACCGGCCCGCGCTGGGTGTAGGCTGCGCTGACATGACGGATTGCTTGGGCACGCGCTTGCCTCGGTCGTCACATCATTTCGCGAAGGTCGGTGAGTGGGACCGATACCCCAGCCGTCACGCTATGCCTGTTCATCGGGGCTGCGGTGCGGTTTGCCAAGTCGCGAGGGTCACGGCGGGCCATCCCGAACAGTTGCCCGATGGTCTTTGCGGGCAATGATGAAGCTAGTAAACCGGTTCCGGCTCGTGTATTTATGGCGCCGGCTTCAGGCGCCCAAGATCGTTCGGAAGCGCCTGCCGAGCACGTTCCGGTGGGTTTGGAGGTGGTAATGAAGGCTTCGTCCGTCAGCTTCCAGGCCGCCGTGGCCATGGCGCTCGTTGGCATGGGTTGGGGCATCATGATGGCCATGACGCATGACCACTCGACGATGCCGGCGCACGCCCATCTCAATCTGCTCGGCTGGGTCTCGCTGTTTCTGTTCGGCGTCTTCTACCGCCTGCATCCGGCGCTCGACGGCTCCGGACTCGCGTTGGCGCAGGTGTGGATCTGGATCGTCGCCACCATCGTGCTCACAATCGGCGTGGCCATGATCTACCGCGGTAACATGATGGGCGATCCGATCGCGGGGATCGCTTCGATCGTTGCCTTCCTCGACATGGTGTTTTTCGGCTGGCTCGTGCTCCAGCGTGAGCGGGCAGGCACGAGGCAGCCCGCGGCCGCACCGGCGGAGTAGGGCCGCACCGTCTTTTCGTTGGCCGGTGCGAGCCGCTAGACGGGCCTTAACAGCACGTGGCGCTTCCTGCCGAGCGAAAGCTTGATCACGCCTTCCGCCGTCAGATCGTCGGCAGCCAGCACCGCCTTTTCGTCGCTCACAGGCACATCGTTCACGCGAAGGCCGCCGCCTTTAATCTGGCGGCGGGCCTCGCCGTTAGATTTGACGAGGCCCGCACGCACGAAGGCGGCAAGCACGCCGAGGCCGGCATCGATCTCCGCGCGCGGTACTTCGACCGAAGGCAGGCCGGTGGCCAGCGTGCCCTCTTCGAAGGTAGCGCGCGCCGTGGCGGCAGCATTAACGGCCTTGTCGCGGCCGTGCAAAAGCGCGGTTGCCTCGGTGGCAAGCAGCTTCTTCGCCTCGTTGATCTCCGCACCTTGAAGGGCCGAGAGCCGCGCAATCTCGGCCATGGGCAGCGTGGTGAAGAGCTTCAGGAAACGGCCAACGTCGGCATCCTCGGTGTTGCGCCAGAACTGCCAATACTCGTAGGGCGACAGCAGCTCCTCGTTGAGCCACACGGCGCCGGCCGCAGTCTTGCCCATCTTGGCGCCTGAGGCGGTGGTGAGCAGCGGGCAGGTCAGGGCATAGAGCTGGTGGGTGCCCATGCGCCGGCCCAAGTCGATGCCGCTGACGATGTTGCCCCACTGGTCGGAGCCGCCCATCTGCAAGTTGCATCCATAACGGCGAGCCAGTTCGACAAAGTCATAGGCCTGCAGGAGCATGTAGTTGAATTCGATGAAGGAGAGTTCCTGCTCGCGCTCGAGGCGGAGCCTGGCTGCATCCATGGTCAGCATGCGGTTGACCGAGAAATGACGGCCGACATCGCGCAGGAATTCGATGTAGTTCAAGGGCGCCAGCCACTCGGCGTTGTCGACCATGATGGCGTCGGTGCGCCGCGAGCCGAATGTCAGCAGCTTGGCGAATACCGACTTGATCCCCGCCTTGTTGGCCTCGATCTCCTCGATGCTCAGGATCCGGCGGGTCTCGTCGCGGCCAGAGGGGTCGCCAACGCGGGTGGTGGCGCCGCCCATCAACACGATCGGCCGGCCGCCGGTGCGCTGCAGCCAGTAGAGCATCATTATGGAGATCAGGCTGCCAACGTGGAGAGAGGGCGCCGTGCAGTCGTAGCCGACGTAGGCAACCACCTCGCCCTCGTTGGCGAGCGCGTCAAGACCGGCTAGATCGGAGCACTGGTGAACGAAGCCGCGCTCGGTGAGGACCTTGAGAAACTCGGATTTGGGCTCGGTCATGGCTTGAAATTCGACTCGCGCGTCCGGGTTCAGGTGATTGCACGGGAAGGGCACCATGGGCAAGCTCAGGCGCGCGATTGGACTCATGAGCGGCACTTCGATGGACGGCATCGACGTCGCCTTGCTCGACACCGACGGCGAGGACCGGGTGGAGCGCGCGGGCGGACGCACCTTCCCTTATCCGGCGCCGGTCCGGCTACTGCTCGTGCGCGCGATCGGCGAGGCGCGGGCGCTCTGCCGCCGCGAGGAGCGGCCAGATGCGCTACGCCGAGCGGAACGCGAGATCACCGATCTTCATGCGAGGGCCGTCGCGGACTTTCTTGCCGAACACAAGCTCGAGCGCGCTGCCGTCGACGTGATCGGCTTTCACGGCCATACGGTCCTGCATCGGCCGGAGCGGCGGCTGACTGTACAGATCGGGGACGGGGAGCGGCTCGCCGGCGCGACGGGGATCGACGTCGTCTATGACATGCGCGCCGCCGACTGTGCTGCCGGAGGGCAGGGCGCGCCGCTCGCCCCCGCCTATCACCGTGCGCTAGCCGCCAAGCTCAAGGAGCGGCCCGTGGCGGTGGTCAATATCGGCGGCGTCGCCAACCTGACATGGATCGGACGCGAGGGCGAGCTCATCGCCTTCGACACCGGCCCAGGCAGCGCCATGATCGACGACTGGGCGCGCCGACACACCGGCAAGCCGTGCGATGAGAACGGAGCGCTAGCCGCAGCCGGCAGCGCTGACCAGGACCTCGTCAAGGAGTATCTCAAGCACAGCCACTTCTCGGTGCTGCCTCCCAAGTCGCTCGACCGCAACGCCTTCGCGATCGAACTCGTCGAGCATCTTTCCCCCGCCGATGGCGCGGCCACACTAACGGCGTTTGCCGCGGCGGCCGTGGGCCGCGCGCTCGAACATCTGCCGGAAGAGCCGCTGATGTGGATCATGACCGGGGGCGGGCGCAAGAACCGGGCCCTGATGAGCCTCATTGCCGGGCACGTGCATAACGCGGTGGTTCCGGCCGAGGCGCTCGGTCTCGACGGCGATTTGATGGAAGCGGAAGCCTGGGCCTATCTCGCCGTGCGCTCGATCCGTGCGCTGCCCATCACCTTCCCAGGGACGACGGGGGTGGCGGCGCCGCTTACCGGAGGGGTACTGGTGCGAGCCCCGGCCTGAGTTCCCGCGGGTAACGAGTTGCCGTGCACTCGAGCAACTCCGGAAGGCGCGCCTGGCAGCCCAGCGGAACGGCGCCCGGGGGTTGAGCCGGAGCTTCTAACGTCGTCGGTGGTCAGCATACCGGAACCCGGCGCGCGACACGCGAGTTTTATGGAAGAACGGAAGGACTCCTCGCCAGGAGCCGAACATGCCAGCCGGGAGCACGGCTTGCGTCATTTGCCGCGGCGGCCGCCGCTTCCTTCGTTGCCGCCACAGCGATTGCACAGAACGTGCACGCAGCTCGACGGAGAGCTGATCGGTGCACCGGCCTATTCCATCAAGCTCCCCGCCCCGGAAATTTTCGAGCTGCCGGCCAACCGCGCTGAGTCGGCTTGCCGCGGCCCGCTTCGCCGGTGGTCTATCCACTGCGGCCACATCGGCATCTCGTTGACCGCAAGCAAATCATGGTACAAGCCTCGGAACAAAGCTGAAACGGCAGGCTTCGGGGGGCCATGACCGACCGCCTCGTCTCATCCGCACGGCGCGATTCGGACGCGCTCGAGGGCTCGATCCGGCCGCAGACGCTTGCCGAGTTCATTGGGCAGGAGCAGGCCCGTTCCAACCTCAAGGTATTCATCGAGGCGGCGCGTTCGCGCGGGGATGCGCTCGACCATGTGTTGCTTGCCGGCCCGCCGGGCCTCGGCAAGACCACGCTTGCCCAGATCCTGGCCAAGGAGCTGGGGGTCGGCTTCCGCGCCACTTCCGGTCCGGTCATCTCAAAGGCCGGCGACCTCGCTGCCCTGCTCACGAACCTGGAAGACCGGGACGTGCTGTTCATCGACGAGATCCACCGGCTCAATCCGACGGTCGAAGAAATCCTCTATCCGGCGCTCGAGGACTTCCAGCTCGACCTGATGATCGGCGAGGGTCCGGCTGCGCGTTCCGTACGCATCGATCTCGCCCGCTTCACGCTGATCGGAGCCACCACGCGGGTCGGCCTGCTCACCACGCCTTTGCGCGATCGTTTCGGAATCCCGGTGCGGCTCAACTTCTACACGGTCGAAGAGCTGGAGCAGGTGGTGCGGCGGGCCTCGCGCGTGCTCAAGGCGCCGGTAGCTGCCGATGGAGCTCGCGAGATCGCGCGACGGGCACGCGGCACGCCGCGCATTGCGGGACGGCTGCTGCGCCGGGTGCGCGACTTCGCGGTCGTGGAAGGGGCGCGTGCCATCGACGCGAGGGTCGCCGACCGGGCGCTGAGGGCGCTCGAAGTCGACAACGAGGGGCTCGATGCGCTCGACCACCGTTACCTCAGGTGCATTGCCTTGAACTACGAAGGGGGCCCCGTGGGCGTCGAGACCCTGTCGGCGGCGCTGTCGGAGCCGCGCGATGCGCTCGAGGAGATCGTCGAGCCCTACCTGCTGCAGCAGGGATTCATCGGGCGCACGCCACGCGGGCGGGTGCTGACGCTCAAAGCCTACCGTCACTTGGGGCTCGCGGGCCCGGCGGCGCGCACGAGCGCCCAGTTTGGGCTGTTCGAGGGCGGCGCGAACGCCGTCGAAGAGCCGGCCGGCGACAAGGCGGGGGTCGGCGGGAGTTGATGGGGCGCTTCGGCGGGTATGGATGTCGCTAGGAGCGCCAGACGTCGGGCCTATCCCCAGCCCGCGATGGGGGACCTTGTCCAGGCGGTAGCCATAGGGGTCAACCGCCATATTCATCGCCAAATCCATACCCTATAAACGCCGCTTATGATCCTCACCCGCCGCAACCTGCTGGCCGGCGCCGGCGGCGTCCTCGCTTCGAGCTTCGCGCTCGCAGGTTATGCCGTCGCGGTGGAGCCCAAGCTGCTGCTTGCCCGTCGCTATGCGATCGCGCCGGCGGGCTGGCCCCAAGGTTTGCGGTTGCGCATCGCGGCGATCGCCGATCTGCACGCCTGCGATCCCTGGATGACGCTGGACATGATCGAGCGGATCGTAGCCGAGACGAACGAGCTTGGCGCCGATGTCATCGCGCTGCTCGGCGACTACGAGACGATCAACCGCTACACGGAGGCACGCATACCGATGCGCGCGTGGACGGAGGCGCTCGGCCGGCTCAGGGCCCCGCTCGGCGTCCACGCGGTGCTCGGCAACCATGACTGGTGGCAGGATCCGCAAGCCATGCGCCGCGAGCAGGGTCCTGTCGTCAGCCGTCGCGCCCTCGAGGACGCCGGCGTGCCGGTCTACGAGAACGACGCGGTGCGACTCGTCAAGGATGGGGCGCCGTTCTGGATAGCCGGACTTGGCGATCAGTGGGCGTTCTATCGCGGCCGGCGCCGGCGGCGCGTTGGACCGCATACCGGATATCGCGGTGTCGACGACCTCCCGGGGGCCCTCGCGCGCGTTAGAGACGAAGCGCCCGTGATTCTGCTCGCCCACGAGCCCGACATCTTCCCCAAGGTGCCGGCGCGGGTGTCGCTCACACTGTGCGGCCACACCCACGGCGGGCAGATACGGCTCATGGGCTACTCGCCGGTTATCCCTTCGATGTACGGCCAACGTTACGCTTACGGTCACGTCGTCGAAGAGGGCAGACACCTCGTGGTGTCAGGGGGGTTGGGCTGCAGCGGCGTGCCGGTGAGAATTGGGGTGCCGCCGGAGATCGTGGTGGTCGACCTCGGGGTGGAAGTGTGAGCGGCAACTGGCCCGACCTTGCCGGACGCCTGATCGAGGGCGAAAGCGGGCGACGGCACGTGCTGCCCATCCGCGTCTACTTCGAGGACACCGATTTCTCGGGCCTCGTCTACCACGCGAGCTACGTGCGCTGGTGCGAGAGGGGCCGCTCGGACTTCCTTCGGCTCATCGGCAACGACCATCGCGCCCTGATCGCCGGCGCAGATGGGCGGGAGCCCGCCTCCTTCGTGGTGCGCCGCATGCGGCTCGAATTCCACCGACCCGCGCACATTGACGACGTGCTCGAGGTCGAGACCCGGGTCAAGGAAGTCTCAGTCGCAAGCCTGCTGCTCGATCAGCGCATCTTTCGCTCCGGCAGGGTGTTGTTCGAAGCGGAGGTATTGGTCGTGCTGGTCGGCGCCTCGGGCAAGCCGATGCGTCTGTCGAAGGCGATCCGCGACGCGCTCATCGGAAGCTGAGGACCCCGGCCGCACCATTTCGGCAACGGCTGTGGAGAAGTGGGCACGCACCCCTCGCGGAGAGCCATTCACGGGCCGTAGTTTCGCCCTATTGCAGGGCAACATGCTTAAGTCGGGGACATTCGGCGCGCGGCAATTGGCGCTACCTGTGAGGCTGGTCGGATGCCGTCGCATTTCGGCCGGCCTGAATGTGGCTGGAAGAGGCACGCGGGGCGGCAGCCGCGCCATCTTACGGAAGAGGCAATGAGCGAAGTCTTGAAGGGCGCGATCGCACCCGCCGACGGCGGGGTCTCATTTCTCGACCTGTTCATCCAGGCCCACATTGTCGTCAAGATCGTGATGATCGGGCTGTTCCTCGCCTCGGTGTGGTCGTGGGCGATTATCATAGAGAAGCTGTTCTCTTTCCGCAGAGCGCGGCTCGATGCGGAGCGCTTCGAGCAAATGTTCTGGTCGGGCCAGTCGCTGGAGGAACTTTACGAGGCCCTCTCCGCGCGGCCCACCATCTCGATGGCAGCACTGTTCGTAGCGGCGATGCGCGAGTGGAAGCGGTCGGTGGAAGGCTCGATCCGGGCCCTCGGCGGGATCCAATTGCGTGTCGAGAAAGTGATGGACGTCACCATCAGCCGAGAGATGGAACGGCTCGATCGGCGGCTGTTGTTCCTCGCCACGGTCGGCGCCACGGCCCCGTTCGTGGGCCTGTTCGGCACGGTGTGGGGGATCATGACCAGCTTTCAGGCGATCGCCGCCTCCAAGAATACGAGCCTCGCCGTCGTCGCGCCGGGCATTGCGGAAGCCTTGTTCGCAACGGCGCTCGGCCTGCTCGCGGCAATACCGGCAGTGATCTTCTACAACAAGTTCGCCGCCGATTCGGCCCGCCTCGGCCAGCGCCTGGAGGCCTTTGCCGACGAATTCTCCGCCATCGTTTCGCGTCAAATCGACGTCAGAACCTGAAGGGCAGGGGCGATGGGCGCGCAGCTCAAGACCGGACTGGCAGGACACGGCCGGCGGCGCAAGGCCAAGCGGCACGTGCCGATGAGCGAGATCAACGTCACGCCGTTCGTCGACGTCATGCTGGTGCTGCTCATCGTGTTCATGGTCAGCGCACCGCTGTTGCTCTCGGGCATCCCGGTGGATCTGCCGGCCGCCAAGGGCCAATCGCTTTCCCAGCAGAAGGACCGCCTCACCATTACCATCGACAGGGAGGGGCGCGTATTCGTCGGAGGCTCGGAGGAGCCGATTTCGGTCGACCGGCTCGTCGACATCCTCAAGGCCAACGCCAAGAACGGCTACGACGATCAGATCCTGTTTCGTGGCGACCGCAAGGTGGAATACGGGCGCGTTTCAGAGGTTATCGGCGCCGTCAGCTCGGGCGGCTTCAAGAAATTCACCTTCGTAAGCGGCCCTGAGGACATCGAGAAAGGGCCGGTTCGGAGGCAATAGGCCGTGCACCTCGGACTTGCAGTCTCCATCCTGCTGCATGTCGGGGTGCTCGGCTGGGCGCTGGTCACGATCGCGGCAACGCCGCCGTTCACGCCGTCGGAGCCAGAGCCGGTCGAGGTTGCCGTCGTTTCCCCCGACGATATCGTGCGCCTGAAGCAGGGCAGCCGCTCCGCCAAGCAGCTCGAGGCCAAGGCCGCGCCGACGCTCGAAGGCAGGGCCAAGACGGAAACGACACGGCCAAAGCCGGCCGCCGCTGCACCGCCGCCTCCACCGCCCGAGAAGGCGGCCAAGATAGATCCTCCGGCGCCACCCCCTCCGGCCGAGCCAGCAAAGCCAAAAGACGACCCGATCGGCGAAAAGCTGGCAGCGCTCGAGCCGCTGCCGCAACCAGGACCGAGCCCTGAGGAGGTCAAGCAGATCGAAGAGCGCAAAAAGGCCGAGGAGGAGAGGCAGCGCGCGGAGGAAAGGCGCAAGGCCGAGGAGGAGAAGAAGCGCAAGGAGGAGGCTGAGCGCAAGCGACGCGAAGCGGCCAAAAAGCGGCTAGAAGAGGCCAAGCGCATCGCCGAGGCCAAAAAAAAGGCCGAAGAGCAGCAAAAGAAGAAATCGTTCGAGGAGCAGATGGCCGAGGCGATCGAGAAGAGCGCGCTGCGCGATCTCGATCCGACCAAGAAGGCGACCCAAGGCGGCGCCGCCAACCCGGCACTAGCGGCCAAGGCCAAGGGGCCCGTGGCCGGCGCGCCGACCGGCACCGACAACGCGCTCACGGCAAGCCAGCGGGCGATGATCGGTATCATGATGAAGCAGGCCGTTAGCCGCTGCTGGAACATCAACAGTGGCCTTGACGGAATCGACAAGGTCGTGGTCGAGCTCGAAGTGTGGTTGACGCCAGATGGCCGGCTCGCGCAGCAGCCCAAGGTGGTCAATTCCGGCAGCGGGCCGCTGTTCGCCGACGCCGCCAACAGCGCGCTGAGGGCGCTCGAAGGGTGCCAGCCCTACGACCTGCCGAGGGAGTACTACGAGGGCGGCTGGCAGCATATGATCCTCGACTTCAAGCCCGACCGGAACTTCTGAGCAGGCCGGCGCCGGGCACGGCCCAAGAGAGGTTTGACAGCGATGACAAGCGACCGGCGGATGCGGCTGTCGCGGCGTGCAGTCCTTAAGGGAGGGGCGGCGGCGCTCGGCATCGGCCTCGCACCGGCCACCGGCGACGCCCAGCAGGGGGCGCCGCTGCGGGTGACGGTGGATGAAGCCACCATTCGCCCGCGGCCCATTGCGGTGACGGCGTTTGCCGGCGAGGACGCGCGCTTCGGCCTCGACGTCGCCGACATCGTGGCAGCCGATCTGGAGCGTTCCGGGCTCTTCCGGCCGCTCGACCGGGGTGCCTTCATCGAGCAGCCGCGCGATCTCAATACGGTGCCGAGATTCGCCGACTGGCGCGCCATCGGTGCGGAGGGCGTGGTGGTCGGGCGCGCTCTCCGCCTTCCCGATGGTCGCGTGCAGGCCGAATTCCGCCTGTGGGACACACTGCTTGGCAAGCAGCTCGCAGCGCAGCGCTTCGCCGTCCCGGCGCCGAGCTGGCGTCGGCTCGGACACCTTATTGCCGACCAGGTCTACGAGAAGTTCACGCTCGAGAAGGGCTACTTCGACACGCGCATCGTGTTCGTCGACGAGACCGGGCCCAAGGACAAGCGGCTCAAGCGGCTCGCCATCATGGATCAGGACGGTGCCAACGTGCGCCTGCTCAGCCAGGGGCAGGAGCTGGTGATCACACCGCGCTTCAGCCCGACAGCCCAGGAGATCACGTACATGACGTACGTGAACGAGCAACCGAGGGTGGTGCTGATGCGGCTGGATACTGGCGAGCGGGTGGTGGTGGGGGATATGCCGGGCATGACGTTTGCGCCGCGCTTCTCGCCCGATGGCCAGCGCATTGTCATGAGCTTCCAGCAAGGCGGGGCGTCGAGCATTGTCGAGATGGACCTCAGGTCGCGCCGGTCGCGTCAGCTGACGCAGACGAGCGCCATCGACACCGGCCCCTGCTATGCACCGAACGGCAGCCAGATCGTGTTCGAATCGGATCGGGAGGGCAATCAGCAGCTCTACATCATGAACAGCGACGGGTCAGCGCCGCGCCGCATCACCTACGGCGAGGGCCGTTATTCGACGCCGGTGTGGTCGCCGCGGGGCGACTACATCGCCTTCACCAAGCTCCTTATCGGGCGCTTTTTGATCGGCGTCATCAGGCCCGACGGGTCGGGGGAGCGCATCCTCACCGAAGGCTTCCACAACGAGGGGCCGACTTGGGCGCCCAACGGCCGCGTGCTCATGTTCTTCCGCGAGCAGCCCGGCCCCCAGGGAGGCCCCCGGCTCTATACCATCGACCTCACGGGCTACAATGAGCGCGAGGTCCCCACCCCAGCCTTCGCCTCCGACCCGGCGTGGTCGCCGCTCAGAGGATGAGACACCCGTTAAGGGTTCTGCAACCGCAACGCGCCATTCTGGCTCCCGTGCCCGTCAGGTAACCGCGGTGGGACGCGGGGTGTTTTACGGCACCAGATGTCCCGCAGCCGCGTTTAATTTGAGCCGGGTGCCGGGGACAAACTCTCAGTGGCAAATCCGCACCAACAAGGTGGGAAAAGGGCCACCGGCGGGCCTCTGTCCTTG
>DATLZB010000175.1:0-2230 GCA_035574175.1 Hyphomicrobiaceae bacterium
TCGAGTCCAAGTCGCTGAAGCTCTACCTCGCCGCGTTCCGCAATCACGGTGCCTTCCACGAGGACTGCACGGTGGCGATCGGCAAGCGGATCGTCGCGCTGATCGCCCCGCGCTACCTGCGCATCGGCGGCTACTGGTATCCTCGGGGCGGCATTCCCATTGACGTGTTTTGGCAGACCGGCACCCTGCCTGACGGCGTATGGCTGCCGGACCAGGGGGTGGCGCCTTATCGCGGACGCGGGTGAGGCCGCCGCCAACGGCCCTTTGGAAGGAATTGATGTTGACCGCGGCCGCGGTTTAGGGCTCGTTTTGGTGCCATGCCCACCTGAGCCGCAGGAACGCTAGCGCGCGGGGAGACAGCGATGGCCGAACAAGCCAAGGTTGCCCAGAAAGGCCCCTACCAGGTCGAGCTCAAGGCCGGTCAAACGTACCTGTGGTGCGCCTGCGGCCGCTCCCAGAACCAACCCTTCTGCGACGGTTCCCACAAGGGCACCGAGTTCAGCCCCCATCGCTTCCAGGCCGAGGCGACCGGCGTTTTCAACCTGTGCGGCTGCAAGGCGACCGACGATCGTCCCTTCTGCGACGGAACCCACAACATTCTCTGACCGAGCCAGTGGGGGTGGTGCCGCCGCCCGGTTAGGCCGCCGGTATCGCCAGTGGAAACGCGGCTGGCGCCCGCCCCAGCGGCGAGAAGGATGAGGATGCCGCAAATCGGTCAAACGGCAGCGGTTCGCCTTAGGGCGGCGTTCCGCTCACACCCGCGCAGGCCGTTATGACTTCCTTGCCCGTCCTGATCCTGTCCGATGGCCGGCCGGGCCACTACCACCTCGCCGAGGGTATCGCGGCGGCCATCGCGCGCCGTCGCCCGGTGGAGATCGCCTGGTGCGAGGTGCGACGGCGCGGCTGGCCGGGCCGTCTTCTCGCCCTCCTCGTCAATCGCCAGGTCTCGCCCACCCGCATCCTTAGCCTGGTGTTCGCGATCGATCCCGCCCGCATTGCCAAGCCGAAGCTCATCATCTCGGCTGGGGCCGAGACCCTCGCTGCCAATATCTGCCTTGCGCGGCTCACCGGAGCCGCCAACATTTTCTACGGCTCGCTGCGCCGGTTCCGCCCCGACGACTTCGCGCTGGTGCTGTCCTCCTACGCGCATGCGCCTTCCAATCCCCGTGTGGCCGCGACGCTCAAACCCTCAAAGCTCGATCCCGACGGCTTGATACGGGCTCGCGACCAGCCGCCGCCGGGGCCCGGCCGGCCGCCGCGCCTCGCCGGCCTGCTGATCGGCGGAGACGCCGGCGCCATACGTTACGGGGAGGCGGACTGGAAGAAGCTGTTCGGGTTTCTCGAGGCAAGCCACGAGACGCTCGGCACCCGTTGGATCGTGTCGAATTCGCGGCGCACGGCGCCAGAGGTCAGCGATGCCGTGCACGGCTGGGCTCGCCGGCGCGAGGGTCCGATCGAGAGTTTCATCGACGTGCGCCGCGCCGGCGCGGGCAGCCTCATCGATGTGTTCATGCGGGCCCAAGCGGTGCTTTGCACCGACGATTCAAGCTCCATGGTTTCGGAGGCGATCTGGGCACGCTTGCCGGTGCTGGGGGTGCGCCCGCAGCAGTGCCGCTTCACGTCGGAGGAGGAAGGCTACAGGCGATTGCTCAGTGACAACGGCTGGTATCGAACGGAGCCGATTGCGGCGCTCTCGCCCGAGCTTTTCCTGGCGCGGATCGGCGAGATTAGTCCGATGACGGATAATCCGCTCGACCGCCTGGCAGGTCTGCTGGCCGCGCGGCTGCCGCAGATTTTCGACGACAGCCCCGGATGACGGAGCGCTGCCTTCAGCGCGAACGGGCTCTGCCTTTGCTGGGCCCGTCGCTGTCGGCGATCCGCTTCAGCGCCACCTTCTCGCCCGGGCGCGCGGCCTTCAACAGCCCCACATCATCGAGGGCCTCTGCCCACAGGTTGCAGGGATGAGGGAGCCTGATCTCGCCGGGGCGGGAAATGGGCGTGCGTCCATAGGGGATGAGCACGCGATCCTCGCCGATCCAGAAGAACACTTCGCCGGGCGCACCATTGAGCCGCGCGCCCCGCTCCCGGCCCGTTTCGATCGGAACCTCGAAGTGAATGCTTTCGCCCCACGGCTCGAGGGCGGAATAGAGCGGCAGGGCGGCCCATACGCGGGCCGCGGTCGGCGTATCGAGCAACTTCAGGCGGATCGAACCCCTGCCCGCCGTCAGCA
>DATLZB010000176.1:0-3594 GCA_035574175.1 Hyphomicrobiaceae bacterium
GACGGCCCTCTTCCGCGGCATCACCGCCGCGGCCTCATTGAAGCTACGCCACACCGGCCAGACTGTTTTGTGGACGGTCCGACCTCTTCCGCGGCATCACCGCCGCGGCCTCATTGAAGCGCCATCTCCGGCACCTGGGCCGGCGCCATCACCATCCCTCTTCCGCGGCATCACCGCCGCGGCCTCATTGAAGCCGCCACAGCAGCCGATATCCGAGGGCCTGCATTACTGCCCTCTTCCGCGGCATCACCGCCGCGGCCTCATTGAAGCAGGTAACACCACGCCATGAATATTCACGCAAAGCCGCACCTCTTCCGCGGCATCACCGCCGCGGCCTCATTGAAGCATGTGTTTTGACCCTGTTACAATCGGGTGTCCTCGCTCATGACATATGAGAACGGGAGGCTTCCTTGGCTTGGCGGGCTTGAAGGTACTGGGCGGGTGTCAAGCCGCCAAGTGCGCCGTGGGGCCGCCAGGTGTTGTAGCGGTGCTGGAAGGCGTCGATAAGGGGGTTGAGTTGGTCGAGGCGGGCAGGCAGGTCGTAGACGGCGTAGAACTCGTAGCGCCATGAACTGTTGCAACGCTCGACCCCACCGTTGATTTCTGGGCTTTTGGGGGGCAGCACGTAGAGCTTGATGCCGCGCGCTTGGCAGGCGGTCTCGAACTGGGCCATGAACTCCGATCCGCCGTCGACCTGAATGCCTGTGACGGGGAAGGGCATATCGGCGACAAGCTTGTCGAGGAAGCGGGCGGCCGAGGCAGCGGTTGCGCGTTCGAAGGCTTGCGCGGCGGTCCACTTGGCAACCGGATCGTAGGCGGTGAAGTGCTTGATGTGTTTGCCGGGGGCGAGGGTGACGTAGACGGTATCGATCTGGACGATCTGGCCGGGCTGGTCGGCCTTGAGGTGCTTCGGCAAGCGCTCGGCAAAGCGGCGTTTGGCGCTCCATTTCTTGGTCTTTGCGGCCTTGCGGATGGTCGGTACGGGCTCGACGACACCGCGTCTGACGAGATGGGCGATGATGCGGCCGACCGTGGCTTCGGAGGTGTTGAAGCCCTGCTCGTTGAGCTTCACGGCGATCTTGGCGCGGCCCCACATGGGCTCCTCGAGGCGCAGGGCTTCGACGGCCTGAACGAGCGCGGTGGTCCAGGTGGTTTTGCGGGGCGACTTCGGCCGCTTCGACTTCGGCTGCGCCTGCTTCTCCCAGCGATAGAGCTTGGCGAGGGAATGACCGACGGCGCAGGCCGCGGTCTTGACCGTGAGCCCGTTGCGGACGGCCTGTCGCCAGCGCGCGACCGCGTCTCGCCTTCTCGCCGCTTCGTTATGTGAGGACTTCGCGGCGAGAAGGCGAGACGCGAGAGAGGCAGCGCGGTATATCGAACGGCGCAGACCACGAATCTGCATGGGGATCTCCGGTTTGGCTCAGGTTTGGCGACCCAAGCCCCGGAGATCTCCTGATTCGCCCTGCTCGGGCATTCTCATTTGTTTCTGAGCGAGGACATAGGCCCGGCGGGGAGTGCCGCCCGCGCCGCGCTTGTTCACCGCTTGTGGCGGTTAGCGGGGCGCGAAGAGCGTTAGCGGCATGGGTGCGGGCGACATTGCGTATCATGGTCGAGCAAAAACCATTTGCGGCTCCTACCATGCATCGGCTGCTCCTCAGCCGTCGTCTCCCCGACCACGGTGCCCAGCGTCGGGCTCGTGCGATGCGCCCTGCCGCTCAGGGTCGTTCTGGTTCTCGCTCTGGCCGGCAATGACGTAGCGGCCGCGAAACCATCGCGACAGGTCGATGTCCGCGCAACGGCGGGAGCAGAACGGCCGGTGGGCGATCGTGCCGGGCGCTCCGCAGACCGGGCAGGGCTTATTTTCCAGGTCTGATGCTGCCATCGGGTCGGTGCCGGCACCTCATTGCGGCTCAAGATCCGCCGCTTTGATCCAGTTGAAGTGCAGAGGGAAGCCCTCGGCCATCAGCATGCCGACCACCTCGGTCAGAGGCAGACCGACGACATTCGTGTAGGAGCCGACAATCTTCTGCACGAAACAGCCGGCAAGGCCCTGGATGGCGTACCCTCCTGCCTTGCCGCGCCACTCGCGCGAGGCGATGTAGGCCTCGATCTCGCTTTGCGACAGGCGCTTGAACCTGACCCGCGTCTCCACGATCTTGGTACGCACATGGTCGTCGGGCGTGATGAGACAGACGCCCGACAGCACGCGGTGGGCGCGACCCGACAACAACTCGAGGGAGGCGACGGCCTCCTCGACCAGTCTCGGCTTGATGAGAATGCGCCGGCCGACGGCAACCACGGTGTCGGCGGCCAGAACATAGGCATCCGCCACCTCGCGATCGTTGGCGAGCTGATCGCGGGCCGCTTCAGCCTTGGCGCGGGCGAGCCGCGACACCAGCGTGCGCGGCATCTCGCCACGGCGCGGCGTCTCGTCGATGGTGGCTGGCCTCAGCGCGTCGGGTTCGATGCCAGCCTGGGCCAGCAGGGCGAGGCGTCTGGGTGAAGCACTGGCCAGCACCAGCCGTTGACGCTCGGTTTCCTTCCGCCCCGCCCCGCGCCGCGATCTGGCAAGCGCCTGCCTCAGCGTCTCCCGGCGCGGCGCTTCGATCCTACTTAAAGCGGTAAGTAATGCGGCCTTTGGTGAGGTCATAAGGTGTCATCTCGACCTGGACTTTGTCGCCGACGAGCACCCGAATGCGATTCTTGCGCATGCGGCCGGCTGTGTGAGCGATGATCTCGTGTCCATTCTCGAGCCTCACCCGGAACGTCGCGTTGGGTAGAAGCTCGGTGACAACGCCTGGAAACTCAAGGAGCTCCTCTTTTGCCATAATCCCTCGCTGGCATCAATTTCGGCGCGGAGAATGCTCCGCACTGAAACTGAAAGCAAGAGGTGCCCACCCGCGAGGGGCCGGGCCGGCGGTCATTCGAAAGTTGCGGCTCCTCAGCGGCGTGCGTGCCGGGAGTTGCGGCGCTCGTGGCTCACGCGCGGCCCCGTGTCGGTCTTGTGGCGGAACACCATGCGCCCCTTCTCAAGATCGTAGGGCGTCATCTCGACGCTGACGCGGTCACCGACGATCGTCCGTATCCGATTGCGCTTCATGCGCCCGGCCGTATAGGCGACGATGCGATGACCGTTATCGAGCGCGACGCGGAACCGCCCATCGGGCAGCACCTCGATCACCGAGCCTTCGAATTCCAATACCTCTTCCTTGGCCATGCCAACTCCTGTTGCCGGGAACCGGCCTGGTGGCGCTCCCCGCGCCTCCGGGCGAAAGTTCCTGCGTTCTTGCGTTCTATCGGCGACAACTCTCAGCGTTCCGAGCGGCTGCTCAGCTGGCTCTCCTTGGCGATCCGCTCGAAGGTTTCGGCCATGCTTTTGATGCGATACTGATTGTCGCCGCCCTCGGCGGGCAGCAGCCGAACGATTTTGTACTCCCTCGACGCAACAGCCATGCCAAAGCGGCCGGGAGAGTAGTCGACGATCTGGCCGACCTTGAACTTGTGACGGGACATGCCGGCGCTCCGCGCGAGATCAGGTCCGCCTCATGCCGGGTAGGCGGACCTTCCTGCGACGTTTCGAATTCCGAGCGGCGG
>DATLZB010000177.1:0-49025 GCA_035574175.1 Hyphomicrobiaceae bacterium
TCGGGGCGGTTGAGGTCGATGCTGCTCACGGCCCCGTGCCGCTCTAGGACGAACTGGAAGTCGGCCATGTCTTTCCTCCCATCCGCTGCATCCGCTATTCGACCCGCGCCGCGCGGCCCGTCGCGCCCCTCAGCCAAGCCAGGAGGGCACGCCACAACATCGCCAAGCCGAAGACCGGTGCCTTCGTTGCGCGCGCCTCGCTCGCGGCCGTTGGCTTCGCCGGGGCGTGGGCCGGATCGGCGCTTGCCAGCTCGGCGTGCAACGCCTTGGCGAACTGAGCAACGATCTCGCTGGAGAGCGCTTCGACCATGCCGGTGGCACGGCCGTATTGCGCGACCATTCCGGAGAGCTGCAGCTCGGTCTCAAGCCGCACGAGCGAGCCCTCCCCGGAGGGCACAATCGAGACCCTGGTGGTGGCACCCGCGTTGCCGCGGCCCTTCTGGTCTGAGCCGCGCGCGATAATCGAGGCCGTGCGCGAGCTTGGATCGGCGTCGGTGATCCTTACGTTGCCGAAGAACTTGAGCGTGACCGGGCCGAGTGTCACCGCCATGCTGCCCTTGTAGCTGCCGTCCTCCTCCCTGCCGATGAGGTCGGCGCCCGGGACGCATCCGGCGATGCGGGGCACGTCCATCAAGATGTCCCAGGCTTGCGCTGGCGGGCGCGCGACTTCGAACGTGTTTTCCAAACGCAAGGGCTTTTCCTTCGATCACTGCGGCGAGGTTTGATCCAAGCTGAGCACGACCTTGCCGACGGCGGCACGCGATTCGATGCGGCGATGAGCCTGCACGGCCTCTTCGAGCGGAAATATGCGGTCGATGACGGCGCGCAGCTTGGTGCCGACATGGGGCCACAGCTCGGCGCGGACCCGGCTCGCCAGGTGGCGTTTTTGGGCGAGCGGCAGCGGGCGCAGCAGGCCGCCCGTGATGCACGCGCTTTTGGCCATCAGCCCACGCAGGGGAAGCGCTATCGCCGGCAGTTCCCCGCTTGCCATGTGGACGATGCGTCCGGAGCAGGCAACGAGCCCCAGATTGCTCGCGGCACGGTCGGTGCCGGTGAGGTCGAGGACGACGTCCGCCCCTCGCCCGCCGGATGCCGCGCCGACCGCCTCGCTGAGCTCATCGTCGCGGTAGCCGCTCACCGCCGCACCAAGCGCGGCAAGCGCCTCGCGCTTGGCCGCGGTACTCGCCGCGGCGACAACGTTCGCGCCGCGGATCAGCGCCATCTGGATCGCCGCAATGCCAACACCTCCCGCCGCGCCGAGGATGAGCAAGGTGCCGCCGGAGGGGAGTTGGCCGAGTTCCACCGCCGAGTACCAGGCGGTAAGCAGCGCTTCCGGCCAGGCCGCCGCTTCGGTGGCCGCCATGCCCGCGGGAAGCGCAAAACACAGGCCGGCGTCGGCCGCGCAGTACTCCGCGTATCCGCCGCCATCGACGAGGGCGGCGATGCGGCTGCCGACCGGCACCGCCGCGGAGAGGCTTTCGACCACCTCACCGGCGACCTCAAGGCCCGGAAGGTCGGATCGCGCGCCCGCCGGGGCGGCACCGCGCTTTCTCTGGCCGATGTCGTGCCGGTTTACGCCGGCGGCCGCCACACGCACGAGAACCTCGCCGGGACGAAGCGTGGGGAGCGGCCGAACTTCGGCTCGCAGCACGTCGGGCGCGACCACCGCCACCGCCCGCATGGCCGTGCCCGCGCGTGTGTTGCGGTCGGCGCTCGGATCGCCCGGCCCGTCAGCCACGGCGCAACGCCCCATGTCGCGCCGCGAGCCGCCCTTCGCCCCATTGCGCGAGACCAAAAGCGGCGGGGCGCAAAGTCCACTGGCCGCAGCGCGGACCAGGGTCGGCGTGCATCAGGCGCAAGGCGGCCTGCGGCGCTCGCGCAGGCCTCCCAAACCTCACATCGATGTGGCAAAAGCTGCTGTCCGGCACGGCAGTTGCTGCGTTGATTTCTACGCCGATCCAGCGTCCGGCGGCGAGGATTTATCCGAGCACGCGGTCGCAGTGTCAAATGAAAGCATCACCGAATTCCGTCTCCCGGACTTGTCCGTCCTGCGAAGGATGACGCCCAGGGCGGACCCTCATAGAGTACACCCGCGTTCCGCCCAGAGCTTGGTGCGACTACGGATCATTTCCGCCAGCTCCGAGTGCCGGGAAGGAACATGTTCCGATCGTTACTGATCGACGGCGAAGCCGGTGGCAGCGGCCCGGCACGCGCCTCGACGGCGCGCGGCACGCACTGCGATCGGCTGATCTCATGCGAAGGTTGTTCGGCGGAGAATAGACACATGTCTTCCTTGATGACCGGAACGCTCGAGTACCTGCGACGGCCGCTCCTGACCAACATCAAGCGCGGCATGAAGGTGTTGATCGTGACCGACACGGCGCACGATCCGCGGGTGTGGCAGGCGGTCATGGCCACCGTCAGCGAGCTCGGTGCAGACGTGTCGCTCGCCCTCTTCGATCCGCGCCCGGCCGACTACTACGATCCCCCGCAGGCGGTGTGCGAGGCGATGAAGACCGTCGACGTCAATATCCTGCTCGCCTCGACGGGCATGCTCCACTCGCAGGCCAACATGGATGCGATGGCAGCCGGTGTCCCCGTCATCTGCATGGACGGCGGCATGACGCTCGAGATGTTCCAGTCGGGCGCAGTGACCGAGGATCAGCGGCAGATGGCCGTGCGCCAGCACTACGTGGCAAGCAACATCGTCGGCAAGGAAGCCAAAGTCTGCCGGGTCACATCGAAGTTCGGCACCGACCTCACCTACAGCGTGGAAGGGCGCATCCACGTGCCGAAACTGCCGGACGAGAGCTTCGTGCCATACGCGATCAATCCGGTCGGGCGACGGGCGGTGCCCTTCAACCGTTTCCTGTTCCCGAACGGCGAGTTCAACATCCCGCCGGTGGAGGGCTCCGCCAACGGCAAGCTGGTCATCGACCTTACCATGCATCAGCTTGGCAGGCTCCAGGACCCCATCGAGCTCACCATCGTGAACGGCCGCATCACGCGCATCGACGGGCACAAGGAGGCTTTCGCGCTACGCACCTATCTTGCCCGTTACGGCGACGAAAACGCCTATCTCTGCCCGGCGGAGGCCTCGATCGGCATCAACTCCAAGGCCCTCATTCGAGGCGTGCAGCGAGAGGACAAGAACATTCTGGGGTCCATGCATTTCGGCCTCGGCACCAACATCGATGTCGGCGGCACGGTGATGTCCAAGATTCACATGGACGGCGTAATCCTCGAGCCCACGCTTTACGTCGACGGCGAAAAGAGGATCGAAAACGGCAAGTTCCTGCGGCCCGTCGAAGGTGCGGCCCGCTAACCGACCTTCCAGCACTCGCGGACGTTGGTATGGCCGGGAGCAAAGCGAAAGGGCAGTTCCATGCCCCGGAATTGCAGTCGCTATTTGTCGATGACACGGCGAGCAGGACCGTTCAATCCTTGGACCGGCTCAACTCCAATGCCGCGTGGGTCCTTCGCTTCCAGCGCCCAGCGACTTTAGTCGCATTGGAGGACTAACGGAGCGAGCACGAAGGGAGGAATCCTGGAATGACGCCAAGGTCAAGTCTTGTCGCGGTCGCATTGGCAGCGGCCGTTGCCGGATCGAGCGCAACCGCGGTGACGGCGCAGGAGTACTACTCCGGCAAAGTCGTGACGATGATCACGCACTCAAATCCGGGCGGCGGCTATGACGCCTATACCCGGTTGGTGGCGCGCCACATCGGCAAGCACCTGCCCGGAAATCCGGACGTAATCGTGCAGAACATGCCGGGCGGCGGCGGGCTGCGCGCTTTGAACCATGTCTCGAGCACCGCCCCGCAGGACGGCACCGTCATCCTGTTGATCACTCCGGGAGTGCTCATGCACGAAGTCCGGGGCGAGCCCGGCCTGATGGTATCCCTCCGCAAATTCAACTGGATCGGCAACCTAACCAAGCAGAACGGCGTCTACATCACATGGCCGACGTCAAAAGTGAAAACGATCGAAGACGCCAAGAAGATCGTGGCCCACGTCGGCGCCACCGGCGTCGGCTCGGTGAACGCGCAAATCCCGTGGGCCATGAACAACCTGCTCGGCACCAAGTTCAAGGTGATCCCCACCTACAAGAGCGCCGGCGATTTCGACCTCGCCATGCAGCGTGGTGAGCTCGACGGGCGGAACGTCACCTCGTACCCGAGCTACATGGCCGGGCTACCGGAGGACGTCAGGCCGAAAATCAACTTGCTGGTTCAGGTCGGCAAGGAAAAGGACCCCGCCATACCCGATCATGTTCCGTTGCTGATTGACCTCGTCAAGAAGTCCAATCCGGAAAAGCTTCCGGTCGCTCGCTTCATCTCGCTCGCCTTCTCGAGCATCAACCGACCCCTTTGCGTTGGGCCCGGCGTACCGCCCAAAATCGTTGAGACCGTTCGTCGCGCCTTCGATGCCACGATGAACGACCCGAATTTTCAAGCGGATGCGGACAAGATGGGTGCGGAGCTCGCAGCGATGACCGGAGAAGAGGTGCAGGAAATTGTGGAAGAAATCCTGTCGGCGCCTCCGAACGTTGTCGAAGAGGTGAAGAAGGTTATCTCCGATCCCAATCGATAAGCGACACGGGTTGGGCAGGGGGACGGACGTCAGCGCCAAGAGACCTTCTTGGGCTGACGTCGCTGCATCCGATCCTGGTTCGAGGCCGGCTCGCATTTGATTCCGGCGCCCGCCGGCCAACATCGGAGCAGGTCAGGTCGGGTGCCGAGCGCGAGCCTCCCTCACCAGCTCCACGATGCGTGCCGGAAAGATGGGGGCCTCCCTGATGCGAACGCCAAAGGGAGCGAGCGCGTTGTCCACCGCTCCAATCACCGCCGCCATGGCCAGGATGGTACCGCCCTCGCCCGCTCCCTTGACGCCGATCGGATTGAGCGGGCTCGGCGTTTCCATGTGCACGATCTCCATGTCCGGTACATCGCTGGCGAGCGGGAGCATGTATTCGCCAAGGTTGGTGCTGAGGGGCTGGGCATCGTCGCCGTAGACCATGCGCTCCAGGAGCGCATTGCCGATGCCGTGTGCCACGCCGCCGACGATCTGGCCGTGCACGATCAGCGGATTGATCAGACGCCCGCAGTCGTGCACCACGACGTAGCGCAAAATCCTCACCTCGCCCGTTTCGATGTCCACTTCGACCTCGACCACGTGCGTGCCGTTCGCATAGGTAGAACGTTCGGGCGTGAAATAGGCGGTGCTTTCGAGACCCGGCTTCGAACCCGGCCGCATGGCGATGCCCGACTGACCGATCGCGCGCACGGCGACCTCGCGCAGGCTCACGCTCACCTCCTGCATGTTGCGGCGCAGGTCCGGCCGCCCCGGCACGCCCTTGACCCGGACGCAGCCGTCTCGCAACTCGAGATCCGGTTCGGGGACCTCCAACATCTCGGCGGCAAGCGCTCTGACTTGCCGGGCCACCTGGGCAGCCGCTACGTGTACTGATGATCCCGCCGTGACTGCCATGCGCGCACCGAAGGTGCCGTGCCCGTAGCTGATGCTCGAGGTGTCGCCCGAGGCGACCTCGACCGCATCGATGCCAACGCCGAAGTGGCGAGCCGCGATTTGCGCGAAGGTCGTCTTGTGGCCCTGGCCCTGCGACGGCCCGCCGACGTGCACTGCGATGCGCCCGTTGGCGAGCACGCGCACGGTCGCCCCTTCGTAGGGGCCGAGGCCAGTCGCCTCCACCGAGTTGGAGATGCCAATGCCGAGGTATCGGCCGCTTCTCCGCGCCGCCGCCTGCCGCTCGACAAAGCCGGCGTAGTCGGCCAAGGCGAGCGCCTTGGCCTGGCAGCGGGGATAGTCGCCACTGTCATAGATCACCGGTCGGCCGTCGCGGAAGGTGATGCCGACCGCGTAGGGCATCTGCTCGGCGCGGATCATGTTGCGCAGTCTCACCTCAGCCGGATCGAGGTTCAGCTTTCTTGCCACGAGATCCATGAGCCGCTCCATCACCACGACCGCCTGCGGGCGCCCGGCACCGCGCACCGGCGAGCAAGAGATCTTGTTGGTCATGGCGACGATCACGTCCATCCTGTAGCTCGGCAGGACGTAAGGGCCCGGAACGGTCGCGGCCGAGATCCACGGCAATACCACTCCGTTCGGGACGTAGGCGCCGTTGTCGTGGACCAGGCGGCCGCGCACCCCGCGAATTTTCGCCTGTTCATCGACGGCAATCTCGACATCCCAGTACTGGTCGCGCTCCTGGTTGGTGGCGAGGAGATTCTCGCGCCGGTCCTCGATCCACTTCACCGGCCGCGCCAACATCTGCGCCGCTGCGCATACCGCTATGTACTCGGGGTAGGCCTGCGACTTCGGTCCGAAGCCGCCGCCGACATCCGGCGTGATCACCCGAACGCTGCTGTCGGTGCAGTCGAGAAGGTTGATGAGTACGCGATGGAGCCGGTGCGGCGACTGCGTGGAGACGTGTACGGTCAGCATCGCCGTTGCGGCGTTCCATTCGGCGAGGATGCCGCGACACTCCATGAAGCAGGCGGCGCCACGGTGAAGATGAAGCCGGTCGGCAAACACGTGCGCTGCATCGCGGAACTCGCGATCGACGTCACCTGCCTCCACCAACATGCGCGCGACGACGTTCGAGGAGGCACCCTCATGCGCCAACGGCGCCGTGGGCTGCAACGCCTCCAAGCAGTCGGAGATTGCGGCAAGCGGCGCGTAGTCGACCTCGACGGCGGCGGCAGCATCCTCAGCCAGGTAGCGGTTTTCCGCGACGATGAGCACAATCGGTTCGCCGGCATAGCAGACCTCGCCCTTCGCCAAGACGTAGGGCGTCAGCAGCTGGGTGATGGCGCGCTTTGCCGCACCGGAGGAATCAACGCTGCCCGAAGCGGTGGGGTTGGCCTGTTGCATCTCGAGCGGCGCTTGCATGCGCGCAGGCAGATCGCGATGTGCGATCACCGCCACCACGCCGGGCATCGCTTGCGCCCGGGTTTTGTCAATGCGCAGGATGCGCGCGTGCGGGAAGGGGCTGCGGACGAAGGCCGCCTCCAACATGCCGGGCACGTGGATGTCGTCCACGAAGCAGCCACGCCCACGCAGCAGTGCGGGGTCTTCCTTGCGCGCGAGCGGCAAACCGAACGGGTCCCATTCCATGCCCGTAGCTCCGCGGATCAGCTCCCATCCCAGCACTAGCACGCGAATGGCGCCCGGGGGCAAGGTGGCGAGGCGCCGGGTTCCGCCGCATGGAATCGGGTATCGTCGGCGCGCAAACGGGCCGCGTCCGCAACCGTCACCGCGCTGGAAAGCCGTTGGATGTTGCGCGCCTAGATGCTCCTCGTGGGCGGCATCTTGACCAGGCGCGGCATGGCAGGCGTACTGCAAGCGTCTTGAGGGGACTCCACGATGCGTAGTGTCGATGTCCTGTTTCTCATCGAGCATGTCGATCGCGAACTTGATGCCGCGAGTTGCATCGTCGAGGTGCTGGAGCGCCGGTTCGCAATCAGCGCGGACATCAGAAACTACTACTCCGACATGCTCTTTTGCCTCGGTCGCTACCAGCCTGCGATCGTCGTGACACCCTTCTGCTATTTTCTCGATCACCACCCGATGAAGGATTACGCCGCGGCCTGGCCCAAGGCCCTGTTCTTCAACATGGCCTGGGAGCAGATCCTTTACCGCATGAACGAGACCGTGAAGGTCCCCAAGGACGCCTTCGCGCGCGGCCGGGTGCACCACGTGTGCTGGACCCGAAAGTACCGCGACTTCATCGCCGCCCTCGGCGCCGATCCGAACAAGCTGCACCTGACCGGCAACCCGGTCATGAAGTTCTACGACGCTCCCTATAACGATTACTTTGCTGCGCGTCGCGAACTGGCGGGCCGCTACGGGCTCGATCCCGGCAGAAAGTGGGTTCTCTTCCCCGAAAACTACCGCTGGGCCTTCCTCTCGGAAGGGCAAATGGCAGCGTTCGTGGCGCAGGATGCCAGTCCCCATCACCTCGCCGCTGCCCGCCAGTACTGTGTGAGCAGCCTGACCGCGCTGTTTGAAACGCTACAGGAACTCAACCGGGCGGACGACCCGCTGGTGATCTTGAGGCCGCGTCCGGCGACCTCGGCTCATGAAATGACCGCCTTCATGCGCAAGGCAGCGCCGCGCGGGGCCGCCAACGTGCGGATCATCAAGGGGGAGAGCGCGCGAGAATGGATTCTCGCCGCCGACCACGTGATCTCCTCCTATTCGACGACGCTGATCGAAGCCGCCATCGCCGGCAAGCCGCTGCATGTGTTCTCACCTGTACCCTTCCCGGAAGCACTGGCGGACGAGTGGTACAGGCACGCACCGCTGCTCAAGAGCCGGCAAGAGCTGCTGGCGGCCATTCGCGCGCCCGGCCGTAAGGCGGCGAGCGCCCCCCTCGAGGCATGGGCCCGCGAGACACTGCTGCCCAACGGCGATCCACTGCAGATCATCGCCGAACGGATCGCAGCACTGCGACGGGCGTTGCCGAACTATGGCCGCCAATCCACAGCCGACCACAGGCGGCTGTGGACAGGCCAGATTTTGATCGAAACCGCCCGCAAGCGGCTGCAATCTAGCCGCCGCTATCACGACTATGTTCGCGGCCGCGATCCCCGCTATGCCTTCACCCTCAACAAGCATGAGAAGGACGTGTTCGGGGCACACGACGTGGCACGGCGCATCAGGCGCTGGCGGGCGCTGGCAAGAGCTCGTGGGGATAGCGAGGTTTGCCTTGCCCAAGAGGCTTCTCATGCGAGCGGCCCTGGCTGGCGGCCAGAGCACAAAAGTCCCTGACGCGAGGCCATCCGCCGGTCAGCGCAGGCTGTGTTCGCGGCGCGAAGCTCGCAACGGCGCGCCAATGCGCGTTCGGCAGCTTTCTCCAGGAGGCGAATGATGCGTATCTTCGATTGGGTCGCGAGCAACACCAAGAACGGCTTGAGGGCACGGCCGAACGCTCGGGACGAGCCAAGATTCGTGGTGGCTGCGCCCATGAAGACCGCAAGTCAGTCAGTGTATGCCTCTCTACAGAACGCTTTCGGCTCTCGTCACATCTATCATACCCACTGGCTCGGGGCCGAGATCGCAGCCGGCGAGAACCTGACCCATAGGAACTACCTCAAGCAGGTCCGTGCGCTCCGCGCGCTGGCCGACCGCAGCGCGCCGCAGTTCATCGTCACGATCATCCGCGATCCGGCGGCGCGGCTTTACTCGAATATCTTCCACCATGAGGCGGCGCTGATCGCTAAGGCCGCCGCAACGGACGATCTGGCCTCAATCAGCGACGCGCTGTGGGCGCGCGTGCATGCCATCCTGGATCGCAATAAGGACTACTACCTTCGTCAGTTCCTTCCTCTCGGGCTGAATATCCTGGCACCAAACACGGAGTTCGGTCGGACGTTTCTCGTTTTCCGCATGGAAGATCTGACCACCACCTTTCCTGCCACATTGAAGCGAGCGACCGGAAGGGAGGTGTCGCTCATCCATAAGAACGATGCCGGCCGCTACGGGCCTATAGCGGCCTACGAATGGCTCAAACGTCGATTGGTGCTGCCCTCAACATTGATCGACGAGCTGTACGAGGACAAGGTGGTCAGACATTTCTACACGGACGGCGAGATTTGTGCCTTCAAACAGCGCCTGAGGTCCGACGCGCACGAAGCGCCATCGCAGCCGGTGACCGTTTCACAGCTTGCCTGACAGAGTTCTTGGCGTCGGTGGTCAAGGCCCAGCGCGGTGTCCATCGCCAACGCCACCCCGCCCAGCAGTGAACCTCAACGTAGAGGATTCCAATGCACAAGAAGATCTTGGTCATGGGCCTGCCGGGGGCCGGCAAGACGACACTCTCCAAAGTGCTCGCGCCGCGGCTCAATGCGGTTCACTTCAATGCCGACGAAGTGCGTGCGAACATCAACAAAGACCTCGGCTTCTCCGAAGCCGACCGGATCGAGCAGGCGCGGCGAATGGGCTGGCTGTGCGACCAGGTCGTCAAGGTCGGATGCTTCGCAATCGCCGATTTCATCTGTCCTACAACGGCGACGCGACA
Source organism: Hyphomicrobiaceae bacterium (assembly GCA_035574175.1). Lineage (GTDB taxonomy): Bacteria > Pseudomonadota > Alphaproteobacteria > Rhizobiales > Hyphomicrobiaceae > DATLZB01. The sequence continues at coordinate 10,043 of DATLZB010000177.1, forward strand.
GGCATTCGTCGAGGGAGGTCCAGCCTTCGTCATTTGGATCGATCGGATCGACGCAAGCCGGTTCGAGGATACGAATCGGCTGTTTGTCGCACCCGACAAGTTCGATGTGCGCGTAGGCCCGCAAGGTACTCCGGAATACTGGGCCGAGGAGGCCATCAAACTGTTGCGCCCGGTATTCGATCCCAAAAAGCCCACGGCGCTTTTCGTCGGCCGTTACCAGCCTTTTCACGAAGGGCATAAGGCGCTTATTTGCGAGGGGATCCGGCGGGTCGGCCAGGCTTGCGTGGCGGTGCGGAACACGCACGAACTCGACGCTAAGAACCCCTACCCCTTCGAGCATGTGCGGGCTCGCATAGAGCATGCTCTCCGCCAATTCGAGGGTCGATTCGTCGTCGTTCCATTGCCAAACATAACAAATATCTTCTACGGTCGCGATGTCGGCTATCGCATAGAGAGAATTGAGTTGGATGCGGAGATAGAGAGAGTTTCGGCAACCGCCTTTCGGGAAAGGATTGCCTCTCCACTTCACGGTGTGCCGAAGTCCGGCAGCTAACGATCGCTTCGCTGCGAAGCTCGCGCTGGCGCTCCCGTACCGACGGCTGCCGGCATAAGCGGGCGGGCGAGAGGAAATCGTCCGCCATCAGACAGTTGCGCCGCAAGCCTACTTCTTCTTGGGCTCGGCCTTCTTCTCGGGCTCTTTGGTCAGGATCTTGGGGGCCGCGTGCTTGCCGGCGCCTTCGGCCGACGCCGTGGGACCGGCTGTCGCCGGGTTGACCGCGAGGCCGAACAGGCGCCAGCGGCCCCCCACCGGCTGATAGAGCACCTCAAAGTTGAGCTGCACGGGCTGGCCCGGAAAGCTACCCTTGATGTGCAGCATGCCGGTCTTCGGGTCGAGAGTGGGCGCGTTGGCGAGTTGAGGCGTAAGCACGGCGACGGGCGTCAGGTCGACACCCCGCTGGGCAAGCGGGCCGAAAATCTGGGCGAGGCGCGCCGCACTGTTCGCCTCGCGGAAGGCGGGCGCGGCGACGTCGCGTAGGACGGTGTAATTGCCGGTGTGTAGGGCATCGTTCAAGGTGAGCAGCGTGGTTCGAACGAGCAGCAGGATCTTGTTTTGATCCGGCATCACCACCTGCGGGTGCGCCGGGGCGGGAGCGCGCTCGACCGGCTGGGCCGGGGGCGCTTGGCCTGCCGCCGGCGAGGCTTGGGCGAGGCGTGAGATTTCTGCCGTCGACGGCCCGGCGCCGGCGAGCGTCAGCAGCCCTGCTATCACGAGCGCGCCGAGGCTTAAGCCGCCGGTCATTGAGCGTCCCCTCCAGCCAGCTTCCCTTTCTGCTAGTGTCTTAAATCAGATGGCAGCCGACGCCAAGAATGCGGAGCGTCAGAAGACACGACTCGTGAGGCCGACGGGGCGGCCTGCTCAAGAGGCGGGGGCGGTGCGAACGGCGATACCGTAAAGGCGCCACTGCTCGCCAACGAGCTGAAACAGGAGGTCGAAATAGACGCGCTGCGGTGCGGTCTTGTAGTAGCCGGTGAGCCGCAGCATGCCGTTCTCGTCGATGGCGGGCTCGCGCATCAGGATGGGCGAGAAGATGATGATGGGGGTGAGGTCGATGCCCTTGGCACGCAGGTCGGCGAAGGTCTCGGCGAGCTTGGCCGGCGGATTGTCCTTCTGGAAGCCCGGCGCGGCGAGAGCGTGGAGCACGGTGTAGTTGCCGGTTACGTTGGCTTGGCTCAACGCCGTCACCGCTGTCTGAATCAAGATGGCGAGCTTGTTGGCATCGGGCACGGCCGGCTTCACGGCGGCCGGTGCCTTGGCCGCCGGCTTGTCCGGTGCCTTGGGCGGCTGCTGGCTTCTCGACTCGGCGCCAGGCTTGGTCTGCGCGGCCAGGGGATCAGCCGCAGCGATCAGCATAAGCGCGGCGAGGGCCGTCGCTCTGATCGATCGGAAGGCAGGGCTCATGAGAACGTGTACCTAAAGGCCCTCGGCACCGGCAGGCTCAAGCACTTGCACGCGCGGCTTCGGCGGATTTGTGGCGGGCGCGGCGCCGACGTCTGCCCGTAGAAGTGCCGGGAAAGCAGTCAGGGCGCCCCCGGCCCTGCCCGGCGGCGCCCTGCGTGAGGCGGCTTTTTCCCCCCGGATACCAGCTCACCTCCACGTCCACTGCACGCCGACCCGGCCGGCCACGACGTTGTCGTCGTTGTAGGTCTTGAAGCTTGAGCTGCCGAAGCCGACGCCGCCGTCGAGCGCGATACGATCGCCCTGGGAGAAGCAGTCGCGGCAGAGCACGCCCATGGCGCTGAAGCCGAAGGCGTGGGCGTCGCCCTCGAAACTGCCCCAGCCGACGCGGATGCCGAAGCGCTCGCTCTGGGTCAGCGAGGGGGCCTCGATGGCGAGCGCGATGGCGATGCCGGCCTGGGCACGGGCGATGGCGCGGAACGTATCGCCGCCGTCGGAGGCCAAATGGCCGGCAGCGTCGGTGGTGACGAGCTGCAGCGGGCCCGACTGGCGTGAGGCGCTCTGCGCCGAGGTGATGCCCGGCGCCTGGTAGCTCGTGCTCGCGGTGCCGAACATCATCTGGTTGCTGTCATTGGCGACGGCGCCGAAGCCGAGCGCGGTCGAATTGCTGAACGCTCCGCCGACCGTGGCGCCAGGACCAACGGCCGTGCTGTTCAACCCAAGGGCCGAGGAAAAGTCGCCGAAGGCCGCACCGCCGTTTGCCGCAGATGCGAGATTGCCGACGGCGATCGAACCCGTGGCGGTGGCGCCGGTGCCGATGGCAATGGAATCGACGCCGCTCGCCTGGGCGTTCATGCCGATTGCGGTCGCCCCGTTTGCACTCGCGGTGGCGTTGGTGCCCATCGAGATGGTGTTGGAGGCGGCGATGTTGTTGCCGGCAGTGGTGCCGATCGCGATGTTGTTCGATCCGACGACGTTCCATCCGGCGGTGTTACCGAAGGCCGCGTTGCTGTCGCCTGTAACAAGCTGGCCAGCCTGAAAGCCGCTGGCGGTATTGTTGTTGCCGACCACGATCCGACCGGCATTATTACCGGTGCCCGTGTTGTTGCTGCCGATTACGTCTCTCCCGGCACTCGTGCCGAGTGCCGTGTTGCCGTCGCCGACGACGGTGTTGCCGGCAGCGTCACCGATGGCGGTGTTGAAAGTGCCCGTCACATTGGAGCCAGCCGCCACGCCGAAGGCCTGATTGAGATTGCCGATGACATTCTGCCCTGCGCGCGCGCCGACCGCGGTGTTGGCGTCCCCGACAGAACCCAATCCGGCATTGGCTCCCATCGCTGTCGACTCGATTCCGGTGGCGCGCGCGTTCCAGCCGACCGCCGTCGAGTCGGCGGCACTTGCGATCGCGCTCTGTCCGACTGCGGTTGCGTTCGCGGCGCCCGCGCTCGCGTTCGCGCCGAGCGCCGTGGCGTTGACGAAATTGGCCGATGCCAAGTTCCCGACAGCGGTCGCGCCCGCGCCTTGCGCATCGGAGTTGTTGCCGAGCGCGGTCGACGTCGCGGTGCCCGCATCGGCGGTGTTGCCGAAGGCGGCGCCGCCCGAGGCATTGGAGTTGTCGCCGACGGCGGTGCCGCCGCCCGAGGCGATTGCGCCGGCACCGATGGCTACGGAGTCGGTCGCCGTCGCCCCGGTGCCGATGGCGATGGTGTTGAGCCCCGTCGAAGAGGCATCGCCGATGGCAATCGAGCCCTGGCCGCTGGCGAGCGCGCTAAAGCCGAGCGCCGTCGATTGCAGGCCGCTCGCCTGCGCAGAGTCGCCATAAGCAGACGCAGAAGTGTTGCTGGCCGCCGCGTTGACACCAGTGGCCGTCGAGAAATCACCAACCGCATCGGCGCTGAAGCCCGTCGCCGTCGAGCCGATGCCGCTCGAGGTCGACAATGCGCCGGTAGCAATCGAACCGAAGTTGGTGGCACTCGCCAGCGCGCCAGTTGCAACCGACGCATTGCCGCTGGCCGTCGCATTGGCGCCGCTGGCGGTCGCGTTGATGCCGCTGGCCGTGGCGCCCGAGCCGACCGAGGTGGCGTTGTTAGCTGTGGCAGTCGCGGTGTTGCCAATGGCTGTGGAGGTGGTGCCGGCCGCGGTCGCCGTGTTGCCGAAGGCGGCGCCGCCCGAGGCATTGGAGTTGTCGCCGACGGCCGTGCCGCCGCCCGACGCAAACGCGCCGGCGCCGATGGCCACAGAGTCGGTCGCCGTGGCCCCGGTGCCGATGGCGATGGTGTTGAGCCCCGTCGAAGAGGCATCGCCAATGGCAATCGAACCCTGGCCGCTGGCGACCGAGCCCGAGCCCACGGCGACTGCGTTGGTGTTGTCGGCAAGGGCCGTGTCGCCGATGGCGATCGAGCCGGCGAAGTTGGCGTTCGACGCATTGCCGAGCGCGACCGCGCCCTGACCGTTGGCCGTGTTCTGGTTGCCCTGGGCCACGGCGCCCTGACCCGTTGCCGTGTTGTTGGCGCCGACAGCAACCGCGCCCTGACCGGTCGCGATGTTGGGATCGCCGATGGCAACCGCGCCGTTACCGGTCGCCGAATTTTGATCGCCGAGGGCCACCGCGCCGTTACCGTCCGCCTGGTTCAGGTTGCCGATGGCGATCGCCCCATCGCCGCTCAGCACGCTCGAGGTGCCGCCGGCGAACGAGCCCGGCCCCGCACCTGCCGCCACGGTGGCGCCGCTGCCGATGGCAACAGTGGTGTTCGCCGCCGTGCTGGACCCGGTGCCGATGGCGATGGTGTTGAGCCCCGTCGAAGAGGCATCGCCAATGGCGATCGAGCCCTGGCCGCTGGCGAGCGCGCTAAAGCCGAGCGCCGTAGCGTTCACATTGCTGGCCAGCGAAGCCGTGCCTACGGCCGTCGCATTGTCGGCGAGCGCCTGGGCGCCGAGTGCAGCTCCCGGCCCGTCCACATCACCGCCGATCGCTGTAGCGCCCGTGCCGGTGGCGCTCGCGAGCACGCCCAACGCAACCGAACTCTGCCCGGATGCATTGGCTAGAACGGAGCCCGCGAAGCTCCACCGCCCAATCGCCGAAGAGGCGATGCCGACGGCAGTAGACTCAAAGCCGGTAGCACTCGCATCGGCGCCGACCGCAGTGCCGCGCACACCAGCCGTCGCGCCGACGCTATTGCCGTTGAAATCGCCACCGATCGCCACACCGCTTTCCGCGTTCGCCGAGGCGAAGCTCCCAATGGCCACCGAGTTGCTGCCGCCAGCACTTGCGTTCAGGCCATAGGCTGAGGATGCACCGCCGCCAGCGCTCGAGCCGTCGCCGACCGCGGTGCCGTTGGCGGACGCACTCGTTCCAGCGCCGATGGCGACCGAGTTCGTGGCGACAGCGCCCGTACCGATGGCGATGGTGTTATCACCAGGACCCGCGCTGGCGCCCGTACCGAGTGCGATTCCGTTCAAGCCCGTCGAGTTGGCATCGCCAATGGCAATCGAGCCCACACCGGTGGCCGAGGAACTGAAGCCCACCGCCGTGGCGGAGTTGGCGGTAGCACTGGCGCCGGCTCCCAACGCCGTCGCTTGGGTGATCAGCTGATCGCCGGTCGAGGCGCCGGTGCCGACCGCGGTGGTGTTGAGCCCCAAGGCTTCCGCGCCGTTGCCGATGGCGGTGGACGTCGAGGTGCCGGCATCGGCGGTGTTGCCGAACGCCGCACCGCCCGAGGCATTCGCGTTGGCGCCGACGGCGGTGCCGCCGCCCGTGGCCGTTGCCTCGGTGCCCGCCGCCAAGCTGTTGTTACCGGTGGCCGAGGAATCGGTGCCGACGGCAATGGCACCGGGGCCAGAAGCCGTCGCCGTGCCGGTCGCGCTGCAGGCAATATCGCCCGCGCCCGCACTGTCGCCCGCAGTGCAGGCGACTTGCGCCGCCGCCGGCGGCGCCTGAAGCGCTGCCAGCGCAATCAGAACTGCGACAACGATGAAACGGATGCTGGGAAAACGGATGCTGGGAAACAACCACGTCTGACGACCCGCCGACGCCAACACAAACGCACGCAACATGACAGAAACCCCCACACAGACGTCTTAAATGAACGGCCCCCTCGGATATGTTTAGAAGCGCCAAGATGTGCATGCACTGTGGATAGGCTATGGTTAAGAGTGGGAGAGGGGATTGACAACGCCTGTGTGGCGGCGGCGGCGGGCAGCGTGCACAATTGCGGTGAGATTGTGGCGGTCGCGCCACATCGCGATCTGCGCCCAAGGGATGTCCACGACCTGGCCCTTCGCTCGCCTTCGGGCCGGCCCGGCGTCTCAGCGGCGCGGCGGCTGCCGATCAACAGGGGATGATCGCGCGAAGCGTGACGGCCTTGCGCATTCATCCTATCTCTCGGCAGATGTATCGGGCGTGCGCCGAACACGGATGCGCGCGCCGTCGGTGTTTGCGGCATGTATCGGCCGGGCTTCAGGGGAAAACGCCATGCTCGCGCGCAGGATTAGGGCGGCGGTCAGGCAGGTCATCCTTGGTTCCCCGGAGGGGCGGCCCGCGCGGGGCCGATGGGACGTGCACTTCCATGAGTGGGTCGAGACGGCGGCGGCGCGCGGGCTCGACGCCAACGATATCGGGGATGAGGCGTGGGCCAATGACCATCTCGCCGAGGTGCTCGAGGACCGCTACCTCAGGTACGTGCCGCCCGGCGCCAGCGTGCTCGAGCTCGGCCCCGGCACCGGGCGCCTGACGCGGCACCTCGTCGGGCGGGCGGGCCGGCTCGAGCTGGTCGACAACTCGAAGTTCGTCATCGAATGGATTGCCAAGTATCTGCGCGGCAAGATCGAGTTCCGCGCGCATTTGGTCAACGGTCCGCTTTTTCCGCAGATCGCCGATAGCAGCGTCGATACGGCTCTCGCCCACGGCGTGTTCGAGCACCTCGATTTCGACGAGACCTACGGCTTCCTGGTGGAATTCCGGCGTGTCCTGAAAGACGGCGGGCAGGTATCGTTCAACTACGATACGCTGCACAGCGAGGCGGGCGCCCGCTGGTTCCTCGACCATTACAGGGCCGGCAGGCGCTGCATCTTCCGAATGTACACTCCCGCCTTCATGTCTCGCGTCGCGGAAGTGGCCGGGTTCAAGGTGGTGCGGTCGATCGTCTCGGACGATCGGCTTGCCCACATCGTGCTGGTAAAGGAAGCACGCTAGCTCAGGGAGTGCGGCGCAGCGCAATAGCTTTCTTTCGCAACCGGAGTTTCTCTAGCGACCGGAGACCCGGCAACAACAACGCGCGCTTGCAGGCCAATCAACTGCTTGCAGCTTCGGTCTCAGCCTCGTTTGCGGGCGGGCGCGCCTGATCAAACGTTGGCCGATCGCTCCAGGTGTAGCGGACGAGAACACTGGAGCGCGCCGAGGAGGGGAACTTGCCGCTCGGATAGTAGTTCGAGCGGCCGACCCTCAAGACCGCCGCACCGATCAGCTTGTCGGCGACGGCCCCTTCCACGTTGCACCAGACATCGAGGCTGTAGTTGCCCGGCAGCAGCGGCAGCTCGCGCACCTCGCAACGGAAGGTGCCCGTCTCCGCGATATCGAGGTCGTCGCCGATGACGAGGCGCGAAGGCATCCAGAACACGCGGTTGCCCCGCTCGTCGCCCACCGCGACGTTGATCGAGGCCTTGCGGCGACCGGCGGCCGTCGCCGCGTAGCCGATATCAAGGATGAGCGGCTCGCCGGCGCCAACCATTTCCACGGCGTGTCCGGCCTTGTCGAAAAAGGCGAGACTCGTCAGTTTGACAGCGCCGTTTCCGCTTCGATCCTTTCGGTCGGCGAGGCGCCAGACCCCCCGGCCATCGGCAATGGCGTGGCCGCTCCCCGAGCCGAGCCCACCGCCAACGCTCTGCTTGCGGGGCGGGCCGTCGCGGAAGTCCGACAGGTAGCGCTGGATGGTTTCCTCAGCCGCCCCGTCCGCCATGACGGTGCCGTGGTCGAGCCAGACCACCCGCCCGCACAGTCTCTCGACGTCGGCCATGCTGTGGCTGACCACCAGCACAGTGCGCTCGCCAGCGCTGACGATCTCGGCTACACGGTCGCGGCAGCGCGCCTGGAATTCGGCATCGCCCACAGCCAGTACCTCATCGACGATGAGGATCTCGGGCTCGACGTGCACGGCGACGGAGAAGCCAAGACGCACGCGCATGCCGGAGGAGAGGTGTTTCACCGGCACGTCTATGAAGTCGCCGATCCCTGAGAATTCGACGATGGCATCGAAGCGGCGGGCGAGTTCGCCCGCACTCATGCCGAGGATGGTCGCGTTGAGAGCAATGTTCTCCCGCCCGGTGAGCTCGTCGTGGAAGCCGGTGCCCACCTCGAGCAGACTGGCGAGCGACCCATAGAGCCGCACGCGACCTCGGGTCGGAGCGGTGACCCGGGAGAGAATCTTCAGCAGCGTCGATTTCCCGGCGCCGTTGCGGCCGATCACGCCAACGGACTCGCCGCGGGCGATCGTCAGGTTGACGTCGCGCAGAGCCCAGAAGGCGCGCCCTTCCTTCACCGCACGATCGTCGGAAATCTCGGCGAAACGGCGAGCTGTGCGCGGCCGAACGGCCGGCGGCAGGGAATTCATCCGCTCCATTCGATAGAGCTTCCACAGTGACTCGATCTCGATGGCGGGTTCGATAGACATCCGGCTACAGCAGGTCGGTAAGGCGGCGGTCGATGCGCAGGAAGACGTAAAGCCCCAACCACACCGCAGCCAGCGCAACGGCGCCGGCGACGCCGACGTTGATGGCCGACGGCTGGTCGATGCCGAACAGCGACCATCGGATGCCGGAGACCACGGTCGTCAGCGGATTGAGGTCATAGACCGGGCGGAGACCATCGGGGATGATGCTCAGCGGATAGACGATCGGCGAGAGGTAGAACAACAGTCGCGTACCGGCCGGCACACCATGGCCGAGGTCGGCCTGGAGCGTACAGATGGTCGTGACCAGCAGAGCAGCGCCGAGTGCCAGCAGCAGCAACAGCACGACAAAGACCGGCAGGGCCCAGATGTGGGCAACGGGTACCAGGCCGAAGACGATGGAGGCGACCACGACCGCCGCCAGCACGATGCCAAAGTCGACGGAGCGAACGAGGAGATCGCTGAGCGGAACGATAAGCCGGGGAAAGTAGACCTTGCTCACCAGCGATCGCGACCGCGTCAGCGTCGCTGGCGCCGCATTGAGGGTGTTGCCGAACAAGAGCCAGGGAGCAAAGCCGGACAGCAGGTAGATGACGTAGGGCACGTGATCGGGGCCAAGGCGGAGGAACAAGCCGAAGACGATCATGTAAGGCAACAGCTCGACCAGCGGGCGAACCATGATCCACCAGTTGCCGAGAAGGGTTCCGCGGTAGCGCCCCTTGAGGTCGCGGGCGAGGAAATACCCCAACAGAGGGCGCGCGTTCCAGACCTCTCGCAGCGCTGCGGAAAAGCGCTGCGGCTCGGGGCCGATCTCGATGACGAACGTGCGGCGCACTGTACCCGTTCCGCCTCTTATAGGCTCGTATCAGTCGGGCCGCCCGACAAGGGCCCGCGAGCGGCAGAGCGCAGCCGGGGCCTTGTCGCGGCAAGGGTCACGTCCAGGACACCGTGGGCGCGGCCAGCGATGCCGTAGGCGTGGCGGAGCACCTTGAAGCGACCGTTGGCCCCAAAGCCATTGGTGCGGAGGATGCTCGCCGCGTAGTAGGGAAACAGCACGAGGTGGCCGCCGGCGTAGACGATGGAGCGCGCAAGTGAGCGCTTGCCGGTTGCGATGAAGGTGTGTTCCTGCGCGCGCGCGTTCTCATACTTGCGCTCGAGTTGGTAGCGGCGATCGAGCTTGGCGGGCAGCGTGTAGTGGTGGACGGCAAGCTCCACCGCATAATAGAGCCGATGCTGAGAAGGCGGCGTCCGCGCGCGATAGCGCTCGACCATCTCTCGATCCTCGCCGAAGGCCATCACGTCACCCTGCATGCCAAGCGCGGTATCGAAGGGACCGAGGCGGTCGAGCACCGCCCGACGGATGCCGAAATTGCCGCCTGAGACGCTGCCCTTCTCTGAAAACCCCGAGAAGCGTTCGAACTGGCGGACCTCGATGGTAGGGTCGAACCAGTCGGGCAGCGGCCGATCAAAGTAGGGCAGGATGGGACCGCCGAACAGGTCGGGCCGGAAGCGGCGCAGCACCACCTCGGCGCGGTCTAGGAACGCCTCGGTGAGTATGGCATCGTCATCGATATAGAGCAGGTACTCCTTAGTGGCGGCCGCTGCGCCGCGATTGCGCGCAAAGCTCAAGCCCGGGGTCGGCTCAAAGACCCGGCGAAGCCCCGGAATGCGACCGGCGAAGGCGGCGACAACGGCGGCCGTATCGTCGCTCGAGGCGTTGTCCACGACAATGACCTCGAGATTGAGCCGGTCGGTCACCTCGCGTTCGATGCTTGCCAGCAACTTGCCCAGCAGCGCGGCCCGATTGCGCGTACACGCGATCAGTGAAAGGCCAATCCTCTCCACGCCTTAAACCCCATTCTCCCCGCATCGGACATGGCGAAGCAGTTGCGCACAGTAGCGGGAATCTGCGGCGGGGCAACCGCCCGCGTTCGGTGCGACTTGCAAGGCGCAAGGACGGTGTCGTCAGGCGCTGCAGCCCGGGCGTCCGCGACGATCGTCAGGCGCCAGAGGCTTTCAGGTCGCGGGCGTAGCGATCGAGCAGGGGGGCTATGGCGCTCGGCCTGTAGCCCCAGCGGGAGATCGCACGCTCGGAAGAGAGCGTGAAGGAAGGAAGCGGCGCGGAGACCTCTTCGAGGACGGCGTGCACGCCGAGGCCCGCTGCCAAGCGCTCGATGGCGGTGCGCAGCGGTATCGCGTCGCCCGCGCCGAGCACTACGGCGTCGAAACCCGTCCACCGGCGATCCAGGATGCTGGCAACGAAGGCGGCAAGGTCGTCGACGTGCACTGCATTATTGTAGGGGCGGTCGAGATGGAATGCGCCGACCGTTAGCCCCGCCTGCAGCGCCGCCGCCGTCCGCGACATCCAGTTGCGGTGGGCCCCCGGGCCGAGCACCCCGGGCAGGCGCAGGGCGATGGCCGGCAGACGTTCCGAACGCGCGGCGAGCATCAGCTCGCAGAGATACTTGCTCATGCCGTAGGCGTCGGGATTGACGATGGGGGTTGCCTCGTCGACCACCTTGGTCCTTATCTCGCCATAGACCGAGAGCGAGGAGAGCAGCACGAACGCGCGAGTGCCCCAGCGCTCGGCCGCGCCGATCAGACTGGCCGTCGCAGTCACGTTGTCGCGTGCAATGCGTACGGCATCGACAGCGGGCGCCGGAGAGGTGGCAGCGGCGTGAACGACGGCCTCGAAGGGACCTGGCAGGTCGAGCCCATCCGCGAGGTCGGCGCGCAACGTGTACACGCCCGCCACACCGGCGAGGCGGGCAAGGAAGGCGGTCTCGCGCCGATAAAGAGCAACCACCCGGCGCCCGCCCTCGGCTAGCCGGCGCGCGATGACGGAGCCTGCAAATCCCGATGCGCCGGTCACCAGGACACACGGAGCGCTCTTGCGCCGCTCAAGCGACGCGCGCAAGGATTTGCTCGACGGAGAGGCCGTGGGCGTCAAGCAAGTCCTCCCAGCTTCCGTAGTTGTGGATGAACCGGTCCTGCAAGGTGAACGCATCGAGCCGGCAGCCGGCCTGCACGTCCCAGGCAATCTCTTTGGTCTGCGCGGCAAGACCGCCGAGCGGTGCATGCTCTTCGATGACGATGACGCTGGGGTGGTGGCGGAGCGCCTCGGCGATGCCCTCCCGGTCGAGGGGCTTCAGCGTGTGCGCCGAGACGAGCGATACCGATCGGCCCCGGGCCTCGAGACGGTCGGCGACCTCGGCCGCGAGTTTGGCGATGCAGCCGTGGGTCAGGATGCACACGTCGCGGCCGCGGCGCAGGTAGCGCAGCTTGCCGAAAACCCACGGCTCCGCGGTGCCCGTCAGCACCGGCTCGCCGGCTTTGCCGATCCTGAGATAGACGGGACCCACGTTCTGCCGCGCGCACCAGCGTGTCGCTTCCATGCATTCGGCCGGATCGCACGGGGCGATGATTTGCATGTTGGGGACGGCGCCCGCTATGGCAATGTCCTCCTGGGCGTGGTGGGTACCGCCGAGGGTCGAGTAGATTACGCCGGCTCCCATACCGACCACGGTCACCGGCAGGTTCTGGTAGCAGAGATCGTCGCGGACCATCTCGAACGGCCGATAGAGCGCAAAGGTGGCGATCGTGTAGGCGAACGGGCGACAACCCTTGAGGGCGAGCCCGGCGCAGATGCCGATCATGCTCTGCTCGGCGACTCCGACGTTGATGAAACGCCCGGGGAACTCGGTGGCGAAGCGGGCCATGTTGCCGGCAGGCGAGATATCGGCGACGACCACGTAGATGTCGGGGTTGGCAGTCGCCTCACGATAGAGCGCCTCGGCGAACGTATTCCTCATTGTAAGGTCGCCTCCAGCTCGACGACGGCTCGGCGGTACTCCTCCGGGCTCGGCGATCGATAGTGCCAGATCGGCTCGTTCTCCATGTAACTCACTCCCTTGCCCTTGGTCGTCCTGCCCACCACCATGAGAGGGCAGCTTGCCTCGCGGTGGGCGACGGCGGAGAACAGGGCGGCGCCGTCATGGCCGTCGACTTCGACGGCTTCCCAGCCGAAGGCGCGGAGCTTGTCAGAGACCGGATAGAACGTCGGGTGTGTTCTCGAGGTGCGGCCGAGGCTCTGGAAGTCGTTGTTGTCGAGGAAGGCGACGATGTTGGAGAGGCCGAGCGACGAGGCCATCAGGACCGCCTCCCAGGTAGAGCCTTCCTGCAGCTCGCCGTCGCTCAGCACGACGTAGACGATGCCTCCGGTGCCCCTGCCGCGTTCGGCCAGCGCCATGCCGACGGCCATGGCAAGGCCGTGGCCGAGCGCGCCAGTCGAAGCCTCGATGCCGGGATTGCCGTAGTCCGGATGCACACCGAGCCGCCCCGTGGGCGTGCAATAGGCGTCGAGATCGGCCCTGTTCAGCACGCCGAGGTGCTCGAGGATCACGTACTGGATTATGCAGCCGTGACCTTTCGACATGACGATGGTGTCGGGCGATGGGGCGCCATTAGCGCGGCGGCGCATCAGCGCGTTGTAGATGACGTCGACCATCTCCGTACATGAGAAGGCACCGCCGATGTGCAGCGCCGGCACCTTCTGCGAAATGTCGAGAATGCGGCGCCGGTAGCGCCGGCAGCGAGCCCGAGCGGCCTTAGCATCGAACTGCTCAGCATGCCTCGTCATCGATGACATGGCGACCTCTATTCGATGATGGTCCAGTAGTAATCGCCGGTGTAGCCCGCCTCCGCGAACAGGCGCAGCCAGCCTGCGGGGTAATCATGGAACTTGGCGGTCAGCACCCAGCCCTCGAACAGGCGCTTCTGCTCAGGCGTGCGGTAAGAGTCGACCTGCACGAACGCCCGTCCGCCGGAAACCCGCTGCAACTCCTTCAAGGCGCGAACGCAGTCGGAGCGGTCGAGGTTGTGGATCGTGTTGAGCGAAACCGCGGCGCGGAAGCTGTTGTCGGGAAACGGGAGCGACACGGCGCTGCCGAGATGGAGGCGGCCGATCACCTCCGGCTCGCAATGCATAAGCGCGTAGCTGGAGATGTCGAGCCCGAAGGCCTCCAGACCCGGGCACACTTTCATCAGGTCCTTGACGAGGAAACCCTTACCGGCACCGACGTCGAGCACGCGGTCGCCGGCTCGCAAGCCAAAGTGCGCGATGATGTCGGCAGCCACCGGTAACCAACGCCCATCGTAGCGGTAGCCACCGTAGCCGTACTCGCGCGGCCCGTCGAAGTAGAGTTCACCGTATTGGCGGGAGATGCGCACATGCTCCTCGGTCTTGGCCTGTGCGCGGGCGGCGACATTCCGCCGGTTCTTCGGCAGCCTGGCGAGCAGATCGACCTCAGCCACGGGCCACCTCCCCGGCGCGCGAGCGGCACGCGCGATGCACGCGGGCAAGTCCCCGCTCGAGCGGCTCGAAGTGGAAGTCAGGGAAGGCCTTGTGGCAGGCGGCGATGTCAAAGAAGCGGTGCAGCGGGCGCGGAGGCGGAGCAGAGCGCGGAACGGCGACGACCGAGGCCGGCGGCTCGTGCTGGCGCGCGATCAGTTCAGCAACCGTGCGAAAGGACGTCGCCACCCCCGTAGCCGCGTTGAGGATTCCGATGCTCCGGTGCAAGACCATGCGCACGGCAAGGTCGGCCACGTCCTCAACGGCGACGTGGTCGCGCTTCTCCTCGCCCTCGCCGAACAGGCTGATGGGCTCGCCGGCCGCCGCTTGGCGGCGGAAGCGGTTGGGGCCATAGGCGGCGTGTGGATCGGCAGCTCCATAAATGAGCGCGGGACGCAGCGCGGCGAACGGCGCCTTCACGCTGCTGCGGAACATGAGCTCGCGCGCGGCATGCATCATGCCGTGCAGGCTTGATGGCGCTACCGGTGAGGTCTCGGTCAGGGGAGCGCCGTTCTCGCCATAGACCGCGTCCGAGCTGAGGTAGAGGAGGTGTGCGGGTGGGGTCCGTGCGAAGGCAGCGATTGCCGTCTCTGCCATGCGCAGGTTGTCAACGAGCTGTGAGGCGCTTCTCGTCGGCGCGACGGCGGCGGCAAAGATCACGGCGTCGGTCGGCGCAAGATGCGCGGCAAGTTTCGGCACGCCGTCGCCGGACAGCAGATCAACGTCCTCGCGAGTCAGCCCCAGAACGGGGACCCGCGCGGCGGTGAGCGCTTCGACGATGCTCGAGCCGATGAACCCGCCGGCACCAACGACGAGGCAGCGCTTGGGCGGGGTCGGTGTTGCTTGCAGATGGTTGAGCATGGAGCGCAGGTCTCCTAGCAAACCCGGGTGCGACCGAGCGTGCGGTAGTCGAGGCCAGCGTCCGCCGCAGCGCCGCCGTCGAGCACGCCATAGGGATCGAGCACGAGCTTGCCGCGCATGATGGTGGCGAGCGCGACCGGCGCCAGCTCGCGGAACTCGGGCCACGGCGTCATGATGGCGAGCGCATCGGCGCCCGCAGCCGCGTCCAGCGCCGATCGCGCCGCGATAACACTCGGATGCGGAGCGGCACTGACCGGCACCACTGGGTCGTACACACGAAGCGGCCAGCGGGTCAGATGCCGGATCAGGTCAACGGCCGGCGCGTTCTTCACCGAGTCAGTATTCTCCTTGTAGGCAAGCCCAAGGACTGCGATCTCTGCATCGGGCGCGCGCGCGAGTAGTTCTGCGTGCAGCGTGCGCAGCGGCCAGTCCCTGCGGTGGCGGCCGTTGGCGACAATGGCGCGGATGATCCCGGCCTCGGTACCGTGTTCGCCGGAGAGCGAGACGACCGTGGCGAGGTCGCGCTCAATGTTGCCACCGGCAATGCCCAGGCCCGGCGTCAGGTAGGCGAAGCGGCCGATGCGGCGGTCGAGCCTCAGAGCCGGCGCAATCTCGGACCAGTCGGCACCGATCCGCTCGCACAGCTCCGCTAGGGTGTCGGCCGTGGCGATCGAGGCGGCGAGACAGCAGTTGACGGCAATCTTGGCGCATTCGGCGCTCTCAAGACGCATGGGAAGGACCGGGCATGCAAACGCCGCAAGGAAGGCAGCAAAAGCCTTGGGTAGCGGTGCCGCCGGATCGGGAGAACCGATGATGATGCGCTCAGGGCTTAGGGCGCGCTCGACCGCACGGCCGAACACCAGTGTCTCGACTTGGTAGTAGAGGGGGCGATCGGCTTGCTGGTGGGCCCGCGTGAATCCGGGCGGCACCTGGCTCAACACGACGACAACGGCATCGTCCCGGGCGGCGGAGGCCACCCGTTTGATGAGCGCACTCACGGCCACGAGGTCACTGCCGCCGCAAGCGTCGGTCGCAACGTCCTGCGCGACGTAGACCAGGTCGCAGCGGCGTAGCGTGTCGGGATCGGCAGTGAAGGCGATGCGCCCGCCATGGACGGCAAGGAGCTCAACGAGCTGGGGTTCCCTCACGCACAGGTCGCGGGCCGCAAGGCGCGCCACCAGCGCCGGATCCGGATCGAAGGCGAGAACGCTGAAGCCCTTGGCCGCAGCGGCCGCGGCCGAGCATAGGCCAAGGTGAGTCATGCCGGCGTATCCGACCGTGGGGCTCATGGCCGGGCCTCGGCCGAGAGCCGCCGCAGCTCACGCGATAGCCAACGGTCGTTGGCAAGATCGGTCGGCGTGCCCTCCTCGGCTAACCTGCTGAAATGGGCGTACTCGGCAGCCCAGGTCGGATCGTCGCGGACGAGCGTCGAGCTCTCCTCGAGAGGGCGGCCGCTCGGCAACACGCGCACGCGGTGGGTAAAGGTCGTCGGTCCCCACTTACAGAGTGACCGGATGTGGGCACTGCCATGTTCGGCAAAGAGGTCGCAGGTGAAATGGTTGCGCCAGGAAAGCAGGGTCATCTCCAGCTCGAGTTTCGGCCGGCTCGCCGAAGAGGCGACGACGACGTGGTCCGGCGCGCGGGTCTCGAAGGCGCTGGCCGAGACGATGCGCCAATCCTCGGCGACGTTTCCAAACCACCATCGCACCGTGTCAAGAAGGTGAGAGCCGAGATCCGGCAGAACGCCGCCGCCGCGGTCGCGCCAGTCTGACTGGCGCACCAGACGCGCCGTGCCGTTGCCGTAGAACATGCGGCAGCAATAGAGCCGGCCGAGCACGCCGGAGCGCACCAGCTCGCGCATGCGCAGGAAGTGCGGTTCGAAGCGGTGGTTGTAGGCGGTGTAGAGAAACGCGCCGGTCCTGCGTGCCGCCTCCTCGAGCTCGAGCAACTCGGTCTCGTTACCAGCCAAAAGCGGCTTCTCGACGAGAGCGTGCTTGCCGTGCTCCGCAAGATGGCGCAGCAGGTCGAGCTTGACGTCGTCCGGCGTGCACACGATGGCGGCGTCATAGCGCTCCAGCGGCACGGCTGAGAGCCTACGCCAGCTTGCATCCTCCGTGTAGGGATCAACGATGCCAACGACATCCCTCCCGGCCACCTGCATGCGCTTCCTGCCCTGCACGCCATATCCGACGATGAGAACCCGCATAACCCGTGCTCCGCCTCCTTCAGTTGTAGTTGGCAAGCCGCTCGAAGCGGGCGAGCTTGTCGAGCACGTCCTTGGGGTGGACCGGCATGTTGCCTTCCAGTTCGCACTCGACCGCGGCGGCTAGGGCGCCCAAGACGGTGGCGGCGACCACATTACCGGTGGCCAGCAGAGAGGGTGCGGCGTAGGCAAGCAGGGCATCGCCCGCGCCCACCGCATCGGCGACCCGTTCGGCGAAGCTGTCGAGGGCAAAGAAGGCGCGCACGTCCTCATCGCTCTTGGGCACGGCGCGGAACGCCATCAGACCCCGCTCGCCGAGCTTGAGGATCAGCGTCTTGCATTCGGCCTGTCGATAGAGGCGCAGGCCGAGCGGGCGGATGACCGAGTCCTGGTCGCCAAGCGCGAAACGCGCCTCGCGCTCATTGGGCGTGACGAGATCGAAGCCGCGAAACTCGAGGATGTTGCCCCAGCGACTCGCCACCTGGCTGTCGGCCACCCGGAAAGCGCGCCGAGGGATGGCCCGGGTCAGCGGCGGGATGGTGTCGCGATTGTAGATGCCGTGCCGGAAGTCGCTGAACACGACGACGTCAGCGGGCACCTCGTCGATCTGATCGCAGAGCGTCTTCAAGATGCGATCGGAGATCGAGCGGTTGTCGAGGGTGTCAACCTTGATCAGGTTGTAGCCGGCGGCCACGATCGCATTCTTGTTGGTGGTCGGCCGCGTGCGGTCGACGATGGGCAGGCATTCGACCCCGGCCGCGCCCAGGTCCTTCAAGGCGAACTCGGCGAGCGCGTCGTCACCGAGCACCGTCGAGTAAGTGACCCTGGCACCGGCTGCCTGCAAGTGCTTGGCGACGATGCCGGCCCCACCGACGAAGTCCGTGCGGCTCTCGAAGCGTACGCTCATGGTGGGCGTCTTGGCCATGCCGCCGATCATCGTGCAGCGCGTGTAGCTGTCGACGATGGTATCGCCGACCACATGAACGCGGATGCCTTCGACCAAATCGAGCGCCCGGCGAATATCGGCGGTGGTGAGCTCTTCGGCCGCAAGCAGCGCCATCAGCTTCTCGGTGGCGATGGCGGGCGGCTCGGTTTCGATGAGATGAGAGGAGGAATACACGATGTCGCCGGGCGTGAAGATGATCTCGCCGCCGTAGGCCTCGACCGCCGCCTTTTCCTCCGCCGTGCGCGGATGCAGGCCGTTGCGCGCGTATTCGTAACCCTTGGCGAAGTAATCAGGCTCGATGAGTGCGATGTTGGCAATCGGCGTCGGGTGCGGATCGATCACCACGTAATCGACGACTTCCAGCGCGGCGAGATTGAAGGCGCGCAGATCCTGCGGGACGAAGGGGCGGAAGTTTGCCTTGGCGATGTGGGCATCGGCGGTCAGGCTGGCGATCAGAACGTCGGCCTTGCTCTTGGCATAGAGCAGATGACGGATGTGTCCAGGATGGACGATGTCGAAGGTGCCGTGACACATGATGACGCGCTTGCGGCGCGGGCGCGGGCCGATGAGGGCAGCCACCTGATCCGCCGACTTGACCTTGTGGCTCACGAGCCTGCGGCTGGCCTCGTCCATCATCTTCGTTTCTCCGGCGCCAGGGCCGCGAACCATCCGGCGGTTGCCGCCGCGATCGATTGCGGCTCCCAGAGCGGCGCATCGCGCCAAGACTCGATCTCGGCCAGCATGCCCCTGACGCCTTCCTCGAAGGCGACTTTCGGCACCCAGCCGAGATCGCGGGTAATCCGGGCGATGTCGGCGTGCGTGCAATCGGGCTCACCCGGGCGCTTCGGCACGTTGACGACCGGCCCGCCGATCAGCTCGACCAAGCGGTTGATAGCCTGCGGAGCACCTGCGCCGACGTTCCAAATGCGCCCCGAAAAGGCCGTCTCGGCCGCGCGCAGGAAAGCGTCCGCCACGTCGGTGACGTAGACGAAATCGCGCCGCTGGGTGCCGTCGCCGACGACGGTGAGCGGCTTGCCCGACAGCTTCTGGCGCAAGAAGACCCCGAATACGGCCCCGTAGGCGCCAGTGGTGCGGACGCGGGGGCCGTAGGCGTTGAAGATGCGCAGCGAGTTTGCCGGCAGGCGGTAGACCGCATGCCAGTGCAGCGCTGCCTGCTCGCCCATATACTTGCTGAGCGCGTAGGGATACTGGGGGGATACCGGGTGATCCTCGCGCGTCGGCGTGTGGGCAAGGCCATAGCAGGAGGAGGAAGCGGCGTAGACGAACTTCTCGATGCAGGCGGCTCGCGCGCATTCCAGCACGGCGACGGTGCCCTGTACGTTGGTGGACATGTATTCCGCCGGCCGCTCGATGGAGGGCACGATGTCACCGATGCCGGCGAAGTGGAAGACGTAGGTTGCACCCCTAAAGAGGGAGGAGGACGGGATCAGGTGCAAGATGTCGGCGCGCTCGAGGGAGAGGGCTGGGTTGCGCGCGTGACGCGCGAGGTTGGATTCGCGGCCCGAGCGGAGATTGTCGATCGCGCGCACGGTGAAGCCCTGATCAAGGAGGAGGTCGACCATATGGCTGCCGATGAAGCCGGCACCACCGGTCACGACTGCGATCCTGCGGTTCATCTCACGCCGATCATCTTCATGGTGCGCACGTTGTAGTAGGCGGGGTCGTCAAGGCTGTTGGGCAGCAGGTTGTTGGCGAAGGCGCGGACCAGATCGCGCACGGCGTCCTCGATGGTTCGCTTCGGCCGATAGCCAAGGACGCGGTGTACCTTGTCGGAGTTCACGTGATAGGAGCGGGTGTCGTCGGATGGCGTGGTCACGATCTCGATGCCGCCTTGCCGCGGTAACACCTCCTGCACGATGCGACGTACCATCACGGCAATGTCGGCGATCGAGTGATTTTCAAAGGCTACATTGAACGTCTCGCCGTGTATTCTCTCATGGGGCGCCTCGAGCATCAGCTCGTAGGCATCGGCCATGTCTTCGATGTGCAGGTTAGGACGCATCTGTTTGCCGCCGAAAACGGTGATGATGCCCTTGTTGACGGCGTGGTTGGTGAGGATGTTGACGGAAAGGTCGAGCCGAGTACGCGGGCTGTAGCCGCAAATGGTCGCTGGACGAAGAATTGCGCAGGTGAAGCCATCGGACTTGTGCTTCAACAGCAACGGCTCGCAGAGTCCCTTGAAGCGGTTGTAGAGCGTCAAGGGAACCAAGGGATGCTCCTCGGTGACGTCCGGTGCGTCCGAGATGCCGTAGACGGAGCTCGATGAGCAGTAGATGAAGCGTCGGACGCCCGCCTCTTTGGCGGCGATCACCATCGGCTCGAAGCAATCGTAGTTCACCGACTTGGACAAGGCTTCGTCGAGCTCAAAGCTGGCGTCGTTGGAGATGCAGGCGAGGTGGAGGACCGCGTCCTGGCCCTTCAGCGCGGCGGCAAGCCTCGTCGTGTCGCGGATGTCGCCCTTAATTACGCGAAGTGCCGGATGGTTGGGCAGCCGGCAACCGTACCAGAGCGCGTCGTAGATGGTCGTCCGGTATCCGCGATCGAGCAGGCGCGGAACCAGCACGTGGCCGACATAACCGGCGCCGCCGGTCACCAGCACGTTTTTCAGCTCGGGATTCATCGCTCTCGACGGCACTCACCGGATGGTCGGGGCACGAAGGCGCGTCAGCTCTCCCTCGGAGGAACTCAGGAAAGGGCTTCGACAGAGGCAATGGGTATCGCGTAGTTCGCGGCCACGGCGTCGCGGTGGAACATGGCAACGGTCTCGCGCGAATACACGCCAAGGTCCTTGCCCACCAGCTCGAGCTTGCGCAGCAGCTCGGGCGTCACCGTGATGATGTGACAGCCCGTGGCATCGGCCTGAAACACGTTCAGCAGCTCGCGGGGGCTCGCCCACAGCAGCTCAGCCCGCGGGCGCGAGCGCATCAGCCGCAGCGCCTCCAGCATGTGCGGCACGGGATCGCGCCCGGTGTCGGCAATGCGTCCGGCAAAAACGGATATGATCGCCGGAACCGCCTCGGCCAGGGCCGCGCACATCTCGCCGACCTGATCGAGCGTCATCACCGCGGTGACGTTGAGCTTGATGCCGGACCTTGAAAGCCGCGCGACGAGGGGGGCCGCAGAGGTGCCACGGGTGTCGGTCACCGGCACCTTCACGTAAACGTTGCGGCCCCATGAGGCGATCTCGCGGGCCTCAGCCTCCATGGTGGGGAAGTCGTCGGCGAGCACCTCGAACGAGACCGGACGATCACCGACAATGCCCAGCACCGATCGCGCGAAGGCTCTGTAGTCGGCAACACCGGCAGCGCGCATGAGCGTTGGGTTGGTGGTAAATCCGGAGATGCGCGGATCGGCGGCCATCGCGCGTACGTCGTTGAGATTGGCCCCGTCGGCGAAAATCCGTATCTGAAGGTCGTCCACATTGGCACATTTCATCGCGCAGCCCCCGACAACCATTTGCTCGTCAATATTGAATTCACAGCTTCCAACAAAGATTTGGCAATAATGTCCGGAATACCGGAAAGGCAATTTTGGTAATCGTCGGAAATCAGCGCTGTCAAGAAACACCCGGCGCTGATTCCAGCCTCGATGTCCGACATCCGATCACCGACCATGAAACTTTGCGCGAGGCAAATTCCGTGTTTGGCGGCAGCCGCGATCAGCATGCCCGGACGGGGCTTGCGGCAGGCGCAGGCTGCGGCAGCGGTATGCGGGCAGACCTCGATCCCATCGAATGGCAGCCGGCGCCGCAGCTCGGCGTGGATGGCATTAAGATTGGCCGCAGTTATGCGTCCGGTCGAAAGGTCGGGCTGGTTGGTGACGACGATAATCATGTATTGCGCAGCCTTAAGTTTCGCCATCGCCTCCACGACACCCGGCAGAACGCGCAGTTCGTCGACGCAAGTGGGCGCCACCGGTTTGCCGTCACGCAGAACGTTGGCGTTGATCACGCCGTCGCGGTCGAGAAAGGCGGCGCGGACTACCATTTGGTCGGCGCCTGTTGCAGACGCGGATGGGAGACGAGGGCGTGCCACACGACGGCCTGGAAGGCCTCCACGTGCGGAGTGACGCGGGGCTCGGCATGCGTGGGCACGACCAGCACGACGTCGCCCACGCGCTTGGTATGGCCACCGTCGCGGCCGACGATGCCCAGCACCTTCATTCCACGCGCCCGGGCCTCCTCGAGAGCCGTTACGATGTTGGGACTGACGTTGCGCTCGAGGTTGCCGCCGCCGACGGAGAACACCATCAGCGCGTCGGCAGCTCCGGCGCGGCTGACCTTCAGCCATTCGGCGAAGACGGTGTGCCAACCGTCGTCGTTGGTGCGCGCGGTGAGCTCGGAGACGTTGTCCGTCGGCGCGTAGGCCTCGATGCCACACAGCTTGCGGAAGTCGTTGACGGCGTGGCTGCAGTTGGCCGCGCTTCCGCCCACGCCCACGATGAACAGCCGCCCGCCGCGCTCGCGCAGCCTTACGAGTGCATCGCACATCGCCTCTATGGTGTCGCAGGAAAGGCTCTGCGCGATGCGGCTCACCTCGCCCATGTACTGATTCACGTATCCCATCTCGGCTCCCCTTTGCACCGAACCGGTGACCGTCAGGCGCGGCTCAGTTCGCCGTAATGTGCGAGGACATCGGCGACCGGACCGCGCCGGACGATGCGGCCCTGGTCGAGCAGAGCGGCTTCGCTGCAGAACTCCGCGATCAGCTCGCGCGAGTGCGAGGCCAGCACCATGATGGAGCAAGCGTCGATCATGCGCTCGAGCCGCAGCTTGGCCTTCTTGGCGAAGCGAGCGTCGCCGGCACCGATGCCCTCGTCCATGATGATGATCTCGGGCGCGATCGCGGTGGTGATGGCGAAGGCGAGGCGAACGACCATGCCCGAGCTGAACGTTTTGAGCGGCAGAGAAAGGAAGTCGCCGAGCTCGGTGAACTCGGCGATCTCCGGCATCCGTTCGGCGATCTCGGCGGGCGACATGCCCAGGTAGAGTCCGCAGTTCACGATGTTTTCGTAGCCGGTGTCGTCGGGATCCATGCCGAGCCCCATGGTGATCAGGGTGGCGGTGCGGCCCGACACCAGCACCTCGCCCTGGCTCGGCTCGTAAATGCCGCCGAGGACCTTGATCAGCGTCGACTTGCCGGAGCCGTTGTGGCCGACAAGACCGAGCCGCATGCCGTCCGCCAGAGCCAGATCGATGCCGCGCAGGGCGGTAACGAACGGAATGGAGCCCGGGGCGGCGCGGCCTATGATGCCGCCGACACGGCGCGACAGCAGGTCGACACGGAAGCTGCGGTGCGCCTCGTAAACGGGATAGCGCAGCCATACGTCGCGAAGAGCAATCTCGGCCATGGCGCCAGCCTCACGTGATCCAGAACACCAGAACATGGCGGCGCCTGCCGAACAGCCAGGCGGTCGCCAGCGTCCCCGCGATCAGGGCCGCGACCAGCACGAGGTAACTTGAGAGCGGTGGGACTTCCGCCAACAGCGGCGCGCGAATGACGACGGCAAGATGGTGAAGCAGGTTCGGCATCAACAGGTAGACCTGCTGCGCCTCGCTCAGCATTTCGGGCCGGTAGAATATGGGGGTGGCAAACACCATGATCTGCAGGGCGTTGGCGACAAGCTGAGCGACGTCGCGATAACGCGCGGACAGCACGGCTATGGCAAAGGCGATCCAGGCGAGATTGCCGATCAGCAGCAGGTAGCCGGGCATCAGGAGCAGCAGGTGCCAGGAGAGGCCAACGGGATAGAGCAGGATAAGCAGAACGTAGAGCACGTAGTGATGGGCATGGACGATCAGATTGCGCCACAGCATCGCCAACACGAACAGCGAGTAGGGAAACGGCACGTGCTGGCGAATGCCGGCGGCGCCGGTCAGCGCGGTGGTGGCCTCCGACATCACCGCGTAAAGCAGGGTCCAGGCGATCAAGCCGGTCGTCAGGTAGGGGATGTACTGGGAGGGGGCGAGCGAGAGAACGCGCGAGAAGACGAAGCCGACGAAAAGTACGTATAGGGCAATGTGTCCGGTCGCCCAAAAGGGGCCCAGCACCGTTCTACGGTAGCGGCGGCGCAGCTCCCGATGCCCAAGACGCAGCCAGAGGGCGCGCTGGCGCCAGGCGGCGGAGAGGTCCTCGAGCGCGACGCGGAGCGGAGATGCGAGGTGGCGGTGACCGTCCAGCGCGCCGGGCGCGGCGGCGCTCGTGTGAATGCCGATGCCTTCCGCCATGCTCCGGCTGAACCTCCGCCCTTTTGTGACGCCCCCGCAAACGGCAGTCGGCCCGCAGCTTGCGGAACGGCCGACTCGCGGAGCTGCCTAATCCAACAGGTGCAGCGACCCGAGGTATCCCCATCGATTCAAGAGACCAGTTACTCGACGACAGGCGGTGCGCGATCAAGTGGGGCGCTCAAATCCACCGCCGACTGTGAGCAATTCGACCCGGTTTTATATTTGATATCCTTTGTCGCACATTTGCTATTCAGAAGGCCGCTCATCTGCAGGCTCTGCACCGGGTGGCAAGCACCGCTGCAATCTCGCCGGCGGCAAACGCCGATCCGGCAGCCGAAAAATGAAAGTCGTCGTAGAAGAACTCTGCGCTTTTCGGCATAGTTTCCGCCAGATCGACACAGATGAGCCCATATCGGCGGCAGACGGCGCGCGATATGTCATTGTAGCTGTCGAGCATCCGCCGCAGCACGGTGTGATGGTACCAAGGGTTGCGTGCGTCAAGCAGCCACTGGTGTGGGCCGTTGACCCCGCCGGCGTAGAGGCGGGACCGCACCTCGGGCCCCGGAGCGTCCACCCAGATCGCGGGCTGCGTGACCAGAACCAATTCGGCTCCGTGCCGCGCCACCAGCATCACGATCCTCTCCAATACTTCGCCAAAGCGCGTGAGCGGCTGCGACAGGTCAGGAACGTCACGGATGAAGTCTTCTGCCCGAACGGCGCGGCGTCTCAGCTTGTAGGTCGCAATCTGCGCGCCGAGGTCGACCAACGGATGTTTGCGATCCTCGCGCAGAGCGCTGAGCCAACGCCGCGCTAGTTCAACCGTCGCGAGCCGCTGGTACCAGGCAAGCGTTTCCGATGGGAGATATTTGAAGGCCTGCTTGCGGTCCCAATCGGGTGGCAAGTCGCTTGGGTGATGGATGCGAAAATCGTAGAGCAAGTCGTTGAGCCCCGCGAGCAAAACGACAATGTGGATGCCGGCGATCCGAGACAGCAGCGTTTCGAGCTGCATGGCGCAGTGGCGGGCGTTGCTGCCGGCCTTGCCGGCATTGCCCACCCAAGCCTTGGGATGGGAGCGGCGCAGGTGGCTCTGAAGCAGTCCCGGCCAGGAGTCGGCGAACTCCAGCATGATGTCCTCGGTGGTGCTACCACCGAGGGTGAGCACGCGAGGCAAGGCACCTCGCCGCGGCACCTCACCCCGAAGCCCGAGACGGTTGATGCGGGTCTTCGCCTTGCGATGAATGCCGGGTGTGCCGTCGGAAGAGGGGCAGAAGGTCGCCTGCCAGCCTGGGTTCAGAACGTACGGTTTGGTCGGGTCGAAGACGCGGGCGCGCAGAGCAAGCTCGACCGCAGCGCCCGCGACCACAGCCAAGCCGGCGAGCTGGACGCCGATGACGATGAGGTCGAGTTCGCACGTGAAGAGCATCGGCCCTCTACTCCCGGCGGAAGCCCGGACGCGGATCGAGCCAAATGGCAGGGATAGCCGAGGCGCGTCCCGGTCGGCCCGCGGTTGAGATGGGCGAACGACAGTTCGAATCTCCAGCAAGAAAAAGAGGGGGCCGGCATTCTCTCCACACGTCGGTCGGAAACGAATCTCCGTTGCCAGATGACGGATAAAGCAATTCCTTTAGAGACCATTTCCGCCAGGGGATGGCGCACGCCGGCAAATTGACCGGGCCAACAGTTGGCAGTTAGGGGGCGGTATGGCCGCGGTTTACCGGGAGCCTGATGGATGGCGCTGGTCGAGACGTTTCACCTCGCAGAGGAAAGCGCGCTGGCGCAGGAATTCCTCGCTAACGGCTACGTTGTTCGCGACGTCGAGGATCGTGCCGCGCTCGATGCCCTACGCCGGGAGACGGTGCGCATCGCGGCACGCCTCGCCGAGGCAAGGCCGCCCGCCGACGACGGAACGTTTCTCGATCAGCTCCACAGGACCGTGCCGATCGAGAAGCTCAACTCTGTGCGGCTTGGCATCTATCGCGAGCTCAACGACAAGGCCTGGTTCCGCCCCACGGCCTTCAAGCTCGCCCGCCGCCTGGTCGAGACGCTGGTCGGCAACGAGCTTGCCATGCAGAACCGCATCAACGTCTCGATCCAGATGCCGCACGACAAGACATCGTTGCTCGACATCCATGCCGACGCGTTCTCCGGCGAGACCCCTTACCAGGTCGTGCAATGGCTGCCGCTCGTCGACGTGGCGGGCACCAAGTCCATGTTCATCCTGCCGCGGCCAAAGTCGGAGGCGGCCATCGCACGCATGAGCGAGCTGGGCAGCGGCGGCATGCGCGCCTTGTTCGAGGCGGTGAAGGGCAACCTCGTTTGGCTCACCATCAACTACGGCGAGCAGCTCATGTTCTGCCCCAACCTTCTGCACGGCAACGTCGTCAACGAGGAGGAGACCACCAGAGTGTCACTCAATGTGCGCTACAAAGGTCTGTTCACGCCCTACGTCAGCGCAGAGAAATCGCTCGGCGCGTTCTACCTGCCGATTACCACGCGTCCGGCCACCCGGCTCGGCATGGCCTACCGGAATCCCGACGGCTTTTCGGAGTAGTTGCCAATGGGCGAGCGGAAGCACGGGGGCTATCGCGGCTATGTGACGTCCCGACCGTTCGGCGGCTATTCCATTCCCGTGCCGGTCCAGTCGCTCGTGCTGCGCGACTACTGCCAGCGCAAGGGGCTGCTCTACGTGCTGCCCGTGAACGAGAACGCTTTCCATCACTCCTATCTCGTGCTCGAGGGCATGGTGCAGGACTTGCGCGACTTTCAGGGTGTGGTGATGTGCAGCATGAGCATGCTGCCGCGGCGTGCCCAGCGGCGGGGCGCGATCCTCAAGAGCATCCTCGCGCAAAGCTGCTCGCTGCATCTTGTGCTCGAAGGGCTTGTCGTAGCGCGACCGCAGGACATTGCCGTCCTGGAGGAGCTGATCGAACTCGCCCAGATCGCGGCCCGTGCGCCGACGCAGATGCCGCTCGAGCCATGAAGACCGGTGCGGGCCTGGTGGTGGTCACCGGCGCCGGCGGTTTCGTGGGCGGTGCGATCGCACGCCACCTCGCGGCGCGAGGCCACGCGGTAACCGCCATCGTGCGTCGCCCCGGCACCTTGCCCGCGCCCATCGCCGTCAAGCAGGCTGACTTGTGCCTCCCCGGCAGCTTGCCCGAGCGATTCGACTGCGTCATTCATTGTGCGGCCGAGATCCCCGCGCGTTTGCCCGACCTCCATGCGCTCTACTTGCGCAACGTCACGGCAACGGCCCAAGTGTGCCGCGCAGCCGTTCGCGCTGGCGCGCGCGCGGTCGTGTTCCTGTCCTCGATGGCGGTGTACGGGGTCATCGGCGTTGCCGAGGTCGTCGAGGACCTAGCACCCGCCGATCCCGACCTTTACGGCCGCTCCAAGCTCGAAGGCGAGCGGCTGGTGGCGGACGCAGTGAGAAGGGGCGCGCCGTCAGGGCTGGCGCTGCGCCTGCCCGGAACGGTCGGACGCGGTTCGCACGACAATTTCCTGTCCGAAGCACTCCATCGTATCCTCGCAGGCGACGTGGTGAAGGGGCGCAATCCGGACGCCCTCTTCAACAACGTCGTGCACGTGAGCGACCTCGCCCGCTTCCTTGATGCCTGGCTCACCTCGCCGCGACCGGGGTTTACCGTCGCCAACCTGGCGGCGGTCGAGCCGATCCCCATCCGGGCCGTGTTCACGACCCTGTTCGAAGCTGCCGGTCTGGCGGAGCGCGTGTCGTATGCCCGCGGCGGCAAGGCGGCGTTCATCATTTCGAACGCGCGGGCGCTCGCCCTCGGCTACCAGCCGATGACGGTGACGCGGAGCATCCGCGCCTTCGTGGCCGACAACCTGCCGATGCCGGTGACAGGAGCCGGGTCCGCATGAGCGGGGCCTCTCACATGCAAGACGGACACGGCATCGAGGGATGCATCCTGTGTGGCGCGCGCACGTCGCTGAAGGTGCTCGAAGTGGCGCGGGCCCCGCTCCACCCGTTTGCGCCGCCAGCCGGTCTCGGGCTCGCGCCCGGCTTCGGCACACTAGACATCGTCGCGTGCTCGAGCTGCGGTCATCTCTACAACGCGGCCTTCGACCTGAGCCGGGCCGAGGACCTCTATGCCGCCAACGTGCTCACCAATATGCCGGTCAGCCCAGAGATGGTGCAGAACCTCGAGGATACGGCCCGCTTCGTGCTGGCACACGCGAAGCCTAACCCGGTGGTCGCCGACGTCGGCGGCGGCTCGGGCGCACTCGCCGTCGCCCTCGCACAGCATGCGCGGGAAGTGCATCTCGTCGAGCCGAGCCGCGCGCTCAGCACCGAGCGGTTCGCGGGCACCGGGGTCAGGCTGCATTCGTCCATGTTCCCGGCGGCAAGCCTCGCCGGCGTCAGATTCGACGTCATCGTCTGCCGCCAAGTGATCGAGCACGTTGCCCACCCGGCGCCGTTCCTCGCGGCTCTGCGTGCGCACCTCGCTCCAGGAGGCGTCGTCTACCTGGAGCTGCCGAGAGCGGAATACATAGAGGCAGCGGCGTCGATCGTCGACTTTCACTACCCGCACGTGCACTACTTCCGGGAGCGCGAGATAGCGCTGCTGGTCCGGCGTATCGGCTTCGAGACCGTGAGCAGCATGGCGCTGAAGGACGGCCACGACATCGGCTTCGTCCTGAAGCGTGCCCTGCCGGAGCCTGAAGCCGCTGCTCCCTGTCAGGAGGCCGGCGCGCTCCGCCAAGCGCTCAGGGAGCGCCGCGCGCTCGGGCAGAGGCGTCTTGATTCGATCAAGGGCGCCGTCGCTCTCTATGGAGCCAACGCCTACGCCCAAGCGCTGCTCGGACTCTATCCCGGCCCCGGTCCTTTCCAGGCGGTGCTCGACGATACGCCGATGTATGCTGGCCAGCGCGCCTACGGTGCCGGCCATGACATTCCCATCGTGGCACCCTCAGCAAAGCTGCTCGGCACGCTGTCGACGATCGTGATAACCGCTTATCTCCACGACGCCGCGATCGCAAGGAAACTCGAAAGGCTCGGCTGGAAGGGCCTCCTCTACACGGTGCGGGCCGACCCGCTTGCCGGCAAGGACGGACGGCCGCCGAGCCTGTTTGGCGCATAGCACTCAGATCATGCCATCAAGGGCAGGCCCGTCGACGGCGATATAGCTACGCCCCCACCAGCCGACATCGAGGTGGCGGAGGAAGCGCCAGCGCGAACGGCGCTGCCATTCAAGGAAGGCACGTGCCACGCCGCGGCCGGGGTTGCCCTTGTTGCCCACGAACAGGTCGTCCACGTAAACGACGCTGCCGTCCTGCAAGAGCGGCTCGATGAACTCGAACACCGGCAGCGCCGATTCGTAGAGATCGCAGTCAACGGTGACCAGGGCGATGGGGTTTTCCTTCTCGATGAAGTGGCGCTGACGCTCGCCATCCAGAGAATGAGCGTAAAAGCCGGGTACCGTCTTCACGCGCTCCACGTATATGCCGTGTCCCGCGATCATGGCCAGGAACTCCGACTCCGAGGTGGTGAGGGCACCCTTGGTCCACTTGCTGACGCTCGTCTCGCTCACCGGATCGGGCAGGCCGGCGAAACTGTCGAAGGCCCAAAACCTCATGCCATCGAGACCATGACGTCGCGCCTCCGTCAGCGCCATGCGGAAGGTGCGGGCTCGGTGGCAGCCGTATTCGTGATAATCGCCGCCGATCTCGTTCTCCTTGAGGTAGTCGAAGACGCGGCGGAAGAAGCGGTACTTCTCGGTCTGGCGGTTAGCCTGGTTGTAGCGGATCTCCTCCTCCTTGCCCCATCCGGCAAGATCGTCGCCTTGGGCAAGCTCAACCCAGGGCTCCGATCGCAGGCGCGTGATGCATTGGTCCGTCAGCGTCCTTCTTTTTCTTGCCGTCATGTTCCAACACCTCACACTGGCGCGGTTGCCGACTCGCCATCTCCGACCGCTTCCGAAGGCACTGAGGACCTGCCGGCTAGCGGCACGCCGATCAGATCGAGCAGGCCATCTAAGCGATCGGACACGTGCACACCGCGCACGCGATAGCATTGCCAGGCCGCAAGCCGCAGGAGGCCGAGAAGCGACCGCACGAGCGGTACCTCCACCACGGCGGAGACCCAGACGACCGCTGAGCGCGCGGCGGGATGCAGGATTGGAACGGCCGCGATCGCCATCCGTGCGGCCGCCCGCAGACGCAATCCGGCCGCGATCACCCAGGGCGGGAGCGCCCGGCCGGACGTGCGCGCCATGCCGGTCAGCCTGTAGACGGTGCCGTCGATAATGGTGAACTCGATCACCCGCCGCGGTATCGCGTAAAAGCGCCCGTCGACATGCTGGAGCACCTTGTAGTCGCCGCAGACTTCATAGCGCTGGGGAATGGCCGTCACCTTGTAAGGCTCGACGGCTGCGAGATATGCCTTAAGAGCGGCGATCCTATCACCCCGGCGCCAACATGCGCGCGCGTGGGCGAGGTTGCTATGAGCGCTCTCCGCCGGCTGCGGCACGCACTCAGGCCGCGGTTGCTGCGTGGCTTCACCCAGGTCCGGTCGCAACCGCGCCGCATTGCGCCGCCATTCGAGCGCTTGGTGCGGCCTGCCGCTCTTCTCCAAGGCTTCGGCGAGCTCAAGCTGCCACTGCCATCGCTCCGGCTCGCGAAGACACGCCTCGAGCAGGCAGCGCTGCGCCAGATGCCGGCCCCGCCGACCGCTCGCGGGAGCCAAGTCGGCAACCTCCATTTCGGCCGCAGAGAGCGCGAAACGGCGGCGGTGCTGCTCGGTGAGCGCTTCGACACCGGCAAGGCTGCGATCGACCGCGAGGAGGAACGAACCCGCCTCGTGCAGCGCCTCGCCGTCGGCGGGCTCGGCCTCGGCGATGGCCACATAGAGCATGGCCGCATGCGAGATCCGGCCGGCTCTTTGCGCCGCCCTCGCCCGCTCCCGCAGCTCGCGCAGCCGATCGCCCGCTGAAAATCGCGCGGCGTCGGCCTTGGGTGTTTGCTTCATCCGCCTCGCCAATAGCGGATCGGCGCGGAAATGAAATCCTGCTCGCCAGCGTTTTCCGGAGCGTTTCAAGAATATCTGATATACTATGCAGGTTTGCGGGCGGCCCTTGGGGATCGTAATTTCTTACCGATTGACTGACAGTTCGCGCCCTGCAACGAACTGTCCTGCCATGGACAAACGGAGGTTTCTGCTGTCGACGGTGGTGTGGGGGCCCTGGCACACCGGCATCTTCCTCAGCGTCAACCTCGCCAGCCTGCTCGCGCCCGGAAACCTCGCCGCCCTAGCGCGGCAGCACGACGTCTCGTATCGGATCTACACGGACGACGCGGATGTCCCAGTCATCCGGCAGTCGCCCGCGTTCCGGCGCGCGCAGCAGATCGTGCCCATGGAGGTAACCGGTGTCGCTATCGATCGACACCTCGACCCGATACAGATGCACCATCTGCTCTGGCGCCGCAGCATCGACGATGCGCTCGCCGCCGGTGCAATGATCCTGTTCGTGCCGCCGGACGTCGTGTGGTCGAACGGCGCGCTCGCGCACGTGGGGCGCTTGGCGAAGGCCGGTAAGCGCGCGATCTTCATGAGCTACGTGCGCGTGATCGCCGAAACGGTCGTGCCCGAGCTCGAGCGGCGCTACCGCGGCGGAACGGACCCGGTGATGGATGCGCCGGCGCGCGAGCTGGTCGACCTCGCCATGCGGCATGCGCACCCCCTGTTTCTCACCTATCTGCGGAACAGCCCCAACTTCCCAATCCACCCGGAGTTCATTTTGTGGCCGGTGGAGGGCGAGGGCTACCTCATGCGGGTGTTGGTGCGTGAGATGTTCGCCTATGACCCAAATACCGTGCATCTCAACGCGCAAGCGCTGCCGGCCCACCCGATCGACCCGGCCCTTGCGCACTACATCACCGACTCTGACGATCTCTTCGCGCTGTCTCTGACGCCGCTCATGAAGGATCTTGAGTGGTATGCGACGTCGAGGCGGCTCGATGCGTGGGAGGTCGGGAGCTGGTGGCTGCGCTACGACAGCCCTGCCAACGACGACGTCGCGGCCTGCTACTTCCACATCCATGGCGGGGACAAAACGCCGGCTTCGTGGCGGCGAGCCGAGCGGCAGTCGGATGCCCTGCTCGCTCGCATCAGGGGTGTGCGTGAGACCCTGCGCATTCTGAGCGTCGGACCGGCCGCGGAGAGGCCGGACATCCAACAGTTGCTTGCTCTCGCCCTCGCCGAGACACCGCTGGCACGGCTTGCGGGCCCGCGCACGCGCGTCAGCCTACTGCTGCCGGATGCGACCACCGTATGCGGCGCGCTGCTCGAGGAGGTGACGGACATCACGGCAGCGGCCAGCCGACGCCGGTTGCTGAGGACGATCCTCGATCACGCGCTGATCGGCGAGCTACGGCTCGAGGCGGGCCGGTCGGCTCGGCTTGCGACCCCGCTCGGAGGCAGCCGCCGTCTCGAATGGCGAAGGGGCAAGCCGTTTCTCGACGGGGTCGCACTTATCGGCGATGCCTTCGTGGCGGGCGGCTACCGCTGCCACAGGTTGCAGGGACTGTTGCCGCCCAGCTGGCGCGCGGGGCGGGAGGTCACGGCTGATCACGGCGAAAGACTGTCCGCGTAGGAAACGGCGATATCGTCACACCGATGTGGAAAACGAGGACCGGGCCGGAGGCAGAGAAGGAGACGCTGTTGGCCCAGCTCGCAGCCGTAGGCGAGGAACTCAAAGCGGCGCGCGTGCGCATAGCCGCACTCGAAGCGGCGCACATGGGGGCAAAGGACGAGGTCGCGCTGAAGTACATCAGGCGCGAGGCGCTCTTTTTGGTGCCGCGGCTCATGGAGCTGCTGCCTCCCGGCGAGCGCTTCGTCATCGTTGATGCTGGCGCACGCGATGGGGAGGACGATCCGCGCTGGCGACCCTTTCCGCCGCACCGGCTCGCCATCTTCGGGTTCGAGCCTGATCAGGCCGAGGCCGCACGCCTCAACGAACTTGCCCGGAAAAATGGCCACGAGCGGCGAGTTCATGCGGCTGGCCTATGGCGCACGAGCGGCTGTCTTCACTTCCATCACAACAAGGCGAGCGGGGGAGGCTCGTTCCTGCCGCAGAATCGCGAGATCACTGACCGCTGGAAGTTCGAGAACCCAACCGCAACCTCGCCGGCTCGCGAGGTGTTCGTTGCCACCCATACCGAGCCGCTCCGCGTCACCAGCCTAAAGGAGTGGGCGAGCGAAGCAGGGTTGACCGAAATCGACTTCGTCAAACTCAATGTGCAGGGGGCCGAGCTGCAGGTACTCGAAGGGGCGGCCGGATTGCTCGACGGTGTGCTCGGCATCCTGGTGGAGGTCTCCTTCGTCGAGTCCTACCGAGGGCGTCCGCTGTTCGCCGACATCGACGCGCACCTGCGCGGCGCAGGCTTCACTTTCTTCGATCTGCTCGCGCACCATTACGTCGGCCGGGCAGTCGCACCAGTCGCTGCACAGCACCTCGCCCTGGTCCAACCCACCCTCGGCCAGCAAGTCAGCGCGTGGGGCCAGCTCGTGGAGGGGCATGCTCTCTACCTGCGCGACCCGCTGACGCCGGACGCCGGTTCGCCCGACGTTCGTCGCTGCCTCAAGCTGGCGGCGCTCGCGGAGGCCTGCGGCCAGATCGAGTTCGCCTTCGAAGTGCTCGGCTGGCTGGTGCGCCGCGCAGACGTGGCCAGCCGCGACCTCGCCAGTCAACTGAGGCAGGCATGCGTCGATGGGGCGGAAGACTATCGAAGGCACCTTGCCGTGCGCGAGCCGCGCTGATCCGCGAGTCTACCGGGTGGGGTTACGGGGGAGAGGGAGCATGGGCGATCGTTTGCTCACGATCGAAGAGTACGACGCCAGAGAGCGGGATGCTCGTGCCAAGGCATCCTATCCCGCGATCCGGGCCTTCTCGCCGAGAGCGTTCAACGACGTGAACTTTCCCGCCCGCGTGAGCAAGGAGGAGGAACTGCGCCGCTATGCGGACATCATGTACGAACTGCTGGCGCGCACCCCGCTGCTTGAGCATCCCCTCTACAGCGAGACGGAAGCGCGCGCGATCAGCCGCCTTTCCGATCAGATCCGGACGCTGACCGTCGAGCGCTTCGGCCGCCCCGTGCGGCCGCTCATGTGTCTCTTTGCGCCAATGGCGCTGCTGCGGGCCATCGAAACCATGGCGGCCATGCGGCAGCGGCGGCTCAGGGTCTATGAGATCGGGCCAGGATCGGGATACCTCGGCGCCTATCTGCTCAATGCTGGGCACAGCTATGCGGCCATGGAAGTGTGCCAGGCACTCTACCTCTGGCAGAATCGCTTGATGGCGGCGATTGCCGCCGATTTCAGCGAGGGAGCACGGTTCGAGGAGCCGCCACCGTGTTTCGCGCACCAAGCGACGCACGTTCCCTGGTGGCATTTTGCGCGGCTGCACGAGGGGCAGCCGGAGCCGGCCGACGTTGTCGTCTGCGATGCTGCGATGGGCGAGATGGATGCCTTCGCGCTCCCTTACGTTCTGCGCATTGCCAGGGCCATGCTCGCCACCTCCGATGGCGGTGCCCTGCTCTTTCAGAACGTCGGAGAGGAGCGCTTCCACAGCCGAACGCAGGTCTGCTCGATGCTGGCGGCCCTCGGGTTCCGTCATCGTACCATTGGCGGCGTCACGGTCGCTTCGTGTGCAGGTGAGCCTCTCCCTCCCGGTCTGAGCGATCTGGCGCGCCTCGGGGGGCCGAGCGAACGGGTGCTTGCGGCACGGGAGTTTCTTGCAATCGAGGAAAGCGAGTTGCTCGAGAGCTATCGCTTCTTCGATTTCATTGGGAGCTTGCCGCCTTACCCGGTGGACCTGCAAGCGGCGCCACGCCGCCCGGATCCTGCAACGGCATGACGAACGGCTGGCGTTCGGCAGGCCGCCGCATGGCGACGAAGGCGAGGTCGAAAACGAAGCAAAGGTGATAGGCGCGGCTCGGATAGTCCGCTGCCGGGGGCCCGGCAGATAAGGGGCTCAACGCGGCGAGCTCGCATCGGGTCTCGACCGCGCGAAGGTTCTCATAAAAGCGGTCGACCACCTTGGTCATGAACGCCTGAGTGTCCACCATGTCGGCGAGTCCTATCGGTAGGCTGTCGAGAGTGAAGCCGGCGAGGCCTTCGCGGCCCAGCCGGACGTTACGCACGAAAGCGTTGTCGAAATAGCTGAAGTCGACAAGGTCGTAGCGATTGACGCGTGCCATTTCGATGAGCGCATTGGGATGAACGGCATAGAAGCCGTGATTGATGAACGCGAAGCTCGGGAGGCAATGCAGTGACAGACCACCAGGGCGCGTGAGCTTGTGCACCGTGCGCAGGGCCTCGCCAATGTTGAAGATGTGCTCGGCCGTCCCGAAATTGGTGACCACGTCGAATTCGGGAAGACCATCGACGGGGGCGTTGAGATCGAGGCGGTAATTCGCGCGGCCGTCCTCGAGGTCGATGGAGGCATACGAGGTGAGGCCGAAGAGACCGTAAAAGGCCTTCTGCCCCGTTCTCGACACGCGGCCGTCCGGATAGAGTTCGTGCAACAGGCGCGCAAGCAGCCGGGGCGGCGTGAGGCCGCGCATGGCCGCCTCCAGAACCGGGCGCTCGATCTGAACATCCTGAGGACCAAGGTCGAGAACGGACACCAACCCCTGAAACGACCGCCGCTCGGCGAGCCGCTTCAGCCACGCGAGATGAATGGCCCCGATGGCCATCGCAACCTTCCTTTAGCGGCTCGATGCCGCGCCGATCCCGGTCGCGCCCAGAACCGGCCGGGCATTGGCGGTAACGGCGGCGAGCGCACGCTCCATGTCCTCGAACTCGCCGCGGATAACCTCGAAGTGGTCGCCGGCCCAGACGAGACGCTGCCAGGGCCTGGCAAACGCTAGGTTGGCATTGACGGTAAGCCCGCTCTCCTCGATCAGGCGCCGCATCTCGACGTTGTCCGCGGCAAGCTCCAGGAAGGCGACGTAGCGGACCTTTTCGTTGTACCAGCAGAGCTCAAGCGGTCCGTTCATGGTGCCCATGTTGAGCCAAGCGCGCTCATAAAGGCCCATGCGGAACTCGAGGCTCCAGCATGCGGCCTCGCAAACGAGATGGCGCCCCACGGCTGGAGGTCCGTCGCGGGCGAGCGTTTCCGTGTCGGGCACGAACACGACAGCGTAGCGCTTTTCGTCGAGACCGTCGGCGAAGCGCCGCCACTCTGCCGTCCGGCTGTTGCGCTCGGGTGCGAAATCGTTGAGCCGCAAGGTGATGACGATCGCGCGGCGGCCGTGAGCGACGCGCTGCAGATACTGCGCGGCCAGGCGGATGCCGCGCGGGGTGGCGCGCAGCAGCGGCCACACCTCGCCGCCGGTGCGGGCGTGCTCGAAGAGGGCGCGCTTCGAAGGATGGCGCGGCAGGAAGACACGATAATCTGAAGGGTACAGCTTGCCGGGGTCGGTGGCGGCGAGGGCGCGGGCCTGCTCACGGCTCGCGCAGTAGGCGTAGCCGCGCACGCTCGGCAGGAAGGCCAGCATCGGCAGCAGGATATGGCGGATGCGCCAGTGGCGAGCCTCGACATCGCGGGCGCGCTCATAGTCCTGCAATTCCTCGCGCACGCCGTTGAAAGGGCCGGCAACGAACACGACGTTGATGCCGGCCAGCCCGCGGCGGCGGCGCTCGACCTCGGCAGCGGCGAGATAGCCGGCGAAGTCGAAGGTGACGGGCGCCGCGCCGAGATCGTGGACCAGCTGGAGGCAGCCCTCGGACCATGCGGGCTCCCCCTCGTCGCGGCCGCAAACCCCCTCCCGCGCGGCGATGATCGCGGCACGCAGATGGGGTGTGAGCCGCTGCCGGGGGTTCCACAGCTCGTTCCTCGGCCAGCGGCGGATGTAGGCCAAACCCTGGGTCCGCAGGCCGAACGCGATCTGCCGCAGCAGCGACATGGTCCCAAACCCTCAAAGCGGGTTTTTGCGATTTCAGACGATTTGTCTGCGCCATTGTAGATTCGATCTGCCAGCGAACGGCGCGCTCATACCGAAATATCCCCATTTATGTTTGGGGCGGGAGTCGACATGTACGACATTATGTTGGATTTCGTCATCAAAGCCGCCAACCGGAAAGACCTTGAAGAGCATGGTGAAGGTTGTCCATTTCATTCCGACGTTGGAACAGGGTGGGGCCGAGCGAATGGCGGCGGAGATCGCCGGCGGCGATCCGACGGGTAGCCACGTCATCGTGACGCTGTTGGCGCGCGAGCCGTTTTTCCGCGTACCCGACAATGTCGGGGTCCGGTCGCTCGGTCCGCGCAACAAGCTGCTGGCGCTCCTGATGCTGCCGGTCGGCATTGTTCGCGCCCTGCTCGTGTTGCGCAGGCTCGCTCCACAATGGACAGTGGGCTGGCTCTACTACGGCTGCCTTTTCGCCTGCCTCGGCAAGCTCGTGGGGGCGAGGGTGCTGTGGTCCCTGCACGGAACGGAGCTCGAAGGCACAGGCCGATACTGGCTGACGCGGTGTGCGCGCCGCATCTGTGCGGCACTATCCAGGACCGGTTGCACCGATGTCGTCCACTACTGCTCGGAGGCGAGCCGGCAAACGCATCAGCAGCAGGGCTTTGCGCGCACCAAGTCGGTGGTCGTGCACAACGGCATAGACACGCACCTTTTCCGGCCGGCCGACGCAGCGGCGCGGGCAGTCGCCCGCAACCGATTTGCGCGCGACGCGGGTGACCTGGCGGTGGCCTGGATCGGCTGCGTGGCGCGCTTCGAGGCGCAGAAGGACCATGTGTGCCTGTTGAGATCGCTGCAAATCCTCAAGGGCCGCGGCTACCGGTTCCGCTGCCTGTTCGCCGGACGCAACTGCCAAGCAAATGAGGAGGCTTTCGCCCGCCTGATCGCCCGCCATGGATGCGCCGACGTTGCCATCGCGCTCGGCGCCATCGACGATGTCGCCGAGCTCTATCGTGCTCTGGATGTGCTCGTTCTCAGCTCCTCGCACGGAGAGGGAATGCCTCTGGTGCTGCTCGAGGCGCTGGCGAGCGGTTGTCGTGTGGTGGCGACCGACGTCGGCAGTTGCCGGGAGATCATTGGTACCATGGGCATCGTGGTTCCCCCGCGCGATGCGGAAGCGCTCGCCGCGGCGATCGCCGAGACGCTGCTTGCGCAGACCACGTGGGAGTGGAGGCTGCGGGCCCACGCCTTGATCGCCGAGAACTATGACAAAGCACGCATGCTGCGGAGCTGGCTGGACATTACGACCGCTACCGATCCGTTCCGCGTTGCCCGCCGCCGGGCGACAGTGTTGGAGGCGAGCAGCAGGTGAAGACGGCCCTCGTCATCGGCGGCGGCGTGGCCGGCTGCGCAGCAACCCATCAGTTCTTGCTGATGGGCGGTTGGCAGGTGGTGCTGGTCGAAGCGGCTCCCTTCCTCGGGGCCGGCGTGCGCACGTTCTGGTACGGGGGGCACCCCTATACCTTCGGGCCGCGGCATTTCCTCACGCAGAACCGCGACGTCTACGCCTACATGGATGCGATCTGCCCGCTGCGCTCGTGCGCCGATCACCAGTTCATCACATACGTGGAGCGCGACAACGCCTTCTACAACTACCCGATCCACGAAGACGACATCGCACGCATGCCGGACCGAAGCAAGATCGATGCGGAGCGCCGGGCAGCGACCGGCGTGGCGGAGGCAAAGAACCTCGAGGAGTACTGGATCGGATCGGTCGGCCGTACCCTGTATGAGAAGTTCATCGACAAGTACAACAAGAAGATGTGGCTC
>DATLZB010000178.1:0-12386 GCA_035574175.1 Hyphomicrobiaceae bacterium
AAGCTCTGCCCCGCCGCTCGCCTGCCACAGCGTGTGCCATCCATTGCTCTGCTGTTGGCGGGCGCGGGCCGCCTCTACGGTGGCGATCATGGCCATGCCGGCGAAGTAGGGGGCGGCTTCGCTGCGGAGCCGAGAGGCGAGCCGAGCACGCTCGCTCTCGGAACGGAGCAGGTCGAGGTAGGTCACGGCGAGCACGCCCCGCTTTCTCACCCGCTCCGGGAGTTGGAGCCAGATCTCCCGCTCGCTCGCCTTCCAAGCCTGCACCGCCGGCGTGCACCAGATGACGGCCTGCGCCCGCCGGCACGATGCAAGCACCCGCTCATCGAGCGGCGCCCCGTCGGCGGCGCAGGCCGGCGTATCAGTCACTCGCATCGACTTGAGGCTTGCCAAAGGCAGACGGAGATGGAGGCAGCGCACGCCGTGCTGGGGCAGGCGGGCGACCGCCTGCCAGTCGGTGGCCTGCCGCCGGCGATCGAGGAATTCCGCGACCAGGGCGACGCGCGACGCGTAGCTGACCATGACGGGGTGGGGGATGGACGTTCTCAGGCTCGTCGGCAACGCCGCGACGCCGAGCAGTGCGTTGACGAGCGAGGACCGTCCCGACCTGAACTCACCGATCACCGTAACCACAGGGGGCGGCAGACCCATCTTTGGCCGCGAAGGGAGCGGCTGGGCGACACCGGCCCCGACCGTGCCCCATGCGGGCCCACCGGCTGTCACCGTGCGTCGGCTCATGCGTCGCCCGTGTCACGACAGGAAGCTTCAAGCAGCCTCAGCACGCGCCCGAGCTCCTCGCTGGAAAGTGCGCAGGCGCTCTTTGCTTCGCGCAACGCCTTGGCCCGCCGATCTTGCTCTTCGTGCAGCCGTCGGACCGCCTGCCTGTCGCCGCCGCCGCCTTCGAGCAGATCTTGCTGCGCGGCGAGGCGCTGCTTACGCCGTTCGATCGCCGTCAGCATGCTTTCGCTGAGCGCATCGGCGCGGGCCATAACATCGCGAGCGCGCTCGGCAAGCCGCGTTTCCGCCAGCCGGACCAGCGCCTCGATCACCGGGTAGAACTCGTCTTTGACGAGCTGCTTCAGATGCTGGGCTTTCTCCTCCGGACTGGGCCGCGCGGCGACCCACTGCTTCCACCACGGCGCGCCCAGCTCCAAGGCCACACGCGAGGACAGCGCCTCACAAGGGATCGGCTCGAGCGGCGCTACGGGTACGGCGCGGAACGCCTCAGGCGCATTGGGGAGCAGCTTGGCGGCAATTGCTTCGAGCTGCGGATAAAGGAAGCGTTCGACGCGGGTGAGGTCGCCCGCCATACGGCGGAACGCATCGAGATAGGCTGCTTCGAGCCGCTCGCGCAGCGCGCCCACATCGAAGCTCCAGAACCTGCCGCGTCGCCCTTGCCGCAGCTCGTTGAGCACCTCTGCGGCCAACTCCTCCGCGAAACCGCGAACAATCTCCTGGAGATCGTTGCGCAGCGTGCCGGCGCCGCGGCGGATGATGTCGGCGAGATGCGCCTCGATCTCTCGGAACGTCGCGTCGATGGTCTGGGCGCGGACGCGGAACTGCTCTAGCGAGTGTCTCTCCTCCGCGATGCTCGCCGCGAGCGCGCTCGCCTCTGCCTGTCGCGCTGCCCGCAGTCGCTCGATGGTGTCGAGTTCGGTCGTGGCCGAGATCTCCGCCGCCTGCGCCAGCTCGAGCAGGCACGCCGCGATCTGCTGCAACAGGATGGCGCCTCCGGCGCTGTACATCAGCCGGCCAATGGTCGCCGAGATCTCGGCCATGCCGGAGGTCTCATGGAGCACGGCCGCGAGTCGCCTCCGCTCCGCTTCCGAGAGCGTCTCCGAGGCGCCGCTGCGGAACAGGCCGATGCGCTCGAGAGCGCTCCGCTGTGCGGGATCGAGAACCCAGTCGCCAGAGCGCAGCTCGTGGCCGAGGGCGCCGAGCCAAGCGCTGCCGACGATCACCGGGATGTCGCGGGCCGGAAACTCCCGCCGCAGTCGCTGCTCGACGGCGGCCTTGATTACCGCCCCCTCGCTCGTCGGCTCGGCGAGCTGGTCGAGGCGGTTGATGAACACCACGATACGGTCCTTGTTGAGCCCGTTG
This sequence comes from Hyphomicrobiaceae bacterium, assembly GCA_035574175.1. Lineage (GTDB taxonomy): Bacteria > Pseudomonadota > Alphaproteobacteria > Rhizobiales > Hyphomicrobiaceae > DATLZB01. The sequence goes on from DATLZB010000178.1 coordinate 2,098, forward strand.
AGCAGGCGCAGCATCGAGATGTCGGAGGGTGAGAGCGGTTGCAGCGCCGAAAGCACGAACACGAACATGTCCGGGCTTTCGAGGCAGCGCCGGGTGATCTCGTCACGGACCAGGAACGGGTCGTTGGTTCCCGGCGTGTCGATCAGCGTGGTCGGAAAAGCGAATGGCCCGCCGCGGAGAAAGAGCTCAGCGGTACGCGTGATATCGGAGTACTGTTGGCGCCTACTGCCTGCAGCCGAGTGTGCTTCCCCCGCGCTCACGTAGTCGGCGATGATCTCTGGCGTGATCTCCTTGAACTTGTGGCACTGGCCGAGCAGCTTGCGGAAGTCTGGGCCGAGCCGGCGCTCGGCGCGGTTGCGCATGAATTCGAGCTGGGCCTTGAGCAGTTCGGGATGGAAGTTGGGCACCAGCCGCTGCGTGAGCTCTCTCAGATATCCTCCGCCTTCGGCAAGCTCGGTCCATTCCTCGGCCGAGAACATCCTGAACACGGCGGCGTGCTCCGCTGGAGCCCCGGTGCGGAAGTTGAGCACCGTCACTACGGCCGTACACGGATTGATGTCGGTCGGCAGCAGCCTGGGCTGCTGCACGAGCGCATTGATGAAGGTGCTTTTGCCGGCCTTGACCTGTCCGACAATGCCGATGCGGCAGCAGGTCAGGGCGAGCTGCTTCTGCGCTGCCTCGAGCAACGGCCGGGCATGCTCTTCGAGGCAGGGCACGAGCGCTGCCGTGGTCTTGAGCAGCCTGCCGCGAGCCTCCTCGAGCGCCGCGCCGATCAGCTCGCCGCGGCGTTTGCCGTGCGCAGCGTGCGCAGCCTCGACGGATTCGAGCCGCAATGACGAAGGGTTGAATCCCATGTGCCGACCATGCGCGCCCCCAGCGGCCCCGGGGCAGGTCCATTGAGGATTGATTCACCGAATGAAGGTCGCTCTCCGGGTTGGGTCAATCGGGCGGGGTGGATAGAGTTAATTGCGCAAAGATGATTGGTCCCACGCCCTCGACGCTGGCGAGGCCGGCCGATACGCTCCGGGCCGATGAGTTGATGCTGCGAGGAAAGCCCGTGTCCGACCACGACCTCTGTCTTCTGGTGAGCGGCAGGTGGGACAACACGGTGTCCGTCGTCGATGTGCGGGCGGCCCTTACCCCGGAGAACGAGGCCACCCCCAACGCCATCCTCAATACCGTGCGGGTGACGCCTGACCTCGCCGCCGGGGCTGGCGGAGCCGGGCCGCTGGTTGCGAGTGGCCAGCCCGTTACCATGGTCGTTGCACCGGCGGCCGGCCGCGTCTTTCTCGTCAACCACTCAGGCTCGGCTCGGCCGGAGGCGGCCGCCGCCTTCCAGCATGGGCACCCGGGGGCGATCGCCGTTCTCGATCTCGCGCTGCTTTTTGATCGGCGCACGGCCGGTACGCTTGCCGCAGTCCGCGCTTTTATCGAGACCGGGACGGCCGGCCCGGTCGGCTGCGCACTTGCGCCCGATGCGCGTCACCTGCTCGTCACCTCGGCCGAGGCGGCAGGACGCGAGGATGGCGGTCGGCAGATCACCGTCATCGACGTCGACAGCAGCAGCGTGCTTCATCAGGTGTCGTTGGCGGCGCGGGGCCGCGCCGAGCGAGAGCCTAGTCCTCAGCCGGCGCCCCATCCGACCTTTGGACATTATCCGTGTCCCAACGGCATTGCGGTGAGCCCGCTCGCCGGCGGCCTGGCGTTCACCGCCAACGGCGGTACCGGCGATGTCTCCGTGATCCGGCTCGCGGCAGCGCTCCGGAATGAACCGGGGGCGGAGGTCGTCGCGCCTGTCCCGGTCGAGACCGGTCCGTTCGGCATCGCCGTGAGCCCGGACGGCGGGCTTGTTGCGGTCGCAAGCCGCGAGAATGCGCGTACCGGGACGCACGGCCGCACGGTATCGTTGATCGAGGTCGAGCGCGCGGCGGCCGGTTCGGCCGGCGCCGAGGTAGCGCGGGTGCCGGTCGGGATCGGTCCGGACGGCCGGCCGTCGCGACCATTCGATGTGACCTTCACGCCCGACGGTCGGCACGTGCTTGCCACCTGCAATCGCACAGGAGTCGTTTCGTGCGTGGACGTGGCACAGGCGCTGGCCGGGAAGCCGTCCGAAACCTTCCGCCTTGAGCTTACCGTTCCGTCCGGCGGCGAGCCCTCTCCACGTGGGATTGCCGTCGCTCCAGGCGGGCGCCTGGCAGCGGTTGTCGGTGGGCGGAAAGGCGGTCCGCGGTCGAGTCTCGTCTGGGTAATCGATCTTGCCGAGAGGCGCGTGGCAGCCACGGTTGCCGGTGTTGGCAACGAGGCCTACGCACTGGCGTTCGCCATACGGCCTGACGCCTTACCGGCATCGCCACCACGTTGACGCGGTATGCGGGCGCATAGTAGGGCTTTGCTCATAAGAAGTTTTGCTAAGGGAGGAGTACATGCCCGCCTCACGTCGAGCCCTGCTCGTCGGCGCTGCCCTCGTGGCGTCCGCCGCGCTCGCCAGTCCGGGTTTTGCCCAGGGCGCCTGGAAGCCGACAAAGGAGGTCGAATTCGTTGTCCCGTTCGCGGTCGGCGGTGGCGCCGATCTTATGGCGCGCGTCATCCACAAGATCATCGTTGACGAGAAACTGGTGCCGGTGCCGGTCACCATCGTCAACAAGCCGGGCGGCGGCGGAGCTGCGGGCATCGGCTATGTCACCGCGAGCCGCAGCGCCGACCCGCACACCATCGTCCTCATCAACGGCACCACGCAGATCACGCCGATCCTGAACCCGACGGCGAAGACGCTCACCGAGATCAAGCCGGTGATGAATTTGATGCTGGATGATTTCGTGCTGTTCGTGCGCGCCGACGCGCCGTGGAAGAACGCTGCCGACTTCGTCAAGGACGCCAAGACCAAGCCTCCCAAGAGCATCGCCTTTTCGACCGGCGGCACCACCGACGTGATGGCCGTCACCGTTCTTTCCAAGGCGACCGGCATCGAGTTCAACACCGTCAACTTCAACAGCGGCGGCGAAGCGTTGACGGCCCTGCTCGGCGGCCATGTGCAGGCTTCGCTCGGCAATCCGCTCGAGTTCATGTCGAACCTGCAGGGCGGCAAGGTGCGCGCGCTGGGCGTGGTTCGCGACACGCGCTTCGAGGGTCTGAAGGACGTGCCGACCTTCAAGGAGCAGGGCATTAAGTCGCCCAACTTCCAGATGTGGCGCGGCATCGGGATCCCGAAGGGCGCGCCCGACGCGGCGGCCGCCTATTGGGAAGGGGTTATGAAGAAGGTCGCCGCCTCGCCGGCGCTCGCCAAGTACTTCAAGGACAACGTGGCGGCTGCGGCGCCCATTCCGGGTAAGCAGTTCGAGACCTTCCTCGCCAATCAGGAGAAGCTCTATCGGGAACTTTTGGGTAAGCCGAAGAGCTGAAGGCGCATGGAGTTTCGCGCGGCAAGGGGCGAGCTTCTGCTCGCCCTCGTCTTTGCAGCGACCGGGATCCTCTGGGTCCTGGTCGCCCTCGGACTTCCGCTGTGGCAAGGCTTCGCACCCGACTCGGGCTTCCTGCCGCTCATCTACGGCGCTCTGCTCACCGGTTTGTCGCTCGTGATTGTCGCCGACTTGGTGCTGGCCGGCCCCGCCGGGAGCGCGCAGGAGAGCGGGTTGCGCAAGCCATTGCTGGTGTTGCTCGCACTGGCCGTGACCGTGGCCGGCCTCGAGGTGGTGGGTTTCTCTGCCTCGATCTTTCTTCTGCTGATGTTTCTCTACGCCGTGATCGAACGGCTTCCCATCCTGTCGGCTGGCGTGGTGTCGGTTGCCGTCACCGCCGGGCTCTACGTCGTGTTCAGGACGTGGCTCTCTGTTCCCCTGCCGAGGGGTGTCATCGGATTCTGAGGCGATGGATGCGTTCGCCAACCTGATGCTGGGCTTCGCCGCGGCCTTCACCCTCAAGCACCTGTTGATGTGCTTTCTTGGGGTGCTGATGGGTCAGATGGTCGGCGTGCTGCCCGGCATCGGTCCCTCGGCTGCCATCGCCCTTCTCCTGCCGCTCACCTTCGGCGCCGATCCGACCGCCGCCATCATCCTGTTCGCGGGCATCTACTACGGCGCCCAGTACGGCGGCACACTCACCTCGGTTCTGGTCAGCGTCCCCGGCGAGTCGAGCACCGTAATGACCAGCATCGACGGCTACCAGATGGCGGTGCAGGGCCGCGCCGGCCCGGCGCTCGGTATAGCGGCAATAGGCTCCTTCGTCGCCGGGACGCTGGGCACTGTCGGCCTCATGCTGCTCGCCCCGGCGCTCGCCACGGCGGCACTCGCCTTCGGGCCGCCCGAGTATTTCGCCCTCGTCGTGCTGGGCCTGACCGCGCTCGCTGCGGTCGGTTCTTCGGTGATGAAGGGGCTCGCTACCGGCGTCGCAGGCCTTTTGCTCGGCACGGTCGGCATCGATCCGCAGAACGGCGTTGCGCGTTTCGACTTCGGTCAGCTCTGGTTGCTCGACGGCGTCGAGTTCATCGTTCTGACCGTGGCCCTGTTCGGGGTCGGCGAAGTGGTGGCAAGCTGCGGCCTTGGCGCGTTCCGCCCGGTGGCCGAGGTGAAGAACGCGCTGCCCACCCGGGCCGACCTCAAGGCCAGCCGTCTGCCGATCCTGCGCGGGACGGGAATAGGATTCCTGGTCGGCGTGCTGCCCGCCGCCGGCGCGACGATAGCCTCCTTCGTGGCCTACATCGTGGAGAAGAAGCTCGCCCGTGATCCCTCCCGCTTTGGGCACGGGGCCATCGAGGGCGTGGCGGCGCCCGAGGCTTCGAACAACGCGGCCGCCGCCGGGGCCATGGTGCCGATGCTGTCGCTCGGCGTGCCGGGCTCCGGCACCACCGCCATCATTCTCGGCGCTTTCATCATGTTCGGCATTCGTCCGGGGCCTGAGCTTTTCACCAACAACGCCGACTTGGTGTGGGCAGTGATCGCTAGCATGTACATCGGCAATGTGATCCTACTCCTTATGAACCTGCCGCTGGCGGGCCTATTCGCCCGGCTGCTCAAGGTACCCTACCGCTGGCTCTATCCGCCGATCCTGGCGTTGTGCGTCACCGGCGTCTACTCGCAGGCCAACAGCGTGGAGGACTGCTGGCTGCTTGTCGGCTTCGGTGCGCTAGGCTGGCTGATGAAGCGCTACGACTGGCCGGCGGCGCCTATGATCTTAGGCTTGGTGCTCGGCCCGCTCTTCGAGACCGCGCTGCGCCAGTCGCTCACCCTCTCGCACGGCAGCGGCGTTATCTTTTTCACCCGGCCGATCTCGGCCGTGCTGCTCGCCGCCGCCACCATCGCAGTGCTCGTGCCGCTGCTCATGCAGATGAGAGCGCCGCGTGTTGCGCCCTCGCCGTGAAGGAATTGCAATGCCTGCGATCAGGGATCGACTGGGAGTCGACATCAATCAGAAGCTCACGCTTGAGCCCGCCGTCGACTGGGCCTGCACGAACAAGGTCGGCTACATCGACCTCTGCCTCGATCAGGACTCCGAGATCCTGAGCGGCAGCCCGGCGCGCACCAAAGCGGCACGTGACAGGCTTGAGCGCAACGGCGTTCGGCTCGGCCTGCACACGCTCTCCGCCGTCAACATCGCCGAATCCTCGCCGTTCGTCTCGAAAGCCGCCGATGAGTATCTCGCCGCCTACATCGAGGCCGCGCGCGCGCTCGGTGCCGGCTGGATCGTCGTCCACGGCGGCTATCATTTCACCGCCGACAAAAAGCAGCGCATGGAGGCGGCTGTTGCGCGGCTTTCACGTGCTGCCGATCTCGCCGAGAAGAAGGGCGTCCGCCTGCTGCTCGAGAACCTGAACCCGGAGCCGGCCGCGGCCGAGGTGCACTACCTCGTGCACGATCTGGAGGAGGCCCAATACTTCTTCTCCCGCCTGCCGTCGCCGGCGCTGGGCTGGAGCTTCACCGTCAACCACGCCCACATCCTGCCCATCGGCATCGACCGCTTCATGGACGGAATGGATCTCTCCCGCTGCGGCGAGGTCCGCCTCGCCGACTGCCGCGGCACTATCGAGGAGCACCTCTTTCCCGGCAAGGGCACCATCGATTTTGCTCGTGTCTTTGCTCGCATCGAGGGGGCGGGATATAAGGGCCATTACATGCTGGCCTTCGGTTCGCTCGACGACATGCTGAAGGGTCGCGACGTTCTTGCCGCGTTAGCGGAGCGGGGGTGAAGGCGGAACAGGGCACGGCGCATATCTTCATTTCCCGTTAACCCCAAACAGTCAAAATGGTCAGCCGTGACCCCGCCCGGGCCAAGTCGGCCTGCTTCTTGCTGGGCATGGTCCGGGCAAGAGTTGGAGTAGATGCGTTGAACCCCGTGAGCGCTACCGGAACGGTCGTACAGCTGCGCACCGTCGGTGGGACCGCCCAGGCCAAGTCCGACGACGAGCGTCGCTGCGCCCCGCGCCGGCGCATGCTGAAATCGGCCATTGCCGCCTTCAACAACCGGTTCTGTACGGTCTCCTGCACGGTGCGGGATCTGTCCGATACCGGCGCCCGCTTGCGCAGCGAAGGCTCGGTCAACATTCCCGACACGTTCGAGCTGATCATCGAGCTCGACGGCTTCGAGGCCGACTGCGAGGTGGCCTGGCGCCGTGGCAGCGACCTCGGTGTTCGCTTCCTCGGAGCACCGCGCAGGGTAGCGCCCAAGCGCGACCAAGTGATCAACCCAAACCTTCCTCCCCCGGTTCCCACCTTGAGACGCAAACCGGTCAGGTGATGGGTCGGCGCGGCTGCTCTTGAGCCGCAGGGCGGGCGGCGGCCGCATCGGCTTGGTGAGCGCCGACAGCTGCGCTAGCATCGCGCGGGGGCGCTGCCTCCTCCTCGGTGTACCTTCGCGTGGGAAGGGCCATGCTCATGGGCGCACGTGCTGCCGCCGGCTTGTCGATCGCGGCGGCGCTCTGCTGGGCGGTCCCTGCGGCCGCCGCCTGTCGCGATTCGGCCCGGCCCGGCGTCGACTGGAGCGGCTGCGAGCGCAGTCATCTGTCCCTCGCCGGGGCAACCCTCGACCGGGCCAACCTGGCCCGGGCCAACCTCACCAGTACCGATCTGCGCGGTGCTTCGCTCAAAGGGGCCGATCTCAGCAAGGCGCGGCTGACCTATACCGGCCTCGCCGGGGCCAATCTGACCGGCGCCCGCCTCACCGGCGCCTACGGCGCGCGCACGCGGCTCGCCGCCGCCGTGCTGAAGGAGGCCGACCTCAGCAAGGCGGAGCTGTCGCGGGCCGACTTCGCCAAGGCCGACCTCGCCGGCGCCGATCTGAGCAGCGCGCAGCTCACCCGTGCCACGCTCAGGGGCGCATCGCTCAAGGCCGCCAAGCTCACCTTCGCCAACTTGGCGCGCGCCAACATGGTCGGCGCCGATCTCGCCGACGCCGATGTCAGCGGAGCCTTCCTGCACCTCACCCGCATCGAGGGCACCGACCTCAGCGCCGTCAAGGGTCTGACCAGCGACCAAGTCAAGGCCGCCTGCGGCGACGCCAAGACGCGCCTGCCCCCGGGCATTGCCGCACCGGGCGAATGGCCCTGTCCGCCCCAGGAGCCCTGATCAGCCGGCAGGCGTGATCCAGCCGACGCCCGCTCCGCCCGGCTCTCGCAAAATCGCGATGCGTCCCACGCCCGGCACGTCGAACGGCGCCTTCATCACTTGTGCGCCCGCCGCGACCGCCCCGGCCAGGCGCGCATCGACATCGTCGACCGCGATGTAGGGCAGCCAGCCCTCGCTTGCGCCTTCACAGCCCTGACCGCGCGTGTCGAACATGCCGCCGACGGCCCTGCCGCCCGCCTTGGCGACCCAATAGGTGCCGCCCTCGGGCATCGGCATGGCCTCGAACGACCAGCCGAGCGTCGCCGCATAGAACGCCTTGGCGCGCTCCACGTCGTGGGTGACGAGCTCGTTCCAGTGGAAAGCGCCGTGAACAAATCGACCGGTCTCCTGCGGCGGGCCCTCGGCGCGCTGCGCGGTTGCCGTCTTGACCATGGTGCTATCTCCTCTTCTCTTTCTGGCTCTCTATGCGTGTCCCTTGAAAAGGCCCACGAGCTTGTCGAGGCTCCCGGTCCATCCGTAGCGATGGCGATCGCGCGCCGCCTCGTCGAAGAACTGCTCGTGCGTCAGCGTGAGCAGCGTGCCCCCGTCCTTCGCTGTCAGCTCCACGGTGACCTGCGACACCCGCTCCGGCGTCGATTCCCAAGCCCAGGAAAACCTGAGCCGCCGTCCTGGCACGATCTCGCGGTAGACGCCGCCGACGCGGTGCAGCTCGCCGTCCTGCGCGCGCATGACGATGCGGTAGCGGCCGCCCACCCTGAGATCGACCTCGGCGACGGGCACCTCCACGATCTCGCCGGGACCGAACCAGGCCTTCAGCGCCTCGGGCCGGGTCCACGCCTGGAAGACCTGGTCCGGGCTCGCCGCGAGCTGGCGCCTGAGGGTGAGGCTCGGCTTGTTGCGCTGCGGCCGTTCCGCCATGTGTCGTCCTCCAGGAAGGTGGCGAGCGCATCGAGGCGCTCCGACCAGAACCGCTGATAGGTGAGAAGCCACGCCACGGCCTCCTTCATCGGTGCCGCCTCCAGCGTGCAGCGCACCGTTCGCCCGGTCTTGCGCCGCGACAAAAGACGGGCGCCCTCGAGCACATCGAGATGCTTGATGACCGCCGGCAGCGACACCGCGTGCGAGCGCGCGATCTCGCTGACGGCAAGCTGCGGCGCCGCCGCGAGTTGAGCCAGGATTCGCCTGCGCGTCGCATCGGCGAGCGCGGCAAATGTGCGGTCGAGGGGATCGGGCGAAAACTTAACCATATGGTTTAGTATTGCCGCCGCCGGCCGCTGTCAAGCCGCATATCCGGCAAGGGCACCTTGCACGAAGCCAGGCTTGGCGGAACGCCGGCTTGCTTGCCCGCCGAGCGGCGCTCTGCTAGCGATAGCGCGTGTCGAGATAGGTGCCGGCCTCAATGCGGCGCGTCTTCCTCCTTTGCCTGTTCGCCCTGCTGGCGGGAGCCGCACCCGGCGTGGCCTGGGCGCAAGCGCATTCTCTCGGTCTGCCGCATCCGGCACACTGCACCGATGGCGGCAAGCAGGCCAAGGCTATTCGCTTGCAGTTGGTCTGCATCCGGCCGGCTCCCCCGTCGGGCGTTGGCCCTCCTGGGGCCGAGCATTCCGATCAGCCGGCGCTCGTTGATGGCAGCACTCGCGTCTGCGACCGTCGCGGACGCACATGGGAGGGCTGCACCGCGCGCCGGGCATTATCGCTGGTGCACGCCCACGCCCATCGTCCCCGCGCGCCGCCCCCGGCGGCGTGAAAGGATCGCCCAGGCCGGTTGCCGCCGCCGGGATCGGAGATCGTACCCCTTGAGGCCGCGACCCGCGCCGAATGCGCACGGCGCGTTTGACGGCTGCCCGTGATCGCAGCCTGCGGCGGGCGCTGCTCGGGGAAAGCTCTGTCAGAGGACTGAGGGAAGTGACCGTCGGCAGACCGCGCGCCCACGGCGCACGGCGCCGGCTCCTCGAGGAAGAGGGTCGCTGGTTGAGAACGGAGAGACCATGACGGAGAGGCATGCACGCACGCCGGCACAACCGCTTGCCGGCCCCGTCGAGATCGACTGGGGGCACTTGTTGTTGCTTGCCGCCATCGGCGGCTGGATCCTCGTCTTTCTCCTCGACACGCGCTCGACGTCGCTCTCGATTCACAATCTGCTGCTCGTTCAGCCGACGGCGATCATCGGACTTTTGCTTTGTCTGGCCGTGCTGCCCCAGTGCTTCCGGCGCCGCGCGGTGAGCGTCGGCACCGAGGAGGAGGCGTTGGCGAAACGGCGCCGCGAGCGGGCCGAGCTCGCCAACATCGCACTGCTTGCCGCCGCCTTGGGAGCCTTCGTCAGCAGCCTCGAGACGGTCGGCTTCGACGTGGCGTGCTGGCTGTTCACGGCGGTGGCGACGTACATCTGCGGGGAGCGCCGCTGGTGGGTGAACCTGTCGTTCACGACCGTCCTCACCCTCGTTCTGATCTACGGGTATCGCGCGATGATCCCGTTCCCGTTCCCCCTCACCGTGCTCTGAGATTTCCGATGCTCGATGTGCCGGCGCTCGTTTCCGCTCTCGCAATTCTCTCTTCGTCCTGGTCGGCGTGGGTGTGGGTGGTGCCGGGCCTGCTCATCGGCCTCTTCTTCGGCGCCATGCCGGGCATCTCCATCACCATGGCGATGGCGATCTGCCTGCCGATGACGCTGTACATGGAGTTCCTGCCCGCCATCATCTTTTTGACCTCCATCTACACCGGCGCCGGCTTCGGCGG
>DATLZB010000179.1:0-7596 GCA_035574175.1 Hyphomicrobiaceae bacterium
CAAGTCTAATCTGCGCGCCGGCCTGGAAACCCAGTTCCGCGTATCCAGGCGGCTTCGGCGCGGCGGCCGCCTCGGCTTTCGGGGCCCAGGCGCCGCCGCGTTGATGAGCTTCTTCCAGAGACCTCAGTTGCGACTGCGCCGTGGCCGGAAGGCCGCGCCGGCCGGCTCAGGCGTCGAAGAATACCGTCTCGTTGGGGCCCTGCATGTGGATGTCGAAGCGGTAGACGATGCCGGTCGGCGTCTGCTTGCGCGCGGCAATCAGCGTGGCACGGCGCTCGGCCGGCACACTCGACAACACCGGATCCCTGGCGTTGGCGGCGGCCTCATCAGAGAAATAGATGCGCGTAAAGGCGTGCACCAGCAGCCCGCGCATGGTCACGATGACGTTGATGTGGGGCGCCTGTTTGCCGTCCACCGAGCCCGGTTTGATGGTATCGAAGATGAACCGGTTTTCCCGGTCCGTGCCCGTGCCCATGCGGCCGAAGCCCTTGAAGGCCGTGTTGGAGCCGCGCGGATCGGCGGGGTGCGCATAACGGCCTTTGGCGTCCGCCTGCCAGATCTCGATCATGGCATCGTCGACGGCCTTGCCTTCGCCATCGAGCACGCGCCCCTCGATGCGAATGCGCTCGCCCTCGATGTCGCCGGTCACCAGCGTGCCGCCGGCGATGCTGGTCAGCGGGTAGCCGTACTGCTCGGCGGTGAGGGCGTAGGCGAAGTAGGGACCGACGGTCTGCGACGGCGTCTGTCTCAAGTTCATCGGCTCATGCCTCCATCGGCGTCTGGCTGGCGCCGCGCAGCACGATGTCGAACACGTAACCCAAAGCAAAGCCAGGCTCGGTCACGTCGATCGAAAACCGCGAGACGAGGCGCTCGCGCACGCCCGTGGGCAGGCTCAGGTAGATGGGGTCGAGGTCGAGCAGCGGGTCGCCCGGAAAATACATCTGAGTGACAAGGCGAGTGACGAACGTCGGCCCGAGCAGGGAGAAATGAATGTGATTAGGGCGCCAGGCGTTGGCGTGGTTGCCCCAGGGGTAGGCGCCCGGCTTGATGGTGTAGAAGCGATAGGTGCCGGTGGCGTCGGTCATGCAGCGCCCGCCGCCGAAGAAGTTGGGATCGAGGGGCGCGTCGTGCTGGTCGACCTTGTGGATGTAGCGGCCGGCAGCATTGGCCTGCCACACCTCGATCAGCGTGTTGGCGACCGGGCGGCCGTTCTCGTCGAGCACGCGGCCGGTGACAATGATGCGCTCGCCGAGCGGCTCGCCGTTGCGCCGCCCGTTCCTCGTCAGGTCGGCGTCGAGGGGGCCGACGCTGTCGTGACCGAACACCGGGCCGGTCAGCTCCGAGAGCGTGTGCTTGAGCGGAATAAGCGGCTTGGTCGGACCGCGCAGCACCGTGGACCGGTAGCTCGGTTCGATGTAGCGCGGGTGACTGGTCCAATCGCGCGGTCGCATGGTCATCAACGTCATGGGCTCTTTCCTTCGGGCTTGGCCGCCTCCGCTGCGGCGAGCGTCTCCTTGGCAATGGCAAAGGCGCGATTGGCCGCAGGCACGCCGGCATAGACGGCGACGTGAAACAGCGCCTCCTCGATCATGGGCGGGGTGCAGCCGGTGTTGCGGCTCGCGCGCACGTGCATGGCAAACTCTTCCCAATGGCCGAGACTGGCAAGGATGGCCAGCGTGAGCATGGAGCGCGTCGGCCGGTCGAGGCCGGGCCGGCCCCACAGCGAGGCCCACACGCTCTCGGTAATGTAGCGCTGGAAATCGGCATCGAGCGCGGTCTTGTTCGCCTCCGCGCGATCGACGTGGGCATCGCCGAGCACGGAGCGGCGGATGGTCATGCCCTTCTCGTAGGGGGTCTCGGTCACGATCCTCACCAGTCGGTCACTGCCATGCCCATTGATCGCGCAAGGACCCCAGCACCGCCATCGGACGCGATGTCACTCGCCCCCATGACCGATGCGTCATTGACCAGGATCATGGCGCTTCGGGTCTCAGCCCCACACCTCGCGGGCAATGCCGACGATGAGGGCCAGCTTGGCCCACTGCTCCTCCTCGGCCAGGATGTTGCCTTCCTCGGTCGAGGCGAAACCGCACTGGGGGCTCAGACAGAACTGGTCGAGACTTGCATACTTGGCGGCCTCGTCGATGCGCCGCCTGATGGCATCCTTCGACTCGAGCGTGCCGGTCTTGGTGGTGACGAGGCCCAGAACCACCAGCTTGTGCTTGGGCAGGAAACGGAGCGGCTCAAAGCCGCCGGCGCGCTCGGTGTCCCACTCCAGAAAGTAGGCATCGACGTCGACGCGGTTGAAGAGCAGGTCGGCGATGGGCTCATAGCCGCCCGAGGCGATGAAGGTGGAGCGGAAGTTGCCGCGGCATACGTGCATGGTCACGGTCAGATCCTTCGGCCGGCCGGCGAGCGCCCGGTTGATGGTGCGCGCGTACACCTCCGGGAGCTTGTCGGGATCGTCGCCGCGTTCGGCGAGCATCTTGCGCTGCGCCTGGTCGCAGAAGTAGGCGAAGCTGCAGTCGTCGATCTGCAGGTAGCGGCAGCCCGCATCGTAGAATGCGCGCACGGCCTTGGCATAGGCGGCGCCGAGGTCGTCGAAGTATTCCTGCATGTCGGGGTAGAGCCCCGGGGCGATGCCTTTGCGCCCGCCGCGGTAGTGCAGCATGCTGGGCGAGGGAATGGTCATCTTCGGAGTCTGGCGGGTGTTTGCCTTCAGAAACTTGAAGTGATCGAGCATGGGGTGGCTCGAGAAGCCGATCCTGCCCTTCACCAGCGGCACCTCGGCCTTGGTCTGCACCCCGGCGAACTGGACGCCCTGGTCGGCCTTCACGAGTTCGACGCCATCCAGTTTGCCCAGGAAGTCGAAGTGCCACCAGGCGCGGCGGAACTCGCCGTCGGTGACGGACTTGAGGCCGATCTCCTCCTGGCGGGCGATGATCTTCTTGATCTCAGCGTCCTCCACGGCGGTGAGCTCGGCTGCGGAAATTTTTCCTTCCTCGCGCTTGGCGCGGGCAGCCTTGAGGGTCGGGGTGCGCAGCAGGCTGCCGACGTGGTCGGCGCGGAACGGCGGCTTGGAACGCATGAGAGCCACTCCAGCAAAGAGCAACGGTGGTTTCGTCGCGGCTTCGGAAAGCAGTGTCACCCGTATCTCTACTCCCATGCAGCGCGCCCCGTCGAGACGGGGGCGCTGCGTTATGGGTCGCGGCACGATTGGGCTGGTGGTGGAGTGAGGCGTTCTGCCCCTTCCAGACTCACTTGGGCGGGTGCATAGCATCGCGCCGTCCATGGACACTCCCGCGCCCAAAGTCGTCAAACCGCCGCCGCCGAGCTTCGTGGAGCTCTTCACGCCGAAGCTCGTTACCATCCTGCGCGAGGGATACGGCTCTAAGCAGTTTCGGGCCGACGCAATCGCCGGGCTGACGGTGGCCGTCGTGGCGTTGCCGCTCTCGATGGCGATTGCGATCGGCTCGGGGCTGTCGCCGGAGAAGGGCCTCTACACCGCCATCGTCGGGGGCTTCCTGGTCTCAGCGCTCGGCGGCAGCCGCTTTCAGATCGGTGGGCCGGCGGGAGCCTTCATCGTACTCATCGCGACGACCGTCGAACGGCACGGATACGACGGCCTGGTGCTCGCCACGCTGATGGCCGGCGTCATGATGATGGGTGTCGGTTTCCTCCGCCTCGGCACGTACATCAAGTACATTCCTTTTCCGGTCACGGTGGGGTTCACGGCGGGGATCGCCGTGATCATCTTCGCCAGCCAAATCAAGGAACTGCTCGGGCTCGACATGGCCGCCGAGCCAGCCGCGCTGGTGCCCAAGATCAGCGCCATCGCGCAGGCGATCCACACCATGCGGCCGCAGGCCGTCGCCCTGTCGCTGCTGGCCATCGCCATCATCCTGGTTTTGAGGCGCATCCGGCCGAATTGGCCGGGGTTGCTGATCGCTGTCGGCGCAACGGCGGCGGTGACGTTCCTTCTCAACCTCGACGTGGCCACCATCGGCTCGCGCTTCGGTGGGCTGCCGCGCACGCTGGCCGAGCCGTCGCTGCCGGCGTTCGATCTCGCCAAAATGCACGCAGTGTTGCCGGATGCGGTGGCCATTGCGCTGCTCGGGGCCATCGAGTCTCTGCTGTCGGCGGTCGTCGCCGACGGCATGACGGGGCGGCGGCACCGGTCGAACTGCGAGCTCGTGGCGCAGGGGGCCGCCAACATGGCCGCGGTCGCGTTCGGCGGCATGTGTGTCACCGGAACCATCGCGCGCACGGCGACGAACGTGCGGGCCGGAGCGCACGGCCCGGTCGCCGGCATGCTGCACGCGGTCTACGTTCTGTTGTTCATGCTGCTCGCTGCGCCGCTGGCAGTCCACATCCCGTTGGCGGGTCTCGGGGCGGTGCTGGCGGTCGTCGCCTGGAACATGGCGGAGAAGGAAGAGTTCTGGAGCCTGCTCAAGGCCTCTTGGGGGGACGCCGTCGTGCTGATGGCGACGTTCCTGCTGACGATCTTCCACGACCTGACGACGGCGATCGGTGTCGGCGTCACGCTCGGCGCCTTCCTGTTCCTGCATCGCATGGCCGAGGCGGTGGAGGTCGAGATTGGACAGGGCGTGATACGCGAGGATGTCGGCGACATGTCGGGTGTGCGCGCCGCCTATGATCCCCATGCAGTGCGCGGCGAGGTGCTCGTCTACCGGATCTCCGGGGCGTTCTTCTTCGGCGCGACGGCCGCCGTCAGCGGCGTGCTCGACCGCATGGGCGCACACCCCAAGACGTTCGTGCTCGATTTCTCCGACGTGCCGCTGGTCGACAGCACGGCGGCAAAAGCCCTGGAAGGATTCGTGCGCAAGCTCGAGCGCTCGGGCACCCGGGTCTACTTCGCCGGAGCGAGCAAGAGAGTGCGGCGGACGCTGCTGGTGGCAGGACTGCGCAAGCCGCTGGTGCACTACGTCGCCACGGCCGAAGAGGCCATCGCGCATGCCGCGGCGCGCTTGGGGGGCGGAAGGTAGGCCGCGCACAAGGTGCGGCTAGCGCCAGCGAAGCTCGAAGGGCGAGAGGCGGACGGCGGTGTCCTTGCCGGCTACGGCCACCACCTGGCCGGCCTTGCCGTAGTGAACATCGGCGATGACGCCTTTGAAGCCATGGTCGGCCTTGCCGCGGAAGGCGAGGTTCTTGCGCTCGAGCTTCAAATGCCCGTCGATCCAGATGCGCAGGATGCCGTCGTGTGCGCCCGGGTGGTTCAGCACGATTTCCTGCTCGATGTTGACCCAGCGGCCGGTGGGGAGTTGGAACCAGGTCCGATCGATGCCGATCAACTGACCTTCCGGGGCATCAACGGTGGCCACATGCACGTCCGCCCTGGCTTCCTCGCCCCACGTCAGGCGGGTCGCAAAGCCCTTGGCGCCGCCCGGAGGCGGCGCGCCGCTGCCGTCGCCGCCGAAAAGGCCCGGCAGGCTGCCACCGGCGGCAAAATTCAGGTCGGACGGCAGCCACACGCCATAGGTCAGGCAGGCGGCGCTCGCCCGCTCGAGCGGCGAGGGCAGCCACCTGAATCCCATGCCGCCGCGAGACTCCCGGCCGGCAGCGGGCGCGGCCGGCTTGGAGAGGCTGACCTCCAGCACGACCGGGGCGGGGCCGTTGCCATCCCGGACGAAGCGGACGTTGTCGAGCAGTCCCCAGTCGCTGCCGCCAAGCCGCGCCTGAAGGTCGGCGGCGCTCAGCGCCTCGCCGCCCGGCCGCTGCCAGGAGAACAGCATGGCGTTGGTGTAGCGCTCGGCACAAGGGGGCTCGGAATAGGTGGCCAGCATGTGCTGGACGGCAAGCCCGGCGGTGGCCGCGACAAACAGCGCGACGGCGCCGTTGAACAGGAACCTGCGGGGCACTGTCGATGTTGTTTTCCGCAACACCATGGGGTGGCACCTTCGGGTCGGGCCGGAAGCCTCGGCAACGATCCGGTAAGGTATACCGCCAAGGTCTAAACGATTGCCGAATGCGCTCGGGGCCGGCGCGGACCGCCTCAAGCCGGCGGCGGCAGGATCTTGCCGGGATTGAGGATGCCCTGCGGGTCAAGCGCCGCCTTGATGCGGCGCATCACCTCGACGCCAGCGCCGTGCTCGGCCGTCATGTAGGCGATCTTGCCCTGGCCGATGCCGTGCTCTCCGGTGGCGGTGCCGTCCATGGCCAGTGCCCGCGCGGCGAGCCGATCGAGGAAGCCTTGGACTTTTCCCCGGTCGGCCGGATCGGAGGCAGCGAAGACGGGGATGGTGTGGAAGTTGCCGTCGCCGACGTGGCCGACGATGGGGGCGAGCAGGCCGGAGCGGGCGATGTCGGCCTGGGTCTCGGCGAGGCATTCGGCAAGCCGCGAAATCGGCACGCAAACATCGGTGGCAAGCAGGTCCTTGCCGGGCCAGGCGGTGCGCACCGCCCAATAAACGTCGTGGCGCGCCTTCCACAATCGGCGACGGTCCTCCTCGTGGGCGGCCCAGTCGAAGCGAACGGCGCCCTCGGCCATGGCCAGCACCCTAAACTGGTCGATCTCTTCCCGGGCGGCCGTCTTGCTGCCGTGAAATTCCAGAAACAAGGTGGGGCATTCCTCCAGCGTCAGGTGCGAGTAGGCGTTGGCGGCGCGGATCGAAAGCTCGTCCAGCAGCTCCATGCGGGCAAGACCCAAACCGAGCTGTATCGCCTGAATGACGGTGTTGCAGGCGCCTTCGACGGTGCGGAACGGGCAGACCGCGGCGAGGATGACCTCGGGCACGCCGTGAAGGCGCAGCGTCAGCTCGGTGATGATGCCGAGCGTGCCTTCCGAGCCGACCAGCAGCCTTGTCAGGTCATAGCCCGCCGCCGATTTGCGCGCGCGCCGCGCGGTGCGCACCAGAGAGCCGTCGGCCATCACGGCGGTCAGGCTCAGCACGTTGTCGCGCATGGTGCCGTAGCGCACGGTGGTGGTGCCGGAGGCGCGGGTCGCCGCCATGCCGCCGATGGTGGCCTCCTCCGCACCCGGATCGACGGAAAAGAACAGGCCGTGGTGGCGCAGATGCTCGTTGAGCGCGCGCCGCGAAATGCCAGCCTCGACGGTACAGTCGAGGTCGCGGTCGTTGACGGCAAGCACGCGGTCCATGCGCGAAAAGTCGAGCGACAGCCCGCCGAGCGGGGCGTTGACGTGGCCTTCGAGGGAAGTGCCGGCGCCGAAGGGGACGATCGGCACGCGATGGGCCGCCGCCACGCGCACGATGTCGGCGACTTCGGCCGTGCTCTCGACCCAGATCACGGCATCGGGCGGCTCGCTCGGAATCCAGGTGAGCGTGCTCGCATGCTGGCGGCGCACGGCTTCTCCGGTCTGCAGGCGCTCAGCGAAGCGCTGCTTCAAGACGGCGATGGCAGTCTCGAAACGGCCGCTGGCGCGGGGCGGCTTCGTTGGCGACATCGGACCTCCTCCTTGGAGGGAGACTGTGCGCGCCCTAGTACCCTGAATCATAAATCCGAGAAACGTGGTTTGAGGCGTTTTTGATGGACGACAGCCTTGGTCCAGACGAAGGGCTTGGCGCGGGCGTTGTAGCTATCGACGAACGCATTGATGTGATTCCTGAGCTGTTGGAC
>DATLZB010000180.1:0-10478 GCA_035574175.1 Hyphomicrobiaceae bacterium
TGAGGGTCATGGGTATCGGGACGCGCAGCCTCGAGCGCAGGTAAGAGCCTGCAAGCAGGTGGAAACTCTAACCCTTAAGCGGCTGCATCAACAAGGCACGCTGCACCACCCTCCACATGGGCCGAGCAGGCCTTTCGGGTGCGGGGCAGCCCACGCTCACCGCTTCGGCTTGCGCACGGGCAGCGGCACCTGCCCGCCGGCGTCTTCCGTTGCGCGGGCGGGCTCGCTCTCAGCACTTGCCATCCTCGCCTTCTCGGCCTGCTGCCTGGCCCGGATCTGCTCCTCCACCTTACGCCAGGCGCCAACCGCCGCGTTGTGTTCCTTGATGGTCTCGGAAAACACGTGTCCGCCCGTTCCGTCGGCGACAAAGTAGAGGTCTTTGGTGTTCGCCGGATTGAGGGCGGCGGAGATTGAGGCCTTGCCCGGGTTGCAGATCGGCGTCGGCGGCAGGCCCTGAATCTGGTAGGTGTTGTGCGCGGTGCGGCCCTGGATCTCGGACTTGAGGATCGGTCTTCCCCAATCCGTCTGTCCGCCCTCGAGCCCGTAGAGAATGGTGGGGTCGGACTGCAGCCGCATGCCCTGCTTGAGGCGGTTGATGAATACCGCGGCAACACGTTCGCGCTCGTCCTTGCGGCCGGTCTCCTTCTCGATAATCGAGGCGAGCACCAGCGCTTCTCTTGGCGTGCGCAACGGCAGCCCCGGCGCGCGCGAGGCCCATGCCTTGGCAAGAAACTGGCGGCTCTCCGCCTGCATCATGTCGATGAGCGCCTGCCGAGCCATACCGCGCGGCACCTTGTAGGTTTCGGGAAGCAGCGAGCCCTCCTCCGGTATTGTCGTGATCTCGCCCGACAGGATGGGTTCCGCTTTCAGTCTCTCGACGATCTGAAAGCTGGTGAGCCCTTCCGGCACGGACACGGAGAAGAGCACCGACTTGCCTTCGTCGAGCTCGGCCGCCACCTCGCGCATGCTCTGCCCGGGCTCGAACAGGTAGTCGCCGGCCTTGATCTGCAGTGGCGTGCCGCCAAACCATGTCGACATGGAGCGCGCTACGTAGCGGCCGACGAACAGGTGCTGGCTGGCGATCACGCCCTCCGCCTCGAGGCGTCGGGCCACGTCGCGAGCCCCCTCGCCCTTGCGCACCACGATCGTCTTGGGCGCTGCCAGCGGGCCGGGCCGATCGAATTCCCGGTCGATCCAAATAGCACCGGCTGCCAGCGCGGTGGCGATGACGACAATGAAGGTCATGACGGCGCTCAGCCGTCGCACCGTCGGGCTCGTGCGGCGCGGCTCGCGCCGCCGGCGCGTGCCGCGCGGGCGAGACGGCGCGCGGGTCGGCTCCAGCGCTTCCGCCGGGCTGCGCGGCAGCACGCCGCTGCGAAGTCGCGGTGGCTCTCTGGTGTGCCAGCCGTTGCTCATGCCCTCATCCGCGTCGACAGACACGCGCCCGGCGCTCGCCGGCGGTCCCGTTCACTGCCGTCGATCCTTCAAGTACTTCGAGCACGGTCTCAATGGACATTGGCGAAGCTGGCTGCCAAATATGGCGAAAGGCGGAGCACCGGCGATTGCCGCACCTCACGTCCCTCGCCTGCCACCGACTAGGCATCGAGGCGGCGCATGATCAGCGACGCATTGGTACCCCCGAAGCCGAACGAGTTCGACAGCACGGTGCCGATGGGCCGCGCCTTGGCCTTGTGAGGGACGAGGTCGATGGGGGTGGCCACCGACGGATTGTCAAGGTTGAGCGTGGGGGGCGCCACGCCGTCGCGAAGGGCGAGCACGGAGAAGATGGCCTCCACGGCTCCGGCCGCGCCGAGCAAATGGCCGATAGCGGATTTGGTGGACGACATGGCGAGTTTGCCGGCCGCATTGCCGAACAGCCGCTCGACGGCTCCAAGCTCAATTTCGTCACCCATGGGCGTCGAGGTGCCGTGGGCGTTGACATAGTCAATGTCGCCGGGATCGATCCCCGCCCGCTTGACGGCCGCGCGCATGCAGCGGAACGCTCCGTCCCCGTCTTCGGCCGGTGCGGTGATGTGGTAGGCGTCGCCGGAGAGCCCGTAGCCGATCACCTCTGCGTAGATGCGCGCGCCGCGCGCGCGCGCGTGCTCGAGCTCCTCGAGCACCACGATCCCTGCCCCTTCGCCCATGACGAACCCGTCGCGATCCCTGTCGTAGGGCCGCGAGGCCTGCTTCGGCCGGTCATTGAAGCCGGTCGACAGCGCCCGGCAGGCGGCAAACCCGGCGATCGCCAGCCGGCAGATCGGGCTCTCCGCCCCGCCGGCCACCATCACGTCGGCATCGTCGAGCGCAATGAGCCGCGCCGCATCGCCGATGGCGTGCGCACCCGTGGAGCAGGCGGTGACGACGGCATGATTTGGCCCCTTGAGCTGATTCCGGATCGAAACGTAGCCCGAGGCGAGGTTGATGAGCCGGCCAGGGATGAAAAAGGGACTGACGCGCCGCGGCCCCCGCTCCTTGAGCAGGATAGAGGTTTCGGCGATGCCGTTGAGGCCGCCGATGCCGGAGCCGATGAGAACGCCGGCCCGGTCCTGCTGAGCGGGCGTTTCGGCCTTGAACCCGGCATCATTGAGCGCCTGGGTGGCGGCGGCTACAGCATAAAGGATGAAGTCGTCGACCTTGCGGCTCTCCTTGGGCTCCATCCAGTCGTCGGGATTGAACTTGCCGTCCGCAAGACTGCCTCTCGGCACGAAGCAGGCAATCTGACAGCTGAGATCGGAGACGTCGAACTCCTCGATGCGGCGGGCACCGCTTTCACCGGCGATAAGCCGCGACCAGGAGGTCTCCACCCCGCAACCGAGCGGTGTCACGAGGCCGAGACCGGTGATAACAACGCGTCGCATCGGGGCGATTGTGTGTGCCTGCGTCCGAGCAGTGGGTGTGGGGCGGGAGCCGTCCTTGCGTCCCGGCGTCGCCGACGCCCGGTGTGAACGACGTGCCCTGGCCATTCGCGCCTGCCTCAGGCCGCGCCGGCACCCTTGCCTGCCTCTCCGCTGCCGGCGTGCTTTTCAAGAAACTCGATGGCGTTGCCGACGGTCAAGATGTGCTCGGCGGCATCGTCGGGAATCTCGCACTTGAACTCCTCCTCGAACGCCATGACGAGCTCGACCGTGTCCAGGCTGTCGGCGCCGAGGTCGTCGATGAACGAGGCGTTTTCGGTGACCTTCTCGGCCTCCACGCCGAGGTGTTGCACGACGATTTTTTTCACACGCTCAGCGATATCGCTCATTTCAGTCCCTCGCGTCTCTTTCCTCGTTCCGTTGTTACATTGTGTCGCGGACGCCTTGCCCGCGCCGCAGACGTGAGGGCCCACCCCGAACACCCGGGGGAGGGGACCCCCTCGCCCCGTGCGCCCCGGCCCGGATCTCGGGCCTGGCGACCCAAATCACGCGGCTGGTAACACACTTCCCGGGCCTTTGCCAGGGCCGGAACCGGCGTGCCGGCTGGCCATCACCCCTGCTGCCTGCGATCCGTTCCGTCCTTTCGCCCCGCTACACCATGGCCATGCCGCCGTTGACGTGTAGCGTCTGACCGGTCACATATTTCGCTTCCTCGCTGGCAAGGTAAAGTGCGGCCGCGGCAATGTCCTCCGGGGTTCCGAATTTGCCCGCCGGCACGATTGCCATGATCTGCTCCACCTGTTTCTCCGTCAGAGCGTCAGTCATCGGTGTCTTGATGAACCCGGGCGCAATGCAGTTGGCGGTGATGCCGCGCGTTGCCACCTCGCGCGCGATCGACTTGGTCATGCCCACCATGCCGGCTTTTGCTGCCGCATAGTTGGCCTGGCCCGGGTTGCCGACGATTCCCGAGATCGAGGTGATGTTGACGATGCGGCCCCATTGCCTGCGCATCATGCCGCGCAACGTGGCCCGGGTTAGCACGAACGCGGAGGTAAGATCGATGGCGAGCACCTGATCCCACTCCTCGTCCTTCATCCGCATGAAGATGTTGTCCCTGGTCACCCCCGCGTTGTTGACCAGGATGTCGACCTGCCCGAGCTTGGCTTCCGCGTCGGCGGCGAGCTTTTGCACCGCAGCACGGTCGGCAAGATTGCAGGGCAGGATGTGCACGCGCTCCTTAAGCTCGGCAGCGAGTCTTGCGAGCTTGTCGGTGTTGGTCCCGGATATGGCGACGGTCGCCCCCGCAGCGTGTAGGGTGCGCGCGATGGCGCCGCCGATGCCGCCCGATGCACCGGTGACGAGCGCGCTCTTGCCGGGAAGTTTGAACATGCATCCTCCTTACCGCGCGGCAGCCCGCAGGAGCTGTGCCGCCGCCTCGACATCCTCCGGTGTACCGATCGATTGCGCGTGCGCGTTCGCCGCGATGCGCTTGACAAGGCCCGCCAGCACCTTGCCGGCGCCAATCTCGTAGAACGCGGTGACGCCACGCGCTGTCATCTCCGTGACAGATTCCCGCCAGCGCACCGTGCCCGTCACCTGTTCGACGAGGCTGCGGCGGATGTCCTCGGGCGCCTGGAGCGGCTTGGCGGAGACGTTGGCGATCAGTGGCACGCACGGCGACCGGATGTCGACACCGGCCAGGGCCTCTGCCATGGCATCGGCCGCCGGCTGCATCAGCCGGCAGTGGAAGGGAGCGCTTACCGGCAGCGGCAGCGCCCGCCTGACGCCGTGCCGTTTTCCGATCTCGGCCACGCGTTCGATGGCGCTCTTGTGTCCCGACAGCACGACCTGGGTGGGCTCGTTGTCGTTGGCAACCTCGCACACCTCCCCCTGCGCCGCTTCGGCTGCGACCTTGCGAGCCGCCTCGATGCCGACGCCGAGCAGCGCCGTCATGGCACCCTGGCCGACCGGCACCGCCTTTTGCATGGCGCGCCCTCTCAGCCGCAACAGTCGTGCCGCATCGCTGATCGAGAGCGCCCGCGCCGCCGCCAGCGCCGAGTATTCGCCGAGCGAGTGCCCAGCCACGAAGGCGACCCGCCGGCCGAGGTCGAAACCGTGCTCGCGCTCGAGCACCCGCATCACCGCCATCGACACCGCCATCAGGGCGGGCTGGGCGTTCTCGGTAAGCGTGAGCTTGTCCTTGGGGCCGTTCCAAATGGTGTCGGAGAGCTTCTCGCCGAGCGCGGCGTCGACCTCCTCGAACACCTCGCGCGCGGCCGGGAACGCTTTGGCCAGCGCCGCCCCCATCCCGACGTCCTGGCTGCCCTGGCCGGGAAAAACGAACGCAATCGACATGAACAGGCCCAATGCTGCCTTTAGCGGCGGCATTAGACGCGCGCTCGCCCGCAGTCAAGCAAGCCCGCGCAGACTCCACTGTCGGCATCGCTCGTTGGGCGCGGATTGTACTGACAATGCCGCGCCCCATCGGTAATGCTGCGGCCTGCGGGACGATGTTCCATGGCAACGGGCCGCTCGAGCGGCGTGGATTTGGAGGAGCGCATGACGTTGTTGGCAAGCGTCGTCCGCGGCATTGCCCTGTCGTGTTTGGTGGTGCTGGCGGGCTGGGGAGCGGCCCTGGCGCAGGAGGCCAAGGATTTCCAGCCCAAGATCGGTCAGGAAGGCAAGGACGTCATCTGGGTGCCGACGCCTGAGCCGCTGGTCGAAAAGATGCTCGACATGGCCAAACTCACGCCCCAGGACTACCTCGTTGACCTGGGTTCCGGCGACGGGCGCACGGTGATTGCCGCCGCCAAGCGCGGAGCGCGGGCGCTCGGCATCGAGTACAATCCCGACATGGTGGAGCTGTCCAAACGCAACGCCGCCAGGGCGGGCGTGAGCGAGCGCGCCAGCTTCGTCAAGGCCGACATTTTCGAAAGCGATTTTTCCGATGCCACGGTGGTCACGCTCTTTCTGCTGCCGAGTCTCAACGTGAAGCTGCGCCCCAAGCTGCTCGAGATGAAGCCGGGGACCCGGGTGGTGTCGAACTCCTTCGACATGGGCGACTGGTCCGCCGACGAGACGGCCGAGCGGGTGGAGGGCTGTACATCCTTCTGCCGCGCCCTGTTGTGGATCGTGCCGGCGAAGGTGGCAGGCACCTGGTCGAGCCCCCAAGGCGAGTTGCAGCTCGAGCAGACCTTTCAGATGGTGACCGGCAGGCTAAGGTCAACGCCGGTAAGCGATGGCAGGCTGGTGGGCGACCGCTTGACGTTCAGAGCTGGTGAAGCGCGCTATTCAGGGCAGGTGTCCGACAAC
Organism: Hyphomicrobiaceae bacterium; assembly: GCA_035574175.1. GTDB lineage: Bacteria > Pseudomonadota > Alphaproteobacteria > Rhizobiales > Hyphomicrobiaceae > DATLZB01. The sequence goes on from DATLZB010000180.1 coordinate 6,171, forward strand.
GTCATCGAGGGCACGATGTCGGCAGGGGGCAACGAGACGGCCTGGCGCGCGACCCGCGTTGCCAAATGACGCTGCGCGTTTGCCTATTGCCCCCGCCGCGGAATGGCGGCATAAGTCCGCCGATTGCCCGTCCGGTCGGAGGCTCGACGGGAGGCCGTCTGGTGGCGGTTGGGGTCCTTCAAAGGGCCTGCTCCCGGTGTCTCCGCTCTTCTGGGTCGTCCTTTGGGCCTTTCCGTCGCCTTGAGGCGGCACTGCGGCCCGAAAGGGGCTTTGCGCCGGACGGATTATTGGAAGGAAAGGCAAACCATGCCGCTTTACGAGCATGTCTTCCTGGTGCGTCAGGACGCCTCCCCCCAGCAGGTGGAGGGGCTGATCAAGGAGTTCGGCCAGGTCATCGAAGAGGCTGGAGGCAAGGTCAGCAAGACCGAGTATTGGGGCCTCAAGTCGCTCGCCTACAAGATCAAGAAGAGCCGCAAGGCGCATTACGCGCTCATGAACATCGAGGCGCCGTCCGCCGCGGTCATGGAGATGGAGCGCCGGATGGGCCTGTCGAGCGACGTCATCCGCTTTCTGACCGTGCGCGTCGATGCGCACGAGAGCGAGCCCTCGGCCCAAATGCGGCGCGGCGAGCGGGACGATCGACGCGGGGACCGCAACGGCGAGCGCGGCGGCTTCCGCGGCGAGCGTGGCTCTCGCGGTGATCGCGGCGCCCCGCGCGCCGACCGCGGGGCTCCCGGGGCGCGCGCCGAACGGCCCCCGCGTCCTGAACGGGAAGGATCGACCTTCCGCGCTAGGGCCCAGGCTCCGGGCCGGCTGGCGCGCGAGGAAGGCGAGCGTGAGGAGGGCGAGCCCGGGGGTGCGCCACGCCCACCCAGATCGCCGCGTCCCGACACCGATACGGAGAACTGAGCGATGGCAGACGCCACCACCAGAATGCCGGCCCGCCGGCCCTTCCACCGGCGCCGCAAGACCTGTCCGTTCTCGGGCGACAACGCCCCTAAGATCGACTACAAGGACGTGCGCCTCCTGAGCCGCTACATTTCCGAGCGCGGCAAGATCGTACCGAGCCGTATTACCGCAGTGTCGGCCAAGAAGCAGCGCGAACTCGCCAAGGCAATCAAGCGCGCCCGCTTTCTCGGCCTGCTGCCGTTCGTGCTGAAGTAGGTTGTGGTCGGCCGAAGGGGTCCGGACAGCGCTCCCGGTCCCGAAGGGCCAGGTTGGGGCCAGTGGATTGCATCCACCCGCCTCTAACCGCCATAGGCGCGGGACAGCTTGAATATGCCAACCCTTGTTCTGATCGGTGTCGGCGCCGGCCTCGTTTCGGCAGTGCTGTTCGCGTCGGCGTCGACGGGCACCGTGCTCGGCGTGCTCGTACTGTTCTTCCTGTCGCCCCTACCGGTCGCCATTGCCGGCCTCGGCTGGGGATGGATGGCCGCGGCCCTGGCCGCGGTCAGCGGTTGTTTGCTGGTCGCTCTGCTTGGCACCGGCCGGGCAACGCTGTTCTACGGGCTCGCCCTCGGCCTGCCGACGGCGGCCATGTCCTACCTCGTGCTGCTCAACCGCCCGGCGCCCGATGTCGCCGGCACGCCGGGCGGCGCGTTGGAGTGGTATCCGATCGGCCATCTGCTCGCCTGGGCTGCGCTGTGGGCGGGCTGTCTCGCCGCGGTCGGCTTGCTTGCCACGGCCAGCGACGTAGAGAGCCTGCGGACCGCGCTGCGCTCGAACTTCGAGCGCTTTTTGGCAAGCGGCGGCGCCGTGCCGGGCTCTGAGGGCCAGGGGCTGGACGGGAACCAGCTCGCTGTGTTCGTCGATCTCATGGTGGCGACCTTCGCCGGCGCCATTGCCACGCTGTGGATGGGGGTAGCCACGTTCAACCTGTGGGTGGCCGGGCAGGTGACGCGCATTTCCAAACAGCTTCAGCGTCCCTGGCCCGATCTTTCCTCGATCGAGCTGCCGCGCCGGCTGCCCATCGTCTTCGCCATTGCCGTCGCCGCGACCTTCCTGCCCGACCTCTTAGGACTGATCGCGTCCGGGTTCGCCAGCGCAATGCTTTTTGCCTACATGCTGGTCGGGCTTGCCATCGTGCATCAGCTCACGCGCGGCATGGCGAGCCGCCCGCTGGTGCTGGCCGCCGTCTACGCCTCGCTTCTGTTTCTGAGCCCATTCAGCAACCTGCTTCTGGCGCTGGCGGGCATTGCCGAGCCGTTCTCGCCGCTGCGTCGCCAACCGGCTTCCCCCGGCCCGCCGCCGGGACCCTTCCCGAACCAGTGAACCCGAAGGAGCATCGCGTCATGCAAGTCATCCTGCTCGAGCGCATCGGTCGTCTCGGCCAGATGGGCGATGTCGTCCGCGTCAAGGACGGCTATGCGCGCAACTATCTGCTGCCCCAGGGCAAGGCGCTGCGCGCCACTAAGGAGAACCTAGCCGAGTTTGAAAAGCGGCGCGTTCAGCTCGAGGCGCGCAACCTCGAGCTCAAGGGGGAGGCCGAGGCCGTCGCGGCGCGGCTCGACGGCCAGACGTTCGTGGCCATCCGCACCGCGGGCGACACCGGTCAGCTGTACGGGTCCGTCAGCAGCCGCGATCTCGCAACACTCATTTCGGCCGCCGGTTTCAATGTCGACCGTAGGCAGATCGTCCTCGACCGGCCGATCAAGACCCTCGGTCTGCACAAGATTGGCGTGTCGCTGCACCCCGAGGTTACGGTCAAGGTCACCATCAACGTCGCCCGCTCCGAGGATGAGGCCGAGCGCCAGGCCCGCGGCGAGGACGTCACCGTGGTTAGGGAGGAACGCCCCGAGCTTGAGACCTTCAGCCCAGAATCCGTGTTCGAGGAAGGGGCCGCACCGCGCGCGGCCGACGACGGCGAGAGCGAAAAGGCCGATTAGCTCCGGCCATCTCGAGACCCGTTCCGGGTGCGCTGGCGCCTCCGGCCGTCTCGACGCACTTTTGCTGCGCGGGCGAACGGTGCGGCGTGCCCGGAGTTTATGTGGGCACCGCACTGTGCTATTGTTGCAGCCACGTCACGAAGATCGGCGTAGTCCCACGTCCTTGAAGTGGCGCCATGTACTTGCCTTTGCGTGCCATTCTCACCCGCATCGTCCGCGCCGGCCACCTGGTCGTCGTCAGCGGCGATGGCACCACGGAGGAGTTTGGCGACCGCTCGGGGACGCTTCTGAGGGTCCGCATCGCCGATCAAGCCAGCGAACGCGCCATCGCCTTCGATCCCTCCCTTGCCCTCGGCGAGGCCTACATCGACGGGCGCTTCGTAATGGAGCAGGGCTCGATCTACGATTTTATTGCCCTCGTCATGCAGGGGCTGGCGGAGCGGCCGCTGCCCTATTGGACGCGCAGCCTGGATGCTTTGCGTTTCGGTGCCCGCCGCGTGCTGCAATTCAATCCGGTGTTCCGCGCGCGCCGCAACGCCCGTCACCACTATGACATCGAAACCAGCATCTACGATCTCTTCCTCGACGCCGACAAGCAATACTCGTGCGCCTATTTCACGCCGGGCGCCGATCTCGATGCTGCCCAGCTCGCCAAGAAGCGCCACATTGCCGCCAAGCTCGCCCTGGCACCGGGCCAGCGCGTCCTCGACATCGGTTCGGGGTGGGGCGGACTGGGGTTGTATATCGCTCGTCACGCCGGAGCCGACGTCACCGGCGTCACACTGAGCGCTGAGCAGCTCGCCGTTGCGCGTTCGCGGGCAGAGCGGGAGATGCTCGGCGAGCGTGCCCGGTTCGAGCTCGAGGATTACCGCCGCGTGCGCGGTCGCTTCGACCGCATCGTCTCAGTCGGCATGTTTGAGCACGTCGGAGTCAACCATTTCAAGCGCTACTTCCGGAAGGTTCGCGACCTGCTCGCGGACGACGGCGTAGCGCTCATCCACTCGATCGGTCGCACCGACGGCCCGGGTTACACCAACCCCTTCATCGCCAAGTACATCTTTCCGGGCGGCTACTACCCGGCGCTGTCCGAGGTGCTCCCCGCCGTCGAGAAGGCGGGGTTGATCGTGAGCGATATCGAAATTTTGCGCCTGCACTACGCGGAGACGCTCAGGGCTTGGCGGCAGCGTTTCATGGCCAATCGCGCGCGCGCCGCCGAGATCAAAGGGGAGCCCTTCTGCCGCATGTGGGAATTCTATCTCGCCGGTGCCGAAGCGGCGTTCCGATACCAAAATCTGATCGTCTTCCAGCTCCAACTCATCAAACGCATCGACGCCTTGCCGATCACGCGCGACTATATGCAGGCGGCCGAACGCCGGCTCGCCATGCGCGACAGTTCCGGTGGCGATGCCGCGCGCATGGCCGG
>DATLZB010000181.1:0-12703 GCA_035574175.1 Hyphomicrobiaceae bacterium
CAGACGAGATCTTCAAGCTCTACGTCCAGAGCTACGATCGCAACAAGCAGACGGAGTTCTCGCTGAGGCAATATCTCGAGAACTGCCGCACCGATCCTATGCTGTATGCGAGTACGGCCGAGCGCATGATGACGGCGATCGGTGAGCCGCAGCTGATCGATACTTCCAAGGACCCGCGGCTCGGACGCATCTTCCTCAATCGAACGATCAAGGTCTATCCGGCGTTTCACGACTTCTATGGACTGGAGGAGACGATCGAGCGCATCGTCGGGTTCTTCCGCCATGCGGCGCAGGGCCTCGAAGAGAGGAAGCAGATTCTCTACCTCTTGGGCCCGGTCGGCGGCGGCAAGTCCTCGCTGGCCGAGCGCCTTAAGGAGCTGATGGAGAAGTGCCCGATCTACGTGCTGAAGGCCGGTGACGACATCAGTCCGATCTTCGAAAGTCCGCTCGGGTTGTTCGATCCTGTCACCATGGGTCCGACGCTCGAAAGCAAGTACGGCATTCCGCGCCGGAAGCTCACGGGCAACATCTCGCCCTGGGCAGTGAAGCGGCTCGACGAGTTCGGCGGCGACATCTCGAAGTTCAAGGTCGTCAAGATCTATCCGTCCAAGCTGCGCCAGATCTGCGTGGCCAAGACCGAGCCTGGCGACGAGAACAACCAGGACATCTCCTCGCTTGTCGGCAAGGTCGACATCCGCAAGCTCGAGTACCACGGGCAGAACGATGCCGACGCCTACTCCTATTCGGGCGGTCTCAACCGGACCACTCAGGGCCTGCTCGAATTCGTCGAGATGTTCAAGGCGCCGATCAAGATGCTGCACCCGTTGTTGACGGCAACGCAGGACGGCACCTACGTCGGCACCGAGAACGTCGGCGCGTTGCCATATCAGGGCATCGTCATCGCTCACTCCAACGAGGCGGAATGGCAGAGTTTCAAGGCCAACAAGAACAACGAGGCCTTCATCGACCGGGTCTGCGTCATCCAGGTGCCGTACTGCCTGCGCGTCTCGGAAGAAAAGAAAATCTACGAAAAGCTGCTTAATGCCAGCGAGGTTGCCGGTGCCCCGTGCGCGCCGGCCACGCTTGAGATGCTGGCCCAGTTCTCGGTGCTGACCCGCCTCAAGGAGCATGAGAACTCGAGCCTGTTCTCGAAGATGCGGGTGTACGATGGGGAGAGCCTCAAGGACACCGATCCGCACGCGAAGACCATCCAGGAGTATCGCGATGCAGCCGGTATCAACGAGGGCATGGACGGCTCCTCGACGCGGTTCGCCTACAAGGTGCTGTCGGAAACCTTCAACTTCGACAACCAGGAGGTGGCGGCTGATCCCGTCCATCTCATGTACGTGCTCGAGCAGTCGATCCGCCGCGAGCAGCTGTCTGAGGAGATGGAGAACCGGTACATCGAATTCATCAAGGAGGAGCTCGCTCCGCGCTATGCCGAGTTCATCGGCAACGAAATCCAGAAGGCGTACCTTGAGTCCTATCACGACTTTGGCCAGAACCTGTTCGACCGCTACGTGGCCTATGCGGACGCCTGGATCGAGGATCAGGACTACAAGGATCCCGATACCGGCCAGCTCATGAATCGCCAGTTGCTCGATCAGGAGCTGTCCAAGATCGAGAAGCCGGCCGGCATCGCCAACCCCAAGGACTTCCGCTACGAAGTGGTGAAGTTCTCGCTGAGGGCGCGGGCCAAGAACGGCGGGCGTAACCCTGACTGGAGTTCGTACGAGAAGATCCGCGAGGTCATCGAGAAGCGGATGTTCAGCCAGGTCGAGGACCTGCTGCCGGTGATCAGCTTCGGTGCAAAGAAGGACGGCGAGACCGAAAAGAAGCACGAGGAGTTCGTGGCCCGTATGGTGTCCCGCGGGTACACGCGTCGGCAGGTGAGACGCCTCGTCGAGTGGTACATGCGCGTGAAGAAGTCGGGCTGAAGGAGATCGGCGGGCGCAATGCACATCATCGACCGGCGTTTGAATCCGAAGGCCAAGAGCCTCGGCAACCGCCAGAGGTTCTTGCGCCGTGCCAGAGCCGAGATCCGCGAATCCGTGCGGGACGCGCTCAAGAAGCGCAAAGTGTCGGAGGTGGACGGCGGCGAAAAGGTGCGCATCCGCTCCAAAGGACTGCGCGAGCCTTCCTTCGGGCTCGGGCCCGGCACCGGCAAACGCGACTACGTGCTCCCCGGCAACAAGGACTTCTCGGTCGGCGACGTCATCCGCAAGCCGGAGAGCGGTGCCGGCGGCGGCGGGCCCAAGGGAAGCCCCGACGGAGAGGGCGAGGACGACTTCATCTTCAGCCTGACGCGGGAAGAGTTCCTCGATGTGTTCTTCGAGGACCTGAAGCTTCCCAATCTCGTCAAGGCTAAGCTCAAGAGCCTTTCGGCGCCGGAGCGCATGCGCGCGGGCTTTACCAGCGACGGCCCGCCGTCCAGGCTCAACCGGCTGCGAACCATGCGCAATAGCCTCGCTCGGCGCATCGCCTTGCGGCGGCCGCGGCTCAGCGAGATCGAAGCGCTCGAGCGGGAGATCGCCGAGGAGGAGGCATCAGCGCGGCCGAGCGAGGAACGCCTAAAGGTGCTCAAAGCACGGCTTGCGCGTCTCGGTCGCCTGCGCAAGGCCGTGTCCTACCTCGACCCGCTCGACCTCAAGTACAACCGCTACGAGCGCAAGCCGAGACCCAAGACGCAAGCAGTGATGTTTTGCCTGATGGACGTCTCGGCTTCGATGACCGAGCAGCTCAAGGACCTTGCCAAGCGCTTTTTCATGCTGCTGCACCTCTTCCTGTCGCGGCACTACAGCGAGGTCGATGTGGTCTTCATCCGGCATACGACGCAAGCCCAGGAGGTGGACGAGGAGACCTTCTTCCGCGACACGGAGACCGGCGGCACGGTGATCTCAACGGCGCTCGAGGAGATGCTGCGCATCGTCGGCGAGCGCTACCCGATTGACGACTGGAATATCTACGCCGCGCAAGCTTCCGATGGGCACAACTTCGACGACGACATGGATGATTGCCTGTCGTTGCTCAACGGTGAGGTGCTGCCTCTCTGCCAATACTTCGCTTACATCGAGGTGGCGCCCGACGACTCATCGGCTTCGATGACGAGCGTGGTGTGGTCCGGCTATCAGGAGGTGGCTCGGCAGCACGCGCATTTCGCCATGAAGCGCGTTACATCGCCCGGTGAGATCTATCCCGTGTTCCGCGAGCTGTTCGCCTCGGCAGAAGGCAGCGCTAGGGAGGCTGGTTGATGACGGCTGCGTCCGGCAGCGGGCCGCTGTTCGACGGCGCCGAATGGAACTTCGAACTGATCAAAAAGTGCTACGACGCCATCGAGAAGATCGGCGTCGAGGAGATGGGGCTCGACATCTATCCCAATCAGATCGAGGTGATCACTGCGGAGCAGATGCTCGATGCCTACGCCTCGATCGGCATGCCGAACATGTACCGGCACTGGTCGTTCGGCAAGCATTTCGCCCGCGAGGAGGCGCTCTATCGCAAAGGCCATCGGGCGCTCGCCTACGAGCTCGTGATCAACTCTGATCCCTGCATAGTCTACATCATGGAAGAGAACACCATGACGATGCAGGTCCTGGTCATGGCCCATGCCGCCATGGGTCATAACCATTTCTTCAAGAATAACTACATGTTCCGGCAATGGACCGATGCCACCTCGATCCTCGACTATCTGTCCTTCGCCAAGGAGTACATCGCCGAGTGCGAGCAGAAATACGGGGCCGAAACGGTCGAGGCGGTGCTCGATTCGGCGCACGCCCTGATGGGTCAAGGGGTCAGCCGCCACCCGGTGCTCAGGCGGTCGCGGGCGGCGCGCGAAGAGCGCGAGATCAAGCGGCGCGAGTATGAGGAGGCAACCTACAACGAGCTATGGCGCACCGTACCGCGCTCGGCGCTGGCCAAGGCGCCGCCGGATCCCGGCCAGAAGGAAGCCGCCAAGGAGAGCGAGACGCTCGGCCTGCCGCAGGAGAACCTGCTCTACTTCCTCGAGAAGCACGCTCCCAAACTCGAGGACTGGCAGCGCGAGATCCTGCGCATCGTGCGCATGTTGGCCCAATACTTCTATCCCCAGCGGCAGACCAAGGTGATGAACGAGGGCTGCGCCACCTTCGTCCACTACGAGATCATCAACCGGCTCTACGACCGGGGCCTGCTCACCGAAGGCTCGATGCTCGAGTTCATGCACAGCCACAGCTCGGTGATCTACCAGCCGCGCTTCGAGGATCGCCACTTCTCGGGCATCAATCCGTATGCCCTCGGCTTTGCCATGATGCAGGACATCAAGCGGATCTGTGAGAACCCCAGCCCGGAGGACCGGGACTGGTTTCCGGAGTTCGCGGGCAACGGCGACCCCTTGGGAACGCTTAAGGAGGCCTGGGCCAACTTCCGCGACGACAGCTTCATCATGCAGTACCTGAGCCCCAAGGTGATCCGCGACTTCCGCCTGTTCCAGATCCACGACAGCTCCGATTCCCCGTTCGTCGAGGTCAAGGCGATCCACGACGAGGCTGGCTACAAAAGGGTGCGCAAGGTGCTCGCCAGCCAATACGACTCGGCGGCGCGCGATCCCGACATCCAGGTCGTCAGCGCCGATCTGTCGGGTGGCAGAAGGCTGACTCTGTCTCACCGCGCGCGCAACGGCGTACTGCTGGAGAAGGACATGTGCGACCGCACCCTACAGCACGTCGCCCATCTGTGGGGATACCGGGTCAAGCTCGTCGAACAGGACGCGGAGACCGGCAAGACGCTGAAGGAGCACGAGGCGCTGCCGCTGCCCTGACGGCCGCTTCTTCCAAGCCCCTCCCCAGCCGCATCGGGCTCGCTGTCGAGCGCACGTCATCTGACTGCCCGCTTTTTCCACACATGCGCGCGCTTCAGCCGATCGTCCGGTTGCCGGACCGCGCGGAGCCGTTCACTGTCGGCTGGTGGTGCCGTGGCACCGGCGAGACTTTCGGTTGCCGCTCATGCCGACGCCAGACGAGATCCTCGCCCGCTACCAAGAGACCGATGCCGCCATGCGCTCCGCGCTCGCGGTGCCGGAGGTTCAGGCCTTTGCGCCGTGCACCTTCGATCAGATAGGGTGGCCGCACTCGGTGCGCCGCGCCGCCGACCTCGTGCGTTACGCGGACTGGTGCAATCATCCCGGTGCTGCTGATTATTTCGCCGAGAACGCCTACCTGCCCACGCAGTGCGCCAGCCTGCTGTTCACCGCGGCCGAAGCGAACTTGCTCGGCAGGGTGTCTGCGGCGACGGCGGAGCTGACGCGTTCGCTCGGGCGGGAGGTGCGGCCGCTGCTCAGTCATCTGGCCCAGATCGGGCCGTTCCGGATCATGATGGAGATCAGGCGCCGCCTCGCTCTTGACCGGATCACCGTCTTCGATGTCGGCGCGGGATCGGGATACCAATCGGCGCTGCTGGCTCTGGCGGGTAACCGGGTGCTGGTCACCGACAATGCACAAGGTCTTTATCTCTTTCAGTCGATGCTGCTCAAGTGCTGCCTCGGCAGCGGGGTCCGAGACTGGCTGGTCGACGGCCGCCCCGAGCGGCATTTCGATGAGCCGGTGCACACCATCCCATGGTGGGAATATCTCAAGCTCAGACGCGGCCCGGCACCTGGCGTTGACATCTTCTTCTGCAACAACAACCTCGGCGAGATGAACTACGGGGCGGCAGCCTTCACCGCCCATCTCGCCAACAGGCTGATGGCCGGCTCTCCCGCAAAGCTGTTCCTTTTCACCTGCCTCGGATCACCGAAGCAATCCGGAATAGAGATGATTGACGAGCTGCTGAAGCGCGCCGGGTTCGTAAACCTCGTGTGGCAGCCGTTCTGGCTTTATGCGCTCAAGGGCCACAGCCTGCCGGCCGGGCTGTTCGATTTCGCCCCCGACATCCCAAGATGGAACGCGCAACCAGGGGAGCGGCTGCTCGGTGTGCGCGAGGTGCTCGACGTCAGCCCGCGCACTCTTCCCCTCGATCTTGATTTCGTCGCCTTCACCGGCGTGTTCGATGCCGCCAGCTATGTGAAGCTCGAATAGGTGCTCTTAGCCTGCGCCCCACAGCAGCGCCATCCTTGCCAAACCAACGATAAGCGACACCTCCAACAGTACGCGCCACAACGAGGGGCGGGGGTCCCGGTCCGGGCACTCCTCGTAGCCGGTGATCATGACGTCGCTCCTCGTGCCGGGGCGAAACAGGATGCCCAAGAGACGAGCAAGCGCCGTGCCAGCCGGCAGTCCTTGGCAATGACATGCCGTCAGCCGATCGCATGCGCGGCCATTCGGCCGCGGCACGGTTTGCCAAATCCGGTTTACAATCTAGAGTTGTTAACGTATTATTTACTCCCCCCTTCGGCGAGGCGCGCTCCCCGCCGGCAAGCCAGTTGAAGAGTACCCCGTATGGACTGGTCACTGCTTCTGCCGATCGGTCTCGGCCTGTTCGCGGCCGGTCTGCTCAAAGGGACCACGGGGCTTGGCTATTCTTCCTGCGCGCTGCCTTTTTTGGTTGCGGCCATCGACCTCAAGACGGCCATCGTGCTGGTGCTGGCACCGGCATTGGCGAGCAACCTCGCCCTGATCTGGAGCGCCGGCCATTTCCGCGAAACCGTACAGCGCTTTCGCGTCCTCTACATGGCGCTGGTGCCGGGCATTGCCTGCGGCATTGGCATGCTGGTCTACGTCGATCAGGCGTCGGCGACGCGCATGCTCGGCGTGCTTACCATCCTGTACGCCCTGTTCGCCCTCGGCCAGCCGCAGCTCAGCCTCAGCCCGCGCCTCGAGTTCGCGCTGCAGTTGCCTGTCGGACTGATCAACGGCGTGTTTACCGGCCTCACCGGCTCGCAGATCATGCCGCTCTTGCCTTACATGCTGTCGCTGCGCCTCGACGCCGACCGCTTCGTACAGGCCGTCAACCTGTCGGTTGCATTGGCGTCCCTGGTCATGGCCTTGGGTCTGGCGCTGGCCGGCGTCATGAAGCCGGGGCTTGCAGCCCTTTCGCTTCTCGGCGTGTTGCCGGCGATCGCCGGAGTGAGCGTTGGCAACCTGCTGCGCCGGTTCCTGCCTGCAGCGATGTTCAGGACCTGCGTGCTGCTGGTGCTGGCGGTCACCGGGCTTTCCCTCGTGGTGCCGCTCGAACTCGCCGCGAGGCTGGTCGACATAAGCATTCGTTAAATGTTTCGAGCACAACGGCACCGATTTTTCCAGCAGGATCTTTGCGTTGGTCTGTCGTTAAGACCAAAAAGATGCAAAATGATGCTTTGAATTGTAACGGTCTTTTAGGTTGAGGCCACCTATACACTCTGCATGACTTTTGTGCAGCGGAGATGGGCATGAGTGGCAGCCAAGGCCGCGTCGAGGGCTGTTTGCGGGTGTTCAAGCAGCCCGTGGTGCATTTCGGCCTCGCTCTGATCGCCGTCATCTGGATCGCTGCCGTCCAGCAGATCGAGACCGAACGACAGGCGAGCCTAGGCTCGGTTGCCCAGAACACCGCCAATCTCGCGCGCGTGTTCGAGGAGAACGTCATCAGGTCGATCAGCGAGACCGACAAGGTGCTGCGCTTTCTGCGCCAGCTTCATGCCCAGGGCGCCAACGGCGGTGACTGGTCGGCCCTGGTCAGAGAGACGTACCTCGACAGCGATCTCACGCTGCAGCTCGCCGTCATCGACGAAAAGGGCATCCTGATTGCCTCCAACGTGGTGTCCGGCCCGGTGCGGCCGATCGATCTCAGCGACCGCGAGCATTTCCGGGTGCACGCGAAGCGGACGACGGACGAATTGTTCATCAGCAAGCCGGTGCTCGGCCGAGCCTCCAACAAGTGGTCCGTACAGTTAACCCGCCGGTTCAGTCACGCCGACGGCCGTTTCGCCGGCGTCATCGTGGCTTCGCTCGATCCCTCACACTTCTCACAATTCTACGAATCCATCCAGCTCGGCAGCGGCGGCGGCATCGCGCTGATCGGGACCGACGGCATCGTCCGTGCCGGCGGTGGAACGCATGCGGCTGACCTCGGCAAGGACATGATCGACAACGAGCTGTTCTCGCACGCGAGGTCGAGACCGCACGGGACCTTCACCCACAAGCAGGAGCCCGGCGGCGTCTCGCGCATCGTCTCCTACCGCAGCGTGCGCGGATATCCGCTGATCGTCACGGTTTCCGCCGACGAGTGGCAGCCCACCAGTTCATGGGCGCGCAACCGACCGTTCTACCTCGGCACGGCGACGCTGCTCACCATCATCATCCTCGTCGCGATGGGCCTCGCGCTCAGGCACAAGTACGCGCTGTGGGAAAGCGAGGAGCGTGCCCGCCGCAAGTCGCGCGAGCTGCAACTGACGCTCGAGCACATGAGCCAGGGCATCCTGATGGTCGATCAGGACGAGAAGGTCGCCGTCATGAACCGTCAATGCGTGCGCCTGCTCGGCCTGCCGGAAGACACCGACTGCACCGACTGGAACTACAGCAAGCTCGTCGGCCGCCTGGCCGTGGCCGGAGAGTTCTGCAACGAGCTTGGCACCGTCGAACCGGGAGCGCTTGCCGAGATGAAGCCGTGCGCCGCCGGCGAGGCGCCCTCCACCTACGAGCGCACGCGCCCCAACGGCACCGTGCTCGAGGTGCGCAGCAACCCGCTACCCGACGGAGGGTTCGTGCGCACCTTCACCGATATCACGGCACGGCGGCGCACGGAGGCGCAGATCGCACATTTCGCCCGCCATGACCCGCTCACCGATCTCGCCAACCGGGTGCTTTTCCGCGAGGAGCTCGATGCGGCGGTGGCCTCGCTCGCCGAGGGTCAGGCGTTCGCACTCCACGTCATCAATCTCGACCGCTTCAGCAGCATCAACGAGAGCTTCAGCCATTCGGTCGGCGACAAGCTGCTGCGGGCCGTTGCCCAGAGGCTCGGCAGAGCCCTGCGCCGGAATGACGTGATCGCCCGCATCGGCGGCGACGAGTTCGCGGTGATCCAGATGGAGGCGCCGACGGCGGCGGAGGCCAGTGCCGTCGCCGAGTACCTGTGCAAGGAGCTGGGTGAACCCTATGCGATCGACGGCCAGCAGGTGCAGATCTCGGCCAGCATCGGCGTGGCGCTGGCGCCTGCCGATGCCAGTGTGCCCCACGAGCTGATGAAGGCGGCCGACCTCGCGCTCTGCTCGGCCAAGGCGGAAGGGCGCGGCACCTATCGCTTCTTCAAGGACGAGATGAACGCTGCCCTGCAGGCCCGCCGCACGCTCGAGGTTGAGATGCGCAGCGCCATCGTGGATGGGCGGTTCGAGGTGTATTACCAGCCCATCAACTCGGTGCTCACCAAGGAGGTATTGGGCTACGAGGCGCTGCTCAGGTGGCACCACCCCGAGCGCGGGCTTGTCCCTCCGCAGGAGTTCATTCCAATAGCCGAGGAGTGCGGCCTGATCGTTCCGATCGGAGCCTGGGTGCTCAAGCAGGCCTGCTTCGATATGAGCCGCCGGCCGGGCGACAACAGGGTATCGGTCAACCTATCGCCGGTTCAGATCAAGCGCCAGGACCTGGTCAAGGCCGTGCAAGAGGCCCTCGACCAATCGGGACTCGCACCCGAGCGGCTCGAACTTGAGATCACCGAGTCGACGCTCCTGCAAAACGACCAGTTTACGCAGATGCAGCTCCAGCAGATCCGTGCCTTGGGCGTGCGCATTGCCATGGACGACTTCGGCACCGGCTATTCCTCGCTGAGCTACCTGCTGAGCTACCCGGTCGACCGCATCAAGATCGACCGCTCGTTCGTCGCCGGCCTCGGCGAGCAACCGGGCTGCGCGGCGATCGTGCGGGCGATCACGGCGCTCGCCAAGAGCCTCAACATGACCACCACGGCCGAGGGCGTCGAAACGGCCCGACAACTCGAGCTGCTGGCGGAGCTCGGCTGCGACGAGGCGCAAGGCTTCTATTTCGACGTTCCGCGTCCGGCCAGCGAGGCCTTGCCGGCTTCCGGCAGCGCGCTGCGCGAGGAAGCGGCCTGAAAGCGGGGTATCCGCGCCCGCCTTTCCGCTCGACGCCAGGCCGACCTTGACAGGCCGGAACACCCGTGCGCTTTTCCGGCTCCGCCGTTGAAAACGCAGCATTCGCAGGCATGACCGACCATGGCCGATCAGAACAACGCGACAGCGTCACCGCAGGGCGCCTCTGCCGGCCCCGGCTTGAGCCATCGCTACCGCTCGCACACCTGCGGCGCGCTGCGTAGGGGCGACGTCGGCCGCGGCGTCCGTCTGTCCGGCTGGGTGCATCGGGTGCGCGATCACGGCGGGCTGCTGTTCATCGACCTCAGGGACCATTACGGCATCACCCAGGTCGTCGCCGACCCGGAGAGCCCGGCGTTCAAGACGGCCGAGACCGTGCGCTCCGAGTGGGTGATCCGCGTCGACGGCAGGGTGCGCGAGCGGCCCGTGATCGACGGCAAGCCCACGGTCAACCCGGACCTTGCCACCGGCGAGATCGAGGTGGTGGTGAGCGAGATCGAGGTGCTGTCGGCGGCCAAGGAGCTGCCGGTGCCGGTGTTCGGCGAGCCGGACTATCCGGAGGATTTGCGCCTCCAGTACCGCTTCCTCGACTTGAGGCGCGAAACCCTGCACCGCAACATCATTCTGCGCACCGAGATCATCGCTTCGATCCGCCGGCGCATGCGGGAAGCCGGCTTCTTCGAGTTCCAGACGCCGATCCTCACCGCTTCCAGCCCCGAGGGCGCGCGCGACTTCCTCGTGCCCTCGCGCCTGCATCCCGGCAAGTTCTACGCCCTGCCGCAGGCACCGCAGCAGTTCAAGCAGCTCATCATGATCGCGGGCTTCGACCGCTACTTCCAGATCGCGCCCTGCTTCCGCGACGAGGACGCCCGCGCCGACCGCTCGCCGGGCGAGTTCTACCAGCTCGATCTGGAGATGAGCTTCGTGGAGCAGGAGGACGTGTTCGCGGCGGTGGAGCCCGTCATGCGCGGCCTCTTCGAGGAGTTCGGCCAGGGCAAGCCGGTGACCAAGGTCTTCCCACGCATTCCTTACGACGAGGCGATCCAGAAGTACGGGAGCGACAAGCCCGACCTCAGGAACCCGATCGTCATGCAGGACGTGACCGAGCACTTCCGCGGCTCGGGCTTCAAGGTATTCGCCAGCATGATCGAGAAGGACCCCAAGGCGCGCGTGTGGGCCATCCCTGCCCCCGGCGGCGGCTCGCGTGCGTTCTGCGATCGCATGAACAGCTGGGCGCAGAAGGAGGGCCAGCCGGGCCTCGGCTACATCTTCTGGCGCGAAGCAACCCTAACAGCGGAACAGCGGTTTGAGCCCAACCATCCCATCAACAAGCTCGCACGGATCCAGCACATCCATACTCGTAACAAGACAGAAGCTGAGCAGGTGGGTGGTAACTCGCCACGCTTGGGACTAGATCAAGATTTGATCCAAAAGACCTTTAATCACAATTGGCCCCCTTTAGACGAGGCCAGCCGAGATCAGCACGCGCGCGAGACTCCGGAGACCTATTTCGAAGCAACCGGGCCGATAGCCAAGAATATCGGCGAACAACGCGCGGAATCGATCCGTCAACAGCTCGGGCTGAAGGTCGGGGACGCGGTGTTCTTCGCCGCCGGCAATCCGGCGAAGTTCTACAAGTTCGCCGGCGAAGCCCGCACCATGATCGGGCGCGAGCTGAAGCTCATCGACGAGAACCGCTTCGAGTTCTGCTGGATCGTCGATTTCCCGATGTTCGAGTGGAACGAGGAGGAGAAGAGGATCGACTTCTCGCACAATCCGTTCTCCATGCCCCAGGGTGGGCTCGCGGCTCTCGAAGCCGCGAAGTCCAACGAGGACCTGCTGAAGATCAAGGCTTTCCAGTACGACATCGTCTGCAACGGGGTGGAGCTGTCGTCCGGCGCCATCCGCAACCACCTGCCTGAGGTCATGCGCAAGGCCTTCGCCATCGCCGGCTACGGACCGGAGGTGCTGGAAGCCAAGTTCGGTGGCATGCTGAAGGCGCTGCAGTACGGTGCGCCGCCGCACGGCGGCATTGCGCCCGGCATCGACCGCATTGTCATGCTGCTGGCCGGCGCCAGCAATCTGCGCGACGTCATCATGTTCCCCATGAACCAGCAGGCGCAAGACCTGCTGATGGGCGCGCCGAGCGAGGTGAGCCCCAAGCAATTGCGCGAGCTCCACATCCGCCTGGCCCTGCCCGACAGGAAGGCCTAGCGCGGTCGCTTGGTGGCCTTGGGTGCGCGAGCTACGGTTCGCGCGGCTCGCTGCCGCGATTGTTCTGCTCTTCCCAGAAATCGATGGTCGACTCGCGCAACTTGTCGCGGCAGTCGCCGGCGCAGTCGATCCAGCTGCCGCCGGGCAGTCTCACCTCGCGGCCCCACTTGCTCGGCCGGGTGGGGGCGGAAATCGACCTCGCGGCCCCATAATAAGCGCTGGTCGCGGTTACCCACTCATATCCGTCGGCCGACTTCGCCGAGCGTCTGCCGGCCGCTTCGGTGAGGTCGCTCGCGCCGGCGAGTACGCCCACAACAACAACCGCGACGAGGGGCCATCGGAATGCCATGGGGACCTCCCTAGTACCCTGAATCATAAATCCGAGAAACGTGGTTTGAGGCGTTTTTGATGGACGACAGCCTTGGTCCAGACGAAGGGCTTGGCGCGGGCGTTGTAGCTATCGACGAACGCATTGATGTGATTCCTGAGCTGTTGGAC
>DATLZB010000182.1:0-10138 GCA_035574175.1 Hyphomicrobiaceae bacterium
CATGACCCGGCGGCCGCCGGCAAGAACACGCGTGACCACGGCCCGCCGCACCCGTGGCGGCGCGATCTCGACGGCGATCATGCCGGCCGCCGGTGCCGGCTCTTTGTGGTCCTTGGGTGGCAGCGAGCGCCTCAAGCGCGCCGACGGCCAGGACACGTCACGCCTGCGAGCACAACTTGGCGTGACCGCCGCATGGGCGGCCGCCGGTTCGGGCGCCACGGGCTGCGCGGCCACCGCCGCGCGGCGAAGGGTTGCTTCACCGGCGGTTGCGGCCGGTACCGACGCCGATTGCGTATCTTTTTGAGAAGGGGTCGGCGCGCTGCGCCGCTTGAGCCATCCGAACATGTGCCACTCCCCAAGTTGCGACCGATCGCAAGCGGAAACTGCCAGGCAAGGGTCGTGCCAGAAAAAAGTCGAGCAGTGTCGAGTGGTCACGCGCCGACACGCGATACGGTTGACTAAGCGGGCGGCAGCGCTGCCGGCGTTTTGGGCAGCGCCCGAAGAGGTCGCGGTCAGCTATGTACGTGAAGCGCGGGCGCCGGGCGAGCCTTTGCCGCCCGTAGCGAACCGGACCGCCTCCTCTGCCGAGCGCACCAGCGCCCGGGCCTTGTTGATGCATTCCTCCTGTTCGGTGGCGGGGACCGAATCGTAGACGAGGCCGGCGCCCGCCTGGATGTGCATGACGCCGTCCTTCACCAGCGCCGTCCGCAGCACGATACAGGTGTCCATCTGACCGTCCGCCGAGAAGTACCCGACGCACCCTGCGTAGGGACCGCGCTTGTGCTTCTCCAGTTCGTCGATGATCTGCATGGCTCTTACCTTGGGTGCTCCGGACACGGTTCCGGCCGGAAAGCCCGCCATCAGCGCATCGATCGCGTCGCGGTCGGGACGGAGCCGCCCCACAACGTTGGAAACGATGTGCATGACGTGGCTGTAGCGCTCGATGACGAACTGCTCGGTCACCTCCACCGAGCCGATCTCGGCTACGCGGCCGACGTCGTTGCGCCCGAGGTCGAGCAGCATGAGGTGCTCGGCCCGCTCCTTGGGGTCGGCGAGCAGGCTCTGGGCCAGCGCCTCGTCCTCCCGCGGTGTCGCGCCGCGCGGTCTGGTGCCGGCGAGTGGGCGGATCGTCACCTCGCCCTTGCGCACGCGTACCAGGATCTCGGGCGATGAGCCGACGAGGGCGAAAGCGCCGAGGGAAAGATGAAAGAGAAACGGTGAAGGATTGGTGCGCCGGAGCGCCCGGTAAAGCGCGAATGGCGGCAGTGTGAACGGAGCCGAGAAGCGCTGTGAGAGCACGATCTGGAAGGCGTCGCCGGCGCGAATGTAGTCCTTGGCGCGCTCCACCATCGCCATGTACTCCGCGGGCGTGGTGTTCGATACGGGCTCCGGCGCCGGCAGTTTGCGCGCCGACGACTTGGTGGCATGCGCGACCGGAGCGTCGAGGGCGCGAACCACCCTCTCGAGGCGCTTGCGTGCGGCTGCATAGGCCTTCTCTGCGCTCTGCCGGCCGGGACGCACCGGCGTCACCACGGTCATTTCGTCCTTGACGTTGTCGAACACGACAATAAGCGTCGGTCTCATCAGCACGGCATCGGGGACACCGAGCGCGTCGGGGCGCGGGTGTGGCAGATCTTCGATCAGCCGTACCATGTCGTAACCCATGTACCCAAACAGGCCGGCGGCCATGGGCGGCAGCTCTTCGGGCAGCTCGATGGCGGATTCGGCAAGCAGCGCACGCAGCGCCTCAAGCGGCGCCCGCTTTTCAGATCGGAAAGCGTCGGGCCGCCGCCCGGGCTGTCGATTGATCTCCGCGCGCGGCACAAAGGCACGCCACACGACGTCGGGGTCAAGCCCGATCATGGAGTAGCGCCCGCGCGTGGCCCCACCCTCGACCGACTCCAGCAGAAAACTCATCGGGCGCGCTTCGGCGATCTTGAGGTAGGCCGACACCGGAGTTTCGAGATCGGCGACGAGACGCGTCCACACCACTTGTGCTGCGCCCTGCGCGTATCGGCGCGCGAAGGCGCCATAGACCGGCTCGACCTCGAGGCTGGCGGCCCTGCGCCCGTACGTGCTCACGTCATGTCTTCCCGGATTGCGCCGCTCACGGCTGTTCCTGGCCGACCGCGTTGCGGTAGACGGCCTCGTTGACCGACACGCCGAACCGCGCCTGCACTGCCGCGAGGTATTCAGCCATGACGTCCGTCTGCATCTGGCGAGCAATGTCGACCCTGAGTGCTTTGGCCTGTTCCTCGGTGGGCGGGGGTGGCGTGTTGATCTCCGTCACCTTGAGCACGATGCGCGACTTCCTGTCCAACGTCTCGGCATGGGCCGCCGCGTTGGGGGCGAGCGCGAAAGCGCGGTTGACGGCCGCGGTCGGCAGCCCCGAACGGGCGCCCGAGCGGTTGAACGGCAGCGAGATGTCGAACGTCCCGCCCGCCTCCTGGGCGAGCTTGATCATGGGCTCGCCGCTGTTGGCGCGGGTGACGAACTTGTCGGCGAGCTGTGCGACGCCCTTGGCGAACTCCGTCTCGCGCCAGACCTCCTTGACCTCCGCCTTCACCTCCTCGAACGGCTTCAGTCGTTCGGGAGTCACCGCGATGACATCGACCCAGGCGATGCCGCCGTCGGCGAGTTCGACGGGCTCGATTTCCGCTCCCACCTCGCCCTCGAACGCGGCTTGCAGGAGGTTCTGCGTGTCCCCCGGCAGCAGCACGGGCTTGCCTTCCGGCGACATGCCCGATCGGTCGATGGCGGCAACCGACACGAACTCGATACCGAGCTCGGCTGCGATCTCTTTAAGCGGCTTGCCGCCGGCGCGCTGATCTTCGACCTGATCGTAAAGCTTGCGGATCTCCTCACGCGCATGCTCGCTGGCGAGCATGTCCCTGATCTCCTCCTTGACCTCCTCGAAGGTTCGCTTCTTTCCGGGCACGATCTCGGTCACCCGTAGAAGCACGGTCGAGAAGCGTCCTTTGACGGGGGAAGACACTTGGTCCTTGGGCAGCGCAAACGCCGCTTGGGCGATGGCCGGGTCAAGCATTTGGTCCTTGGTCAAGAGGCCGAGCTCGATGTCGCTCGCGGAAGCGCCCGCCTCCTTGGCGACGTCAAGAAAGCTCTTGCCTTCAGCCACAGCCTTGGCGGCCGTCTCTGCCGCGCTCGCATCCTTGAACGAAATCTGCTGAATCCGCCGCTTTTCCGGGATGTTGTAGCGCTCGCGGTCGGCTTCGTAGGCAGCCTTCACGGCCTCCTCGGTCACCGTGACGCGCTTCTTGACGGTCTCCATGGTGAGCGCAAGCACCGCGAGCTGGCGACGCTCGGGCGTCCTGAACCTCTGCTGCTGGCGCTCGTAGGTCTCCTTGAGCTGCGCTTCGGTCGGCTCGCCAGGCGCTTGGACCTTGGCAGTATCGATGGTGAAGTGCTCCACCTTGCGGGTTTCTTCGCGGTACTGGTGCAAAAGGTTGACCAGCGTGTCAGGCACGGGGACGGCCCCGACCATCGCTCCGGTGAGCTGGTCGCGGATCTGATCTTGGCGCTTGAGCGCAATGAAACCGCGCTCCGACAACCCGCTCCGGCGCAGCACGTTGTCGAGGACCTCCTTGCTGAATCTGCCATCCATGCCGCGGAAGGCGGGATCGTTTTCGATGGCGGTGACGATCGCCCGGTCGGAAAGCGCAAGGCCCAGCTCCCTGGCGTGCGCATCGATTGCGGCCGCACCGATCAGCTCGGCGAGCACGAGGCGGTCGATGCCCATCTGCCGCGCCTCCTCCGGCGTGGGCCGCCTGCCCATTTGGCGGGCATAATTGTCAAGCGTGATGGCGTAGGAGCGCTGGAACTCGCTGACCGGGATCTCTGTCGAGCCCACTCTCGCAAGCGAACCCATGCCGAACCCACGGAAGACGTCGGCGATGCCCCAGATGGCGAAACTGACAATCAGCAGGCCCAGCAGGATCTTGGCGAAGATGTTGACGGCGCCGCGCCGCAGTGCATCGAGCATGGGTCGTCTTCAGTCCTTGCTGCACGCCGACGCTGCCCTTTGGCAGTGCCTTATGCGGCCGAAACGGGAGCTACGGGCTGTTGGTGAGCACATATTACGCTGGCGTGATATGAACCCCAGCCGCTCGGCGATTGCAAGACGCGCCGGGGTGGAATAGGCCGAGGACACCCCCAACCGGGCTGAGAGCCAGGCCAATGAACGAGCGAGCAAAGATCCGGCCGCTGATCGCCGGGAACTGGAAGATGCACGGTTTGCGCGCCAGCCTTGCCGAGGCATTAAAGGTGCGCGACGCGTTGCCGGCCGACGGGCCGGCCGAAGCGATGCTCTGTCCTCCGGCGACCCTTTTGGCGGAATTCGCCGCCGCCACGCGCAACTCACCGCTCAAGATCGGTGCCCAAGATTGTCATAACTCGGCCTCCGGCGCCTACACGGGCGACCTTTCGGCCGAGATGCTGGCCGATGCCGGTGCTGTCGCCGTCATTGTCGGCCACTCGGAGCGGCGCGCCGGGCACGGCGAGCTTGACCGCGATGTGAGGGCCAAGGCCCAGGCTGCCCATCGCGCCGGTCTGGCCGCCATCGTCTGCGTCGGCGAAACCGCCGGCCAACGCCGCGCCGGATTGACGCTGGAGGTTGTAACCCGCCAGCTTGCCGCCTCCGTGCCGGAGAAGGTTACCGCCGCCGACACCGTGATCGCCTATGAACCGGTCTGGGCCATCGGCACCGGTCTCACCCCGACGGTCGCCGACGTCGCCGAGGTTCACGCCGCCATCCGTGCTGAGCTCACCCAGCGGCTGGGGCCGCAGGGGGCGCGCCTGCGCATCCTCTATGGCGGCTCGGTAAAACCCTCCAACGCTGCCGAGCTTCTCTCTGTTGCCAACGTGAACGGAGCCTTGGTCGGCGGCGCGAGCCTCAAAGCCGACGACTTCTTGGCCATCATCAGATGTGTGCGATGAAGGTGTGGCGAGCTGAGCGTGGTCAGGACCGAGAGGACGCAAAGCGGTTGATTGGCTCTCAGATGTGGCACAGACGGGCCGGGCCGGTGCTCGCGCTGGTGGTGATGGTGAGCTGGGTGGCACGCGCGGCGGCCGTGCCGCTCGACCCGGAGGCCTGCGACCGACTGGAGCAGGAGCAGGCCGAGCTGATCAGGGCTGGCGCTCGGCAGAACATGGCCAAGGGTCCAGCCTGGGCGGTCGGGAATCTCTCTCCTGACAAGCTTGCTGCTATCCGAAGGCTGCTCGAGGTCGACGCACAACTCGCGTTCCGTTGCCTAGAGCCGAAAGCGGCCAAGGCCGCGACCAATGCCAAAGAGGCGCCTAAGTCGGCTGCTGCCCCTGCGGCGTCAGTGGAGGTGCCCATCCCGGTTCCCAAACCCAAGACGCCGAAGGCGGCGGCCTCGCCCTCCCGCGCCAAGGTGAACGACGCTTATGTTCCCCCGCCCAAGATTGAGGAACCGCCCTGGAGCGTGCCTGCGGCGGGCCAACAGTGATCCGCGGCCGTTGGAAGCGGCTGCACCACTGGCAGGGGCGATCCAGTTCCTGTAGAAGCACGTGCAGCTAACCGATCCCAGGAACACCGGTCACATTCCGTGCTCGCCACCGTTCTGCTCGTCATCCATCTCATGATTGCCGCCGCTCTGGTCGGGGTTGTGCTTCTGCAACGCTCGGAAGGCGGTGCGCTCGGCATCGGCGGCGGTGGCGGGTTTCTGACCGGGCGCGGCACCGCCAACCTGCTGACGCGGACCACCGCGGTGCTGGCAGCGGCCTTCTTCGCCACCAGCATCCTTCTGACGCTGAGCGCCCAGCGCGCCGCGAGGCCTGAATCCGTGTTCGGCCGTGAACCGCCGGGGGTACCGGCCAAGACAGAGCCGGCCGTGCCCAAGGGCGAGCCGCTCCCGCCGAAGCCAACGGCCCCGCCGGCGGGCGGTCTCGGCGACAAGCTGCCGCCCATCCCGCAGTCGAAGTAAAGGCCGGGCCGTTCCGGTCCTTGGCCGAAGCCGACCGGGCGGCCGGCGCCAGGCCAGTGCGAACCCGCGCTGACAACCGACGTGGACGATTGTCGGATTTGCCTTCCGAATCGATAGGCCTTCGGTCTATGTTCGGGGCCCATGCAGCGGTACATCTTCATTACCGGCGGCGTGGTCTCCTCCCTCGGCAAAGGTCTCGCCTCGGCAGCACTCGGCGCGCTGCTGCAGGCGCGCGGCTATTCCGTGCGCCTGAGGAAGCTCGACCCCTACCTGAACGTCGATCCCGGCACCATGAGCCCCTATCAGCACGGCGAGGTGTTCGTGACCGACGACGGGGCCGAAACCGACCTTGACCTCGGCCATTACGAACGCTTCACCGGGGTGGCGGCGCGCAAGACTGACAACATCACCACCGGGCGCATCTACCAGGACATTCTGGCGCGCGAGCGCAAGGGCGACTATCTCGGCGGCACGGTCCAGGTGATTCCGCACGTGACGGACGCCATCAAGAGCTTCATCACCTGGGGCAACGAGGACATCGACTTCGTTCTGGTCGAGATCGGCGGCACGGTCGGCGACATCGAGGGTCTGCCCTTCTTCGAAGCGATCCGACAGCTTGGCAACGAGCTGCCACGCGGATCCACCATCTTCATCCACCTGACGCTTGTGCCCTACATCTCAAGCGCAGGCGAACTGAAGACCAAGCCGACCCAGCATTCGGTGAAGGAATTGCGCTCGATCGGCATCCAGCCCGACATTCTGCTCTGCCGCACCGACCGGCCGATCCCGCGCTCGGAGCGGCGCAAGATCGCCCTCTTCTGCAATGTGCGCGAGGAAGCGGTGATCCAGGCGCTCGACATGGCATCGATCTACGAGGTGCCCCTCGCCTATCACAGCGAAGGGTTCGACTCCCAGGTGCTCGCCGCCTTCGGCATCGCCGACGCGCCGCCGCCGGACCTGGAGCGCTGGAAGAACATCGTACGCGCGATCAAGACGCCTGAAGGCAAGGTTACCATCGCCATTGTCGGCAAGTACACCGAGCACAAGGACGCCTACAAATCGCTGATCGAGGCGCTGGTCCACGCCGGCATCGCCAACAACGTCAGGGTCGATCTCGAGTGGATCGAGAGCGAGATCTTCGAGAGCGAGGACCCCGCCCCCATGCTGGAGCATGTTGATGGCATCCTGGTGCCGGGCGGCTTTGGCGAGCGCGGCTCGGAGGGCAAGATTCGCGCCGCCAAGTTCGCACGCGAGCGCCATGTGCCCTACTTCGGTATCTGCTTCGGCATGCAGATGGCCTGCATCGAGGCCGCGCGCAATCTGGTCGGCATCGCGGATGCGAGCTCCACCGAGTTTGGCACCACGCGCGAGCCGGTGGTTGGTATGATGACGGAGTGGATGCGCGGCAACGAGCTCGAGGAGCGCCGCGCCGGCGGCGACCTCGGCGGCACCATGCGGCTCGGCGCCTACCCGGCGAAGCTCGCCAGCGGCAGCCGGATCGCCGCCATCTACGGGACCACCGAGATTTCCGAGCGCCACCGCCACCGCTATGAGGTCAACACGCGCTATCGTGCGCGACTAGAGGAGGCAGGCCTGCGCTTTGCCGGCATGTCGCCTGATGGGCTTCTCCCTGAGACCATCGAGTACCCCGACCACCCCTGGTTCATCGGCGTGCAGTTCCATCCGGAATTGAAGTCGCGACCGTTCGAGCCGCATCCATTGTTCAAGAGCTTCATCGCCGCCGCGATCGAGCAAAGCCGCCTGGTGTGAGCCGCAAACTTGAGCTGGCCGGCCCACCCGGGTGGTTGGGGCTTCCGCCGGGAATCGCCTATGATCTATGCTGGCGCATCGGGGAACAGAACGCCGGGGGGACTTGAGCCATGCCCGCCAGGACGGTTTTGGCCGCAGCAGCGGCAACCGCATTCACTCTCGCCTGCGCCAGCCCGGCGCCGGCGCTCGAGATCGACCGCGGCACGTTCTGGCGCGGTGATGGCCCGGACCCCTACGCCTATTATTATGAGCCGCCAGGCTACTATCCCTATGTCAATTCGGGTCAATGGCGCCCTGCGCAGGAAATGAGGGGCCGGTATCGCTACCCGCTCTGGTTGCCCGAGTATTACTCATCCTGGGGTTATCCGCTTCCCTGCGACCACGTCGCGGGCGGCTGCCGCGCCAGCCCCTGGCGCCGCTGACGGCGGGAAGCGTCAAGCCGCTGACGCGGCACGAAAGGCCCGATTAATCGTTTCACGTCAAAGTTTCCGCATTCATGCCACGTTCATATGGACGGGGTTAGCAAGGCGCTGGAAATGGCGCATTCCGCTTTACGGTTTCGGCATTGCGCGGATCGCGAATGGTGAGACGATCGGGGATTGAACATGCTCAAGAAGGTGACACATGCAGTGATGGCCGTGGCGCTCGCTGCCGGGCTTGCCGCATCGAGTGTTGAGCCGGCCGAAGCCGGCCGTGGCGGCCGCATCGCCGCCGGCGTGGCTGCCGGCATCATCACGCTCGGCGTGCTTGGAGCACTTTCAAGCCGTGGCCACGCCTATTACGGGCCGGTTTGCTATGAGGGCCCGCGGGAGTGCCATTGGACCGGGCGCAGCTGCTACTACAATCGCTGGGGCGAGTACGTGTGCCGCGGCGGTCGCTACCACTGCTATCGTCCGACGATCTGCGACTGAGAGCGTGCGCTCTGTGGCACGCCTGGTTTGCCGGACGGGACCTGGACCTGCAGCAAATGCGCGATGCGGACCGCGCTCCGCATCGCGCATTTGTCTTAAGGCGCTCTCACCGGGCGCGGCGACGTGACATCGCGGCGAGATGGAGCGCGACGGCAGCCGCGTTCGATACGTTAAGGCTGTCGAGCGGCCCAGCGGCCTCGATCCGGCACAGCCTGTCGCAACTCTCGCGCGTGAGCTGGCGCAACCCCCGGCCTTCCGCACCAAGCACAATGGCCACGGCACCCGACAGGTTTTCATCCTCGAGCCGGTCGCGCGCACTCGCCTCAAGACCGATGCAGCGAAAGCCCAAGTCCTTGACCTCCTGCATGGCCCTGGCGAGGTTCTGCACGAGAAACACCGAGACCACTTCGAGCGCGCCCGAGGCGGATTTGGCGAGCGCGCCGGAAAGGGGCGGGCTGTGGCGGCGGGTCATGATGAGACCCGAAGCCCCAAACACCGCCGCCGAGCGCAGCACCGCCCCGACGTTATGGGGATCCGTGACGTGGTCGAGCACGAGCAGCGGTCCTTGCTTGCCCGCTTCGGTCCGCGCAAGGTCGGAAAGTTTCGCCTCCGGCAGCGGCTCGGTCTCGAGCAATGCGCCTTGATGCACCGTATCGGGTCCGAGCCGCCTGTCGAGGTCCCGGGGCAGGACCCGATCGGCACTTATCCCGCGTGCTCTGAGCGCGCCGGCGAGCCGCCGGGACGCATTGTCGGTGAGCAACAGCCTCCGGATCGGCCTGCGGGCGTTACGCAATGCGGCCTCGACGGCATGAATTCCAAAGATCAGCGTCGGGCGTTCGCTTTTGGGCGAGTGAGGCCTGGGGGCGGTGCGGTTGGCTGGCTGTTTGGCCATGTGATGATGTAATGATGGTGTAATGACGGGTCGCTGCTGTCGGCAGGCTACGCCCCATGTTGTCGCTTTTGCCGTTGACATGGTAGACCCGCGCCACGATAAGAGCAGGCAGATGCCCCTGCTGGTGACGGCGGGGCGATTTTGTTTGGGCTTGCGCCGGGGCCTCCCGGAGGGGTGCCCGAGTGGCTAAAGGGGACGGACTGTAAATCCGTTGGCTTCGCCTACGCTGGTTCGAATCCAGCCCCCTCCACCACCCCGGCAGCCGGAGCCCGACGGATCGAGCGCGGGTGTAGCTCAATGGTAGAGCAACAGCCTTCCAAGCTGATGACGAGGGTTCGATTCCCTTCACCCGCTCCATCACGAGCCGGCTGCCAGGTGTCGGGTTTCGACTTGAAGAGCGCTGGACGGTCGATCCGTAACACTTGACACCTGGCTGACACCTGACACCCGTCACCTGGAGGCATCCGATGGCCAAGGCGAAATTCGAGCGGACGAAGCCGCACTGCAACGTGGGCACGATTGGGCACGTGGACCACGGCAAGACGACGCTGACGGCGGCGATGACCAAGGTTTCGGCGGACCGGGGCTGGGGCACGACGTTT
>DATLZB010000183.1:0-6269 GCA_035574175.1 Hyphomicrobiaceae bacterium
GAACTCGGGGCGGAGACGGCGGCGGCCGACATCGCCTACCTGCAGAAGCTGGCGCGGGCGGCGCCCAAGCCCTATGCCGGAACCGCCCCCGCCGGCGCGCCTGCCGACGCCTGGGCCGCCAAGCTCGCCCAGACGCCGTGAGAGGCGGCGCCGTTCTCATGGCCAGGGCGACGATCTAGATCGCCATTCCACGGACGTTCTCCAACGGAGATCGCAGCGGACGGTGCGATCGTTATCGCTTGCGTACGTCGGTCCGCTCCGGATTGTGGCGGTGTGGTGCGGGTTGCGCGGGGATTTCCGCACTTTTCGTCTTGATCGCATCGAGCGCTTGCAGGTGACCGGAGAACGCTTCCGGCCGAAGCGCGGCAAAACGCTGCGCGACTTTCTCAAACGGCCAAAGACGGTGGTGCGCAGCGCTCTCAATCCGACAGGCGAGGAGAGGCATTGACGCTGCCCGATGCGGCAGAGCTACATGACGTGGTTGCCTCTAGAAAGGAGGAGGGCGGCCGGCTGCAGGCTTGGCTGCGACAGGCCGAGCTTCCGACCGCGCCGGACCACGATGTTCGTTGTTCCCCCCCAACCAGACCCCTTGAGCTGCGGCATCGCGGTGATGGCGAAGGCGTCGATCGTGGGGGCCACCAAAACCCGACTGGTCCCGCCGCTCACCTTTGAAGAGGCGGCCGCGCTCAACACGGCTTTCGTGGCGGATGCAGCGGACAAGCTTCGTGCGCTGGCCAACGGCGCCGGAGTGGCGGGTTACATGGCCTATACGCCGCGCGATGCACGCGATTTCTTCCGCCGCACGGCTTCAGGCGTCGGCCTCGTCGAGGCGGCGGCGCCCGATCTCGGCCAGTGCATGCGGCTCGTTCTGTCGTCATTGCTGGCGAACCACGGCTCGGCTTGTGTCTTCGGCTCCGATTGCCCCACCCTCCCCGTCGAATACCTGGTGCAGGCCGCTGAGGCGCTGCGCAAACCGGGCGACCGGGTCGTCATCGGACCTTCGTGCGATGGGGGCTATTATCTGATCGGCGTCAAGCAGGCGCACCGCAGGCTGTTCGAAGCCATCGACTGGAGCACGGACCGGGTGCTGCGGCAGACGTTGGAGCGGGCGGGCGAACTCGGCCTGGAGGCGGTCGTGCTGCCGACTTGGTATGATGTGGACGAGCGAGAGGCGCTCTGCACCCTTGTCGGCGAACTGTTCGAGGGGCGCCGGCCGCGTTACGCAGTGGCCGCGCCGCCGGCTCACGCAGCCGCAACGCGGCGCCAGTTGCAGGCCATGCTCGCCGGTTCGGATCTTCGGCGGCGCCTCAGCGGGTGAGGTGGCGTGCGGGCAGCGGGCGCCAGCGCATGGCGTGGTGCGCAAGGTGTGCGAGATGCCGGCGTGAATGGAAGGCATCGGCAATTGCACAAAAGTCACATTTCCGTTGAGTGAAAATGCTATTGTGGGTCGGGGCGGCGTGGGCAGGGGCATTGCCAGTCCCGGTACGCAATTGTTGCGGGGCCTTCGTCGCTCCACCGCTCGGGGCGGTGACGCGGTGTCGGCACCTCTTGCGTCCCATTGGTATGGCGCACAAGCAAGCGCAATGGGTATGCGGGTAAGCCGAACCACTGACATCATGAGGAAAAAAGTGGCTGGGGGACTAGGATTCGAACCTAGACAGGCAGAGTCAGAGTCTGCAGTCCTACCATTAGACGATCCCCCAATGCCGGGATCGGGCCGCGACGCAGGGGCCTCATGTAGGAGGGCCTATGTAACAGCGCCACCCAGGGGAAGCAAGCATTGGGCGCCGGCCGCCGTCGTGCGGCCGCCGTCAGAAGCGCGGGGCGCGCAAACCCGGGGGCAGCAGTTCGGGGCGGTATTCGAAGTGCATGGTGTCGTAGTGATACCATCGTCCGCCCCAGATGAACCCATGTGCCTCGAAGATCGCCACAATCTCCATCGGAACGCGGTTGCGGTAGGAAACGTGCCCCGCCGCGCGGTTGCTGCTCCAGCGCCAGTAGTCGGCGTGCGCGGCGGCAATGTCGATGGCGATGCCGTAGCCGTGCGGCGAGGCGCGGTCGGTGCCGGCGATGGAGCGACAATGATAGCCGCCCGCGGCCGGCGCTAGATGAGGCCTCAGCCATGCGGGCAGCGCGTCCAACGCGCGCGACACCAGGTCCAAGCGCTCGGCCACGCCGTTGATGCGCGTCACCCTGATGCGTTGACGCATGCTGCCCGGGAGCCAGATCACGTCGACGAGGTGGGGCTCAACCTCGCCCTTGCGGCAATCGCCATACATCTTGGTGAAGAAGGCGGCGTTGCGGGCGCGGCCAGGGTCGTGATTGAGCGGCGGCGGGGCGGCCGGCGCTCCGGCCGGGTAAGGTATGGTGAACATGTCTTCAATATCGGGGTCCGCCAGCCAGGTTGCGAAGTCCTTGCCGGCGCGGCCGTCATCCAAGGCCATGCGGGTGCCGTCGCGCCACACCAGCCAGTTGCCTTCGATGCGCGCGAGGTGGTCAGGATAGGCCGAGATAAGGCGTGCAAGGATCCGTCCGACCTCGTCGGCAAACGCTTTGCCCGAGCCGACGCCGTGGGCCAAAGCCGCCGCCAAAGCCACACAGGCCAGCCATATCGCCACACGCATTGCCGACCGCCTCTCGCCGTGCATCCCTCGTGCCGTCCTAACATGTACGCCGATCGGATGCTGAGCGATCGCTTTACGCTCGTCCCTAAGCTGGTAGAGTGGCGGCAAGATCAAGCCGGATAGGCGGTTCGGGCCGGCTCCGTCCAACGCTGCCTCCAACCGATGGTGCAGCCTTGCCGGGCCCGCAACGCCGGAGATGGACCGTGGAGGGGCCGAGCGACGAACGGCGCGGTGCGCCGCTGACAGGCGGGACTGGTGTCGTCGACGGCGCCATCGGGGAGCCGCGCGGGCACGCCGCGAAAGCTGCTCTGAACTTGGCCGGCCCGACGCCCAGTGCCAGGCCGGCGGAAGGGCCGCTGCGGTATGCCGCGCAACCCATCGCCGCCAGGCAGTCGGGTGGCGAGCGGTTCGCTCTCTATGCCGCGCTCGATCTCGGCACGAACAACTGCCGTCTGCTGATCGCCAGGCCGACGCGGCGCGGCTTCCACGTGGTCGATGCCTTCTCACGCATCATCCGCCTCGGCGAAGGGGTAATGACCACGGGTATGCTGTCGGAGGCCGCCATGGCTCGTACCATGGAGGCGCTCAAGGTGTGTGCGGCGAAGATGGCGCGCCATCGCGTAAGGCGGGCCAAGCTGGTGGCGACGGAGGCCTGCCGCATCGCCAGCAACGGGCCGGAGTTCATCGCCCGCGTGCGCAAAGAGCTCGGGCTCGAGTTGGAGGTGCTCACCTGCGAGGAAGAGGCAAAGCTCGCCGTCTCCGGCTGCGCGTCGCTGATCGATCCGCGCGCCGACCTTGCGCTCGTGTTCGATATCGGCGGCGGATCCTCCGAGCTGATTTGGCTCGACCTTGCCCGGCGCAAGGGGCGCTGGCAGCGCTCGCTCGCCGACCGGCTCGATGCTCACGCCTGTATCACGGCTTGGACCTCGGTTCCGGCCGGGGTGGTGACGCTTGCAGAGCGCCATGGCGGGCGCCACGTCAGCGAGGCGAGCTTCGAGGCCATGATCGCGGAGGTCAGCTCCCATCTGGCCCCATTCGAGGAGCGACACGGCTTCCGCGAGCGACTCGCTCACGGTAATGCCCATCTGCTCGGCACCTCCGGCACCGTTACGACACTTGCCGGGATACTGCTGGGGCTCGAGCGCTACGATCGGCGCCGCGTCGACGGTTGCTGGCTCGAGGTCGGGGACGTGCGCCGAATCAGCTACGGCCTTCTGAGGCGCAGCTATGAGGAGCGGGTGGCCGAGCCCTGCATCGGCAGGGAGCGCGCCGACTTGGTGCTCGCCGGATGCGCCATTCTGGAAGCGCTGCTGCGGATGTGGCCAGTGCGACGGCTGCGAGTGGCGGACAGGGGCCTGCGTGAGGGCATGCTGGCAACGCTGATGGCAGAGGACGGACATTTCCTGGCAAGCGGCGGGAAAGGGGCCTCGTCCAGGTTCTGCGGACAGCGCAGCTCGCGGCGATGATGGGAGCGAAAAGAGGCGACGGGCAGCGCAACGGCGAGCCTCGTCTCAAGGTTCGAGTCAAGGGCGTGAAGCGGCGTTCCCAATCGTCGCGAAGGTGGCTCGAACGGCAGCTCAACGATCCCTATGTGGTAGCGGCGAGGCGCAGCGGCTTCCGCTCGCGCGCCGCCTACAAGCTCATGGAAATGGACGACCGCTTCCAGTTGCTCAAGCCGGGCATGCGGGTGGTCGATCTGGGCGCGGCGCCGGGCGGCTGGTCGCAAGTCGCCGCCCAGAGAGTGCGGGCGGGCGAAGGCGGGGGGCAGGTCGTCGCGGCCGACCTGCTCGAGATGGAGCCGATCGCCGGCGTCCAAGTGCTGCGCCTTGACTTCCTCGAGGCGCACGGCGCGTCCGGGATCAAGACCCTGCTGCGGAATGGCAGGGCGGACTTGGTACTCTCTGACATGGCGGCGCCTGCCACCGGCCACGCCAGGACGGATCACCTTAGGATCATGGCGCTGGCCGAGGCCGCGGCGGAATTCGCGTGCGAAGTGCTCGCGCCGGGCGGCGCTTTCCTCTGCAAAGTCCTGCAAGGGGGAACCGAGCGAACCTTGCTTGAGCGGCTGAAACAGGGCTTTGGCAGTGTGCGTCACGTCAAGCCGCCGGCCAGTCGCAAGGAGTCGGCCGAGCTTTATGTGCTGGCGACCCATTTCAAGGGCCGGCCGCGGGATTGAAGCGGGCAAAGAAGCCGCTGCTCCGGCGCTGCGGTTGTCGAGCGCCGGGCGGCTCTCTATTAAGGCCGTCGGCCCCACCACCAAGGGAGATGGTCATGGGAACGTCACCTGCTGGCAGGCTCCCCATGGGCGTGCTGCTCGCCATTGCTGCCGCAACGCTGCTCGCCGGCTGCGGGATCAACACGATCCCGACTTACGAGCAGAACGTCAAGGCAGCCTGGGCCGAGGTGCTCAACCAGTACAAGCGCCGCAGCGACCTCGTTCCCAACCTGGTCGAGACCGTCAAGGGCTTCGCCGAGCAGGAGCGCAAGGTGCTGACCGAGGTTACCGAGGCGCGCAACCGCGCCACCTCGGTCCAGATCCCGCCCGACATCCTGACCAACCCGGAAGCAATGAAGCGGTTCCAGGATGCGCAAAACTCTCTTGGCGGGGCCTTGCGCCAGCTCATGGTCGTCGTCGAGCGCTATCCGGACATCAAATCGGGGCAGAACTTCCTCGCGCTCCAGAGCCAGCTCGAGGGCACCGAGAACCGCATTGCGATCGCACGCCGCGACTACATCGAAGCGGTGCGCGCCTACAATACCGAGCTCGTCACCTTCCCGGGCCGCATCTGGAAATGGCTGCTCTATCCGTCGGCGGCGCCAATGGCCACATTCGATATCCCTGCGCAAGACATGCAGGCGCCGCGGGTCGACTTCGGGACGCAGAAGAAGTGATGCCAGCTCTCGCCGCGGCGGCCCTCTTTAGCGAGCGGCGGGCAGCAGCATCAATCCTCGCCGTCGTCGTCGCGCTCGCCTCCGCCGCCCTGCTGCAGGCGCAGCTTGCCCAACCGTCCTTTCCCAGGCTCACCGGACGGGTGGTGGACGAGGCCGGCCTGCTGACCGCCCAGGACGCGGCCGAACTCACGGCGGAACTTGCCGACCTCGAGGCGAAATCAACCGACCAGCTCGTGGTGGTGACGCTCAGGTCTTTGCAGGGTTACGAGATCGAGGATTTCGGGTACCGGCTCGGGCGCGCATGGGGCATCGGCCAGGCCGGTACCAACAACGGGGTGTTGCTGATCGTCGCGCCCAACGAGCGCAAGGTGCGAATCGAGGTCGGCCGCGGCCTCGAACCGCAGCTCACCGACGCACTCAGCCGGCTCATCATCGAGAATGCTATCCTGCCCGCCTTCCGCCGGGGCAACTTTGCCGAGGGCATCAAGGCCGGGGTGCGGGACATCAAGGATGTGCTGCTCGGCAATGCGGAGGAAGTTCGCGCTCGGGCCCAGCGCGGCGGCAAACGCAGCGCCGGTGTTGATCCGACCACCGTGTTCTTCGTGCTGTTTTGGCTGGCGATCGTTGCGTTCGTGATCTACGCCATGTTCCAGCAGGCCCACCACCGATCCGGAGCCGGTGCCTACGGCCGGCGGGTCGGTCAGCGTGGGTACCCCGTGGCGGTGCCCGGCGGGTGGGGAGGTTCGGGGGGTT
>DATLZB010000184.1:0-23122 GCA_035574175.1 Hyphomicrobiaceae bacterium
GGTGGCCACGGTGGGGGCCATGGCGGCGGGGGTGGGGGGTATGGCAGGTGACTTTATGGTGAGACTGATGTCGAGGAATTGACTATAATTGGCTTGGCTAAGGAAGCGTTCGGGTAGGGTATCGACATGCGTGGCTGGGCCGTGCGAGCGCTTCTTGACGCGCTCTTCCTTTCCACGATCTTGATCTCCACAACGGATTCGCAAGCGGCGGAGCCGCGCGACGTCGGAGAGGCGGTGGTGATCAAGAACCAAGTCACCGCGGCCGACTCCAAGCAGGACAAGCGGCAGCTCGCCAAGGGCGATGTGGTGCGCGAAGAGGAGCTGCTCGAGACGCAGAAGCTGTCGCACGGGGAATTTCGTCTCGCCGACGATACCAAGCTCGCGCTCGGGCCCAATGCGCGCCTCGTGCTCGACAAGTTCGTGTACGACCCGGACAAGTCGGGCAAGCAGGTGCTCATTAACTTCGCCGTCGGCGCCTTCCGTTTCATCTCGAGCGCCAAGGATCCAACCGGCTACGAGTTGAAGACGCCCACCGCAACGCTCGGTGTGCGCGGCACCGTCTTCGACTTCTACATCGGCGAAAAGGGCGGCATGGCGGTCCTCATGCACAAGGGTGCGGTGGAGGTGTGCTCGGCAAGTTGCAGGCTACACAACAGACTGGGCCGACTCGTCTACGTCACCAAGGCGGGCAACGTGGTGCGGCGGAAATACTGGGACCCAAAACTGCTGCCTGGGGTACGGATCAAGGAGGCCTTTCCTTTTCTCGGCAAGAAGCTCGCCATCGACGACGTCATCCGCTACGCGAGTTTGACGGCGCCGGCCGGCAAGGCCGCACCTAGCAAGACGGCGAAGGCGCCGGCAGTGGCGCCCACCTTCGCCTTCAACATGGACGGGACGTTCTCGTTCGGTCGAAGCGTTGCGAGCGTCGGTCAGCCAGGGGGGCCGGTCGGTGGCGGACGGGCCGGTCCCGGCAACGGTAACGGCAATTCGCCCAACGCGGGCAACGGAGGCGGTAACCTCGGCGGCAGTGGACCCGGCACCGGCAACGGCGGCAGCAACAACGGTGGCGGAAACGGTAGCGGCAATGGCGGCGGCGGAGGCGGGGGCGGGGGCAATGGTGGGGGTGGAGGCGGAGGCAACGGCGGGAGGTGACCGAGCTGCCGGAGAGCCTGTCCGACCTGCCAGGAGGCCTTAGTCCCTCGTCTTAGGCCGTTTGAAGGCAAATGCTGCCTTGGCACGGCTTTGAGCTTGCCGGAGCCGGCTGAACGGTCGGCATGGCGCTACCCGGAAAGCTTGCGAAAGCAGCGGCCCAGTCTGTACTGTGGTCCGGTTTTTTGCCGAGCGCTGGCCGCCGATTCCATCAGGGGTCGTAAGGAGCCCGACCAAGCGGCAGGGCCGGACGTGGAGGCTCCATGGATACGAACCTCTTCCGCTACGTCTGGCGACACAGCCGGCGCGAGCAACTCGTGGTGCTCTCGCTCATTCTCCTGTCGCTACCGTTCTATTTCGCTTCACTCGATGTTCCGAAGACCATCGTCAACGAGGCTTTGCAGGGCCGTGCCTTCGCGGAGGGCAACAACACGGCCGTTTTATTCCGTATGGAGCTCAACCTGCCGACGTGGAGCGGCGGAGGAAGCGTCGAGCTGTTTCCAGGCCTCGAGCTCGAGAGACTGCCCTTCCTGCTGACACTGTGCGGGCTTTTCCTGACGCTGGTGCTGATCAACGGCGCCTTC
The DNA here is from genome assembly GCA_035574175.1 of Hyphomicrobiaceae bacterium. Taxonomy (GTDB): domain Bacteria; phylum Pseudomonadota; class Alphaproteobacteria; order Rhizobiales; family Hyphomicrobiaceae; genus DATLZB01. Next base: position 1,734 of record DATLZB010000184.1, read on the forward strand.
AAGTTCGTCATCAATACGCGCAAGGGCATTCTCGGCGAGAAGCTGTTGCGGCAACTGAGATACGATCTCTTCGCCCTGCTCTTGCGCTTCCGCCCCGAGGACATCCGCGCCGTAAAACCGGCCGAAGCTGCCAGCGTGATCAAGGACGAGGTCGAGCCGATCGGCGACTTTGCGGGCGATGCCTTCATCCAGCCTTTCTTCCTCGGCACGCAGGCGCTCACCGCGCTCACCTTCATCATGGTGCAGAACGCCGGTCTCGGTGCCATCGCGCTGGCGGTGGTCCTCGTTCAGGCAGTGCTCATCCCTCGGCTGCGGCGGCGATTGATCACGCTCGGCGTCGAACGGCAGATCGAATCCCGTAGGCTTGCTGGAAGAATTGGCGCGGTGGTCGAGGCGGCGCCGGCGATCCACACGCATGGAGCGGCCGCCTACAACAGGGCGGGGGTCAACAATCTGCTCGCACGGCTGCTGGCGATCCGCATCGGTTTGTTCAAGCGGAAGTTCGCGGTCAAGTACCTCAACAACCTGCTGGCGCAAATCACTCCCTTCTTCTTCTACTCATTCGGTGGTTACCTTGCCCTGCGCGGTCATCTCGATCTCGGACAACTTCTCGCGGTGATCGTCGCCTATCGTGATCTGCCGCCGCCCATCAAGGAGCTGATTGACTGGGACCAGCAGCGCACGGATATTACGGTCAAGTACCAGCAGGTCGCTTCGGTATTCGCCACAGACGGGCTGCTGCCGCATGTGGACGGCGAGAGGCTGCCCGAGCCGCCGCCGCACGACGCGCCCATCGTCATCGACGGTCTGCAAGTCGCCGATCGGGCCGGCAATCGCCTACTCGAGCGCTTTTCCGCGATGCTGCCGCGGCCCGGAAGCATTGCGCTCGTTGGCCCTGCCGGCAGCGGTCGCGAAGCGCTCGCCCGCGCGCTCGGGCGGCAGATCACGGACTATCAGGGAGAGATACGTGTCGGCGAAGTTAATCTGGCCGAACTTCCGAACGAGGTACTGTCGAGAGTGGTCAACTACGCCGGTCCGGAGCCGGGCCTTCTTCCGGGTTCAATACGCGAAAACGTGACGCTCGGCGTGCGTCACGTGGTACCGCCCCGTGCGATCGCGGGCGATGCGCAATCCTTCCGGCCCGACCTCGACCAACTCTGGCTCGACTATGGGGCGGCCGGTGCGTCGAGTGCGGAGGAACTCGACGATCTCATGGTTCGAGCCTTGAGAGCGACCGGCATGCTCGACGATATCTACAAGTTCGGGCTGCTCGGGCGGCTGCCGCCGTCCACGGACCCACGCCTCGTAGAGCGGCTGGTGGAGGCGCGCCATTCGGTTAGAGCTGAACTCGGCAGGCGCGATCTGCTGCGCTTGGTCGAGCCGTTCGACCTCGAGCGCTACAACTTGAATGCAACGATCGCCGAAAACCTGTTGTTCGGGGTGCCGCTGCACAAGGAGCTTTCCGGCGTCGGGCTCGTCAACGACCCCTACCTGCGCTCGGTTCTGGCGGCCGAGGAGCTCAACCTTGCGTTGGCCGGGGTCGGCGTGCGGATCGCCGAGACTGCGCTCGAAATGGTCGCCGGCATGTCCGCAGGCCATGCGTTGTTCGAGCGCTACTCCTTTATCGCGCCGCAGGAAATGGAAGACCTTCGCCACGCACTCGACAACGTCAAGGGGCGGGACGGCGCCCAGCGGTTTGACAGGGAGAGCGAAATCAAGTTCATCGGGCTCGCTTTCCGCTACATCGAGGCTCGCCACCGCTTCAATCTGGTCGATCCACGCCTCATGGGGCGCATCGTACGGGCACGGCATCGGTTCCATGACGGGTTGCCGAAGAACTACGCAAGTCGAATCGAGTTCTACGATCCCGAGCGGTTCGTGCTGTCGGCCCCCATTCGCGACAACCTACTGTTCGGCAAGACCGTGTTCGGCCTTCCCAACACCGAGCAGATGCTGTGGGAGGTGATGCGCAAGCTGCTCGGCGAGATCGGGCTCGAACAGGCGATCTACAGGCTCGGTCTCGACTACGACGTCGGCCCCAGCGGCAAACTGATTTCGGCTCAGCAGCGCGCCGCCATCAGCATCGCTCGCAGCCTGATTAAGCGACCGCAGATGCTGATCCTCGATGGTGCGCTGGCAGCATTCAATCCCGGGGAGGCGAGGGAGGTCCTGAACAATATCCGCACGTGGATGGCGGGCCGTACGCTCATGGTGAGTTTGTCGGACATCGCTGAAGCAAAGGACTTCGATTGCGTGATACGGTTCGAAGGAGCATGCGCGGCCCTGGCGTCGCAGCCCGCAGAAGCAGCCTAGCCGGGCGGCCCCTAGGCGCCGTCGTGCGGTCGGTGAGTTTCGCTAGGCATGGGTGAGCCGCTGGAGCGGCTCAAGGGTCTTTCACATGGCGCTCAACGTCGAAGCAACTACGCTCCAACAGATCCCGATGTTTTCCGGCATCGACGTCGGCAAACTCAAGCTGTTGGCCTTCGCAGGCCAGCGTATCGCCTGCAACCACGGCGAGATCATCTTTCGACAGGGCGAGGCGGCAGATGCCGTCTACATCGTGCTCGAAGGCGAGGTCGACATCTTTCGCGAACGGTCGGATGGCAGGGTGCGCGTGGCGCGGCTCGGACGCGGGCAGCTCATCGGAGAGATCGGCGTGCTGTGCGACACGACCCGCACGGCGACGGTGGAGGCTGCAACGGAGCTGCAGGTGCTGCGCATCGAGAAAGCCGTGTTTCTCGACTTTGTGCACGAGCTGCCGCAGCTCGCTATGTCCATCATCCGGGAACTCGGTCGCCGGCTCGACCTGATGAACGAGCAGCTTGCCCGCGCCGGTGCGCCCCCGAACTGAGGAGAGAGGGCCAAGTCGGGCTACAGCGCGTTCTCACCCGTCTCGCCTGTGCGCACGCGGACGGCCTGCTCCAACGGCAGCACGAAGATCTTGCCGTCGCCGATGCTGCCAGTCCTCGCCGCATTGCGGATGGCCTCGACGGCGCGCTCCGACAAGCTCGCCGGCACCGCCACCTCGACCTTGACCTTGGGCACGAAGCCAATCTCGTACTCGGCGCCGCGGTAGATCTCCTTATGGCCCTTTTGGCGGCCGAAACCGCGCACCTCGCTCACGGTCAGTCCCTGGATGCCGAGTTCGGTCAGAGCCTCGCGTACCGCGTCGAGTTTGAAGGGCTGGACAATGGCAACGATGAATCGCATCGCACTGGCTCCCCTTCAGATCACATGTTGTAACCGCTTTCGCCGTGCGCGCTCAGGTCGAGGCCCCTCAGCTCGTCGTCGTTGCTGACCCTGAGGCCGACGGTGGCCTGCACGGCACGGATCACACCATAGGTGGCCACCACCGACCATGCCAGAGTGGCAATGCCGCCGAGGAGCTGAACGCCGAACTGGGTGAGCACACCGCGACCCTCAGGCAGGCCGGCACCGCCGAAGGCGGTATCGACGAAGATCGCCGTCAGCAGCACGCCGGTGGCACCGCCCACCCCGTGCACAGCAAACACGTCGAGAGAGTCGTCGATCCTGAAGCGCTGCTTGACAAGGCTCACCATCACATAGCACAGCCCGCCTCCGGCAAGGCCGATGACCACGGCTCCGAACGGACCGACGAAGCCGGAGGCCGGCGTGATGCTGGCGAGCCCGGCGATCGTGCCCGTCACCATGCCGATCAGGCTCGGCCTGCCGAACTTGACCCATTCGATGACCATCCAGACCAGGGAGGCGGTGGCGGCGGAAACGTGGGTGACCGTCATCGCCATGCCGGCGTTGCCGCCGGCAGAGAGCGCACTGCCGGCGTTGAATCCATACCAGCCCATCCACAGCATCGAGGCGCCGACCATGGTCATCCAGGGCGCGTGCGGCGGCTTGACGTCGTTGGGGAAGCCGGCGCGCGGGCGCAGCAGAACGGCAAGGATCAGCGCGGAAACACCAGCGGTGAGGTGCACGACGAGGCCGCCGGCAAAGTCCATGATACCCAAGGCGGCGAGCCACCCCCCGCCCCAGACCCAATGGGCGACCGGGGCATAGACGATGATCAGCCACAGCCCGCTGAACAGCAGAACGGCTTCGAACTTGATGCGCTCGACGAAGGCTCCGACGATCAGGGCAGGAGTAATGATGGCGAACGTCATCTGAAACATGAAAAACACGGTCTCCGGAATCGTGGTGTTCGGGTAGACCGTGGAGGCGCCGGCGCCGGCCAGGAATACTTTGCTCAGGTCACCGATCCAGGGATTGCCGGCAGCGAACGACAGGCTGTAGGCGCACACCAGCCACAGCACCGACACGAGGCAGGCGATGGCAAAACAGTGCATGAGCACCGAGAGCACGTTGGAAGACCGCACCAGCCCGGCATAAAAGAGCGCCAGCCCCGGCAGCGTCATGAACAGGACCAGCGCCGTTGACGTGAGGACCCACGCGGTATCCGCCCCATTGATCATGGAATTCGCCTCCCCTTTTCGGCGCCCAATGGCACCGCCCCGAACTCCTCATACCCCCTGCAGGCCGATCAAATGCTGTGCAGGTTCCGATCAATGCCTAATCGCTGACCAGTCGGCGCGCAATAACAACCATCAGTGCGGTGCCGGTTTCCCACGGCTCCCTGGTTCAAGGGGCTGCTTGCCGGGACGAATGGGCTAAGCCCTCAAAGATCGGGCTAACCGATCCGAAGGCTGCGCAAACTTCGTTTGGGGCACGGGTTCGGGGCGGCGGTCCGCATCAGCCGGAGGCAGGGCCGAGCCCGACCTCTCCATCCCCGAGGTGCTCGCCGGGTTCGGGGCGGCGGTCCGCGTCAGCCGGAGGCAGGGGCGGTGGAGCGCTTGGGTGTGTGCCCCGCCGAGCGCAGTTCCCGTGCCACCGCGGCACGGGCGGCATTGTTGTGCGTGTAGAGCTCGAGAGCTTCGTGCTCGTTTGGGGATGGCAGCGTCAGCGCCAGGTCGCTGTAGCTCGCAGCCAGGGCGTCGCGCTCGATACGCCGGCAGACGCGATATAGCCGATGCCAGCGCTGGAAGAGCTGCCAGCTCTTCAAGGCGACCTCGAGGGCATACTTCGGGTAGAAGCGCCACACCGCTTCGATCGGCATGCCAGGACGCCGATCGGCGCGGTGCTTGATCCGAAGCAGCCCCGCCTGCAAGGGGTGCACCTTCTCGACCTCGACCGCGCTTGAGAACCAGATGAGGATGATCATCAGCCGCCAGATGTCGATGCGGCTTGCCGCGGCCCGGCGCAGGATCGTCTCCAGGTGCTCCGGGGAGTAGAACTGGTCCCAGGCCGCGCGATAGGCGTTCTGCCACTCCTGCCCCGTCATCTTCGGGTGGGCGGAGACGACGTGCTCGAGCTCGTACTTGTTCATGTCCTCATCCATCCAGACGCCGGCCTCCCACAGGACCTTGTGATCTTCCGACCCAGGCAGGGGCGTGAGGATGAAAAACTCGAGTGCATCGATGGGCAGCTCACGCTTGATGATCTCGATATCGCGGCGGATGGAATCCGGCGTGTCGTGGGGAAAGCCCAGGATATAGCCGGCGAAGGTCATGATGCCGACCGCCTTCCAACCGAGCAGCATCTGGCGGTACTCGGTAAGTTTGTTTTGGCGCTTCTTGGCGGCGAGCAGGTTGTCCGGATTGATGTTCTCGAGCCCGATGAACACGCGCGTCACGCCGGCGCGGCGGGCCTTCTCCATGAAGTTCGGGATGCGGTGACAGAGGGTGTCGACCTGGATCATGAAGCGCACGTCGAGCCCTTCCTCTTCGCGCAGCTTGATGATGCGGTCGAAGATCGCTTCCCATTGCTTGTTGCGGGCGAAGTTGTCGTCGGTGATGAAAAACCGGTCGACCCCTTGCTCCCAGTTCCGGCGAATGATCGCCTCGACGCTGTCGGGGGAGCGGTAGCGCGACTTGCGGCCCTGCACGTTGATGATGGTGCAGAAGGAGCATTGGAACGGGCAGCCGCGGCCGGCATCGAAACTGGTCACGTTGCCGACCGTGCGGGTGACGAAGTCATGGGGGAGGAACGGGGGTGCGGCCACATCGGCGATGCCGGGCAGGTGGCCCATGTGATTGTAGATCGGCTTGAGAGCTCCGGCGGCGGCATCCTTCAGTACCTCGTCAAGGGTGTCCTCGGCCTCGCCGGCGAACAGGCTGATACCCGCGCGTGTAGCTTCCTCAAGGTCGGGCAGCCGATCCTTCAGCATGGCGAGGCAGCCCGACACGTGAAAGCCGCCGATGATGACCTGTATGCCGGCCGCGCGCAGCGGACGGGCGATGTCCATCGCCCGTGGCATCTCGTTCGACTGCACACCGACGATGCCGATCAGGCCGAAGTTGTCGCACGCGGCAAGTGCCCGGATGAGGCGGTCAGGCCGCACGCGCGTGTTGGTCTCATCGATGGCGTCAACGTCGAGGGTGACGTCCTCACCCAACACCCGACGCTGGGCGGCATCGCAGGCAAGCGCATAGACCGCGGCCAGCGAGTTGGAGGGCATGGTGGAACGCAGCCACTGAATGACGTAGCCGTCGTCGTCATAGTGCGATGGCTTGATCAGGATCAGCTTGAAGCGGCGCTCAGGCCCTCGTGCTCGGCTCGACATCTACCGCTCCGATCCAGGGCCCGCGCCACCGTCCGGGCGCACGGATCAGCCGCTCGCCCCTCGGCCCGCCAGCCCACAAAGGCCATCGATAATGCGATTTGCCTGGCCCCATATGGCCAAAGCAAGGCATTTCGATCGCGTCGGACGGGATCTTGGGGTCTAGTGGCAGAAAAAAGCCGCCCTCCCGGCAGTGGCTAGCCGGCATCCACGCCCCACCTTCGTCATGTCGGGGCAGGCCGGCATCCCGCCAGGTGCCGCCTGCTCGACGGTCGAGGTTGTCCGCGGTCCATTTCGGCGGAGTGCTGTCATCCGCGTGTGCGCCAAAGCTTGCGTCGATCCCGGCCGGCGCCGGGGTGAGGGCTGAGGGAAACGAACTCCCTCGGCGACGACACTGACACGGATGAGGAGTACTCGATGCCTCTCCTTCCGCAGTCTCGTCATGCCAGCGAAGGTGAGGGGGCCTTCTAGAACTGGTCTTGTCCCTGCGCAAAGAGCTGGCGGCCGGACCAGCGCCTGACGACCTTGACGACGGTGCCGACTTGTACGAGCCCCGCCAAGTGCGTGACGTGTTCGTTGGTCATGCGGAAGCAGCCGGACGAAGCGGCCTGACCGATGGTGCTCGGGTCGTTGGTGCCATGGATACGGTAGAGCGTGTTGCCAAGGTAGAGAGCCTTCGCACCGAGGGGATTTCTCAAGCCGCCGGTCATTTTCTTGGGCAGCTCAGGCTGGCGCTGGCGCATCTCGGCGGGAGGATGCCAGTCGGGCCAGTCGGCAATGCGGCTGATCTGTTCAGTGCCGGTCCAGGTGAAGCCCTCACGTCCGACCGAGATTGGGTACTGATAGGCCCGCCCGTTGGGCAACGTGTAGTAAAGGCGCCGAGCCTCGGTGTCGATGATGACGGTGCCGGTGGGCTCGCTGCTGGCGACGCGGACGATGGCGGGCGCACGCGGGGAGATGGGGGGACGCGGGCCACCCGTCATGTACTCCGGAAACTGGGTCGGCGCCTCGCCACCCCATAGCCATGAGCTTGGACCAGTCGAAAGGCTCGAGCGGCCCTCGGACCGGAACACGGGCTTGCCGTCACGCCAAATCACGTCCTGCGCCAAGGCCGCCGAAGGGCAAAAACCGATGGCGAGGGCGCAAAGGAGGACAAGGGCGGCAGGGGTTAGGCAACGCGTGAAAGGCAGTGTTCTCATCCTCGTCACTCTTGCTCCGTATTGCTCAGAGTTGCTCGGCGTTGAAGGTATCGCAGGCCCGTGTCTGTCCACTGTCGAGGCCGCGCTTGAACCAGCGTACCCGCTGCGCAGATGAGCCGTGAGTAAAAGATTCGTGTACGACGTAGCCCTGGGTGCGTCGCTGGAGCGTGTCGTCGCCAATTGCTGCCGCCGCGCGCAGGCCCTCCTCGATGTCGCCGGGTTCAAGACGGTTCTTGAGCTGATCGTTGACGCTGGCCCACACGCCGGCGAGACAGTCGGCCTGCAGCTCCATGCGCACCTGGATGGCGTTGGCCTGGCGCGCATCGGAGCGCGCTTTCATGGCCTGCACCTTGTCGGAGATGCCGAGGAGGGTCTGCACGTGGTGGCCGACCTCGTGGGCGATGACGTAGGCCTGCGCGAAGTCTCCAGGCGCGCCGAAGCGGTTCTTCAGCACGCGGTAGAAATCGAGGTCGATGTAGACCTTGCGGTCGAGCGGACAGTAGAAGGGGCCCATGTTCGCCACGCCGGTGCCGCAGGCACTGCGGGTGCCCCCGCTGAACAGAACCAGCGTCGGCTTCCGGTAGTCGCGCCCCGCCGCCTTGAAAAGCCGATCCCAGACATCCTCGGTGTCGGCCAAGACGCGGCGCACGAAGCGCGACAGCTCGTCGGTCTTTTCCTCTACCGGCGGCTGGCCGGGCAGGCCCGGAATATCGATGGGCGAGCGGCGGGCGGTCTCGGTGGGCGGGAAGTCCGGCGTGCCGGGAGCGCCGTCGGTGCCGAACAGCAGCGGTAGCGGATTGATGCCCAGCATCAGGAGGACGGCGCCGAGGATCAAAAGGGTGGTGAGGCTCATGCCGCCGCGGCCGACAGGGATCGGAAGGCCCCCCCGGCGCGGGAAGCCAATACGCTGGCCGCGCCGATCCTCCACGTTCTCGCTCTCGCGATCCTGGTCGCCATAGCGCATGATGCGCTCACATCTCAATCACACACGGGGTCATGCATACCAGAGCCAAAGTGGCCAAACAGTAACAATGGGATGGGGTCTTTGCGTCAAAACGCGGATGCAGGTACGGAGCGGTCCGAAAACGAGCCATGCCCACAACGGGGCGCGTGCCGGATTAAGGGTCGGACCGCAAGCCCTTGGCCCGGCAACTCCCCGGCGGTCGCGCCGGTTCCAGCCACCAGGCTTAGGTGCGCTTGACCAGGGCATCGCGAATCTCACGCAGGTAAATCTCGGACTGGGGTGGTGGCGGCGGAGCGGCAGCTGTTGCCGGCTTGCGCAGCGCATTCATCACCTTGACGATGCCGAACACGGCGGCTGCGGTAATCAGAAACTTGATGACCGCGTTGAGAAAGATGCCGTACTTAATCTCGACGGGCGTGCCCGTCGGGGTCGGCAGGTTCAGGCTCAAGTGGCTGAAATCGATGCCGGCTAGGACGTAGCCGATCGGCGGCATGATGATGTTGTCGACGAGCGTGGAGACAACGGGTGCGAAGGCGGCACCGATAATGACGCCGACGGCCAAATCCACCACGTTACCCTTCAAAGCGAATTCCCTGAACTCGTCGATGATCTTCATTTCGCTCTCCCAGCCTCTCGCCGATCCGGCGGTTCGCCCAACGGAGGCCATAGTAGAATGCGAGCAGCAGCCGGTGTAGTAGGCGGTGGCGCAATACCGGTGCACGGGGCAGACGGACAGGGGCGGGCCATGGATATCGAGGAGAGAAAACCCTACTGGCGCGACACCAAATGGCAGGTGCTGGCCAGCCTCACCCCCTTCCTGCTGCTGATGATGGTGCTGCCGCTCTACGTCGACCGCTTGAACTCAAACAAGTTCCTCGGATTCCCGCTCGGCTATTTCCTGGTCGGTCACGGGCTGGTGCTGATCGCCATCTTCACCGTGGCCTCGTTCATCAACCGGCAGGATGCGATCGACCGCTGGCACGGCGCCCATGAGGACATGTGATCGGGCCTGCCACCGGGGAGATTGCACTGGCATTCTGCCCGGCGCAGGGGCAGCCGCATAGATGACCACCGCTTCCCACGGCCGCCTCGTCAATCCCCGCCTCGGCACCTATTTCGGCATTTTCGCAAGTCTGTTTACTGCGCTGGTGGTGCTGTTACTGATCTTCGAACAGCTCGGCGCGGGCCACCACTTGCTGCGATGGCTCATGCTGCTCGGGCCGATCGCCCTGTTCGCGGCGATCGGGGTCGGCTCCGCGTGCCGGGAACCCATTGAATATTTCGCCTCGGGACGAAGGGTTCCTTCGGTCTATTGCGGGCTGGGCCTCGCTGCGTCGGCGACCGGGGGCACAGGCATGGTGGCTTTCACCGGCCTTTTCTTCCTCAACGGTTTCGACGCCTGGTGTCTGGTGATGGGCTTATCGGCTGGGTTCGTCGTGATGGCGCTCGGCATTGCGCCGTACCTGCGCAAGGTCGGCGCTTTCACGTTGCCGAGCTATCTCGGTCGGCGCTTCGAGAGTCGCCTGCTTCGCGTGGCGTCCGCCGCCATGGTGGCAGTGCCGATGATGCTCGTGATCATCGCCGAGGTGCGCATGGGTGCGTGGGCGGCGTCACTTCTGTCGGGTCAGCCAGAGACCTCGATGATCATGTTCATCCTGTTGGTAACCACGGTGACCGTGCTGTTCGGCGGCATGCGCGCGCTCACCTGGTCGAACACGGCACAGGAGATCGCCAGCCTGCTCGCGCTGCTCGTCCCGGTCGGGATCGTGGCTGCGATCGTGACAAACCTGCCGTTGCCGCAGCTCAGCCACGGGCCGGTGCTGCGCGCGATCGGACGCGCCGAGTTCGCGCAAGGCGTGCCGATCGCGATTGCGCCGTCGCTGGCGTTCGATTTTGCCGGGCGCGAACTCCAGGCGCTCGTTCATCGCATGGCGGAGCCTTACGGAAGCGTGGGCCCGCTAAGCTTCATCCTCGCTGCCTTCACGGTGATGACGGGCGTGGCGGCAGCGCCCTGGCTGCTGCCGCGCTGCGGGGCCACGCCCGGCGTCTACGACACGCGCAAGGCGGTGGGGTGGGCCACGGTATTCTGCGGCATCATTACGCTTACCGTGGCCTCGGTTGCAGTGTTCTTGCGCGACGCGGTGATGGATGAGCTGGTCGGGCGCTCGGCCGCGGAAATGCCGACCTGGTTTCTACGCCTGCAAGAGCTCGGTTGGGCGGGGGTCGAAGGCAATGCACAAAGGCTGGCGCTGTCGAGCTTCAGCTTCAAACGCGACACCGTGCTGTTCGCGCTGCCGCATGCCGCCGGACTGCCAACCGTGCTCGTCCTTCTGGCTCTCGCAGGGGCTGTGGCCGCCGCCCTGATCGGGGCCAGTGCCGGCGCAGTGGCGCTCGCCAACGTGCTGGCGGAGGATATCCTCAGCGGAACACGGCGCGAGCCACCGCCAGCGGGGTCGCGGGTGATGACCGCCAGACTGGCAGTGGTGATGGTGGCCGTGGCGGCCGGAACGGCTGCTCTGCTGGTGAGAGCCGATCCACTCAGCTTGTTGCTCTGGGCGCTGGCATTGTCCGGCTCGGCGGCATTTCCGGTGCTCGTGCTGTCGGTGTGGTGGAAACGGACGACGGCGTTCGGTGCGCTCAGCGGAATGGCCGTGGGTTTCGCGATGGCGGTGGTCGCCATGCTTGCGGGCGAAGCGGGATGGCTCGGAGTGCCCGCACCGCTGGCGGCCGTATTCGGCGTGCCGGCGGGATTTGGGGCGGCCGTGCTCGCCTCGCGCATGGGCAAGGCGCCAGAGCGCCTTGTGCTGGAATTGGTGCGCGACATGCGGCTGCCCGGTGGCGAGACCATCCACGACCGGGAAATGCGGCTGTTGCGGCTGCAGCAGCGCCAGCAAACCTAGCCTTGGCGGCGGTCCTTCGCCTTGAATGCACCGCACCGTCCGACTATGCCGCGCACCTGCCCCGTGCTGAGAGAATGAAGCAGCCAGAATGAAGCAGCCAGCATGAGAGACGAACCGCGCCTGCAACTTTATCCGCCGATCGAACCTTACATGCGCGGCCGCCTGTCAGTCCCCGGGGGGCACGTAATCTATTACGAGCAGTGCGGCAACCCGGACGGCATTCCGGTGCTCACCCTGCACGGCGGCCCGGGCGGCGGGTCGAACCCCACTATGCGGCGCTGCCATGATCCATCGCTCTACCGCATCGTGCTGTTTGATCAGCGCGGTTGCGGCCGCTCCGAGCCCCATGCATCGCTCGAGGCCAACACGACGTGGGACCTCGTCGCCGATATGGAGAGGCTGCGGGCGCACCTTGGCATCGAGCGTTGGCAGCTGTTCGGCGGATCATGGGGCTCGACACTGGCGCTGGCCTATGCCGAGACGTATCCCGAGCGGGTCACGGCCCTGATCCTGCGCGGCATCTTCCTGCTGCGGCGGAGCGAGCTCCTGTGGTTCTACCAGCAGGGCGCGAGCTGGATCTTTCCCGAGGCCTTCGAAGCCTACCAGGCGCAAATTCCACCGGAAGAACGCGGCGACATGATAGCGGCCTACTACAGGCGGCTCACCCACCCCGACCGACGGGTTCAGATCGCCGCGGCGCAAGCCTGGAGCGTGTGGGAAGCATCGACGCTGTCCTTGCTGGAAGACCCGGAGCGGATCAAGCAGTTCGCCGACGAGGCATACGCGCTCGCGTTCGCGCGCATCGAATGCCACTACTTCGTCAACGGCGGATTCTTCGCACGCGACGGCGAGCTGCTCGAGAAGGCGCACCGCATCGCGCATATTCCGGGTGTCATCGTGCACGGTCGCTACGACGTGTGCACACCGGTCAGGAACGCCTGGGAGCTCAAACGCGCTTGGCCCATGGCGGAGTTGCGCATCGTGCCCGACGCCGGTCACGCCCTGGTCGAGCCCGGCATCGCGCACGAGCTCATCGCCGCCACGCGCCGCTTCGCTCGCATCCAAAGCACGTGAACAGAAGCTCTCCGTTGCGCCGAAGTTGAGCAAAACGGGGCGCCGCAGTGCTTGCGCTCGCACGCTCTTATGGTACGGTTCGCACTGCGGGATCAAACCATCGCTCCATGAGAGGCCACCAGCTTCATCACGCGCCCGGTATGCGGACGGACGCGAGGCGGGTTCGAAGGTGAGCTGGCGCGATCGAGGTCCTGTCTGTTGCCGAGTTCGAGGGGTGCTCAAATGGTATGGCAACTGGCCCGGCTGCTCGCAGCCGGTCTTTCATTGTTCTTCATCGCGCCCTGCGCGTTGGCTCAGGACTCAGGCGGTGAGACTCAGCTGGCCCAGTCGTCGCTGAAGGGAGGGCGGCTGTCGCACGCGGCACGGATCGACGAGGTCAACCAGAATACGGTCACGATCATCACCGGCAATCCCAACGGCACCCAGCTCATCATCGGCTACGACCTTTCGGTCGTGCTCGACGACGGCAACAACCTGCGGGTGCTGCCGGTGGTGGGCACCGGCTCGCAGGGCAATATCCGCGACGTGCTCTATCTGCGCGGCGTCGACATGGGCATCACGCAGACCAACATCTTGGCGGAGGCAAAGCGGTCCGGCATCTACGGCCCCGGCATGGAGAACCGCATTGCCTACATCACCACGCTGTTCAACTCAGAAATGCACGTGTTGGCCGGGCCGGGCATCGAGAAGCTCGAGGATCTTAATGGTAAGAAGGTCAATCTGTCGACCAAGGGTAGCGGGTCGCAGGCGGCCTCAAGGCAGGTGTTCGACGCGCTCGGCATTAAGATCGAGGAAGTCAACATGGGCCATTCCGACGCCTATCTGAAGATCAAGTCGGGAGAAATCGCCGCTACGGTCGCGGCTTCGGCGAAGCCTGGCGCAGCCTTCCAGAAGTTCAAACTCGAGCCCGGCATGAAACTGCTGCCGGTCCCCTATACGGAAGCCCTCGAGGAAGACTTCCTGCCGACGACCATCACGCACAAAGACTATCCCAATCTGCTGAAGGAAGGGGAATCGGTCGATACCATCGCATTCAGTCTGGTGCTCATCGCCTACAACTGGCCGCGAAACACAGAACGCTACCGGCGCCTCGCCAAATTCGTCGATGCTTTCTTCACGAAGTTCGAGGAACTTAAGAAACCGCCGCGCCACGAGAAGTGGAAGGACGTCAACCTGGCGGCTCCGTTCAAGGGCTGGAAGCGGTTCCCGGCAGCGCAGGAATGGCTCGACCGCCACCCGGTCGGGGCTCCGACGTCGAAGAGCGTGCCAAGCGCCACGCCACCGGCGGCACCGGCCGTCGATCCGGCGCTGGCGCGCGTGCAGGCCGCGCGCGCAGCACCCAACGATCCGGCGGAACAGGAGCGCCTCTTCCGGGAGTTCCTGGAATGGAGCAGGAGCCAGGGCAAGAAGCAGTAGCCGAGTGCCACCTGCCAGAGAGACACGGTACCATGTCGGTCGTGCAGATGGTGCGGGGTGGACGGAGCACCCGGGATGAAGGATCGGGTCGGAGGCAAGGCGGGCTCGTCGCGTTCTGTTGTGTGCTGATGCTCTTCCTCCCGGGCAACGGCGCTTCGGGCGCGGTGCACCCGGTATGGCCTGAGCCCCATAAGCCCGCCAGAGGAGGGCTGCTTTTCGCCCAGGCCGGCACGACGGCGAAGCGGGCCATCAACATCGCAAGCACCATCGTCGCGGAGCCAGCCGGCGAGGCACCGTTTTCCATGCAGGTGGTGAGCAGCGAGGCTCTGCCGAGTGGGAGTTACATCCGTATCCGCGGTTTGCCGCCGCTGGCGTCGATGTCGGAAGGGTTCGCCATTGCGCCATCCCTGTGGGCGGTTCCGCTGAACAGCCTGCCCAAGCTGCGCATCAGGCTGCCGCCCAAGTCCAAGGGTCAGATCGCGCTCAACATCGCACTGGTGACGGTGGAAGGCAGCGTCCTGGTCGAGACCAAGACCACGGTAGCGGTCGGCTCACAGCCCGCTCAGCCCGGGCCCGAGGCCAAGGTACAGCCTAGCAAGGCGCCGGCGCCACAGTCGGCATTGCCGCCAGTCAAGCTCGAGCAGACCCCCAATGCGGTTGCCTCCGCCATCGTCCCGGGCTACCCGACCGAGCCGGCTCCGTTGCCGCCCGATCCGCAGAGCGCGGCCGAGGAGCAGCCGCTCACCCCCCAGCAGGCGAGGGCGCTCGGCTTCATCGCTCGGGGTCAGGAACTGTTCAGCGAGGGCAACGTGTCCTCGGCAAGGCTCTTGTTCAAGCGGGCCGCCGACACTGGCCTCGCTTATGGCGCCCTGTTCCTCGGACAGACCTACGATCCTTATGAGCTTGCGCTCTATCAGGTGCGCGGCCTCGGCGGCGATCCGGCGCAGGCCAAGTACTGGTACGAAAAGGCCTACGCGCTCGGGGCACCGGAGGCGGATGAGCTGATCCGCCGGCTTGAAGGGCGATTAAGCCGCTAGGCAGCGCGGGTCCCCACGTAGTGGAGCAGCACCTCGCGCCGGTGCGCCGCAGCGCGGTGCTCTATCAGGTAGACCGCCTGCCAAGTCCCGAGCGCCATCCTGCCGGAGAGCACGGGAAGCGAGAGCGAAGTCGCCGTCAGCATGGACTTAATGTGGCTCGGCATGTCGTCGGGCCCTTCGCTATCATGGCGGTAGCTGCGAGACTCAGGTGCCAGGCGGGCGAGCGCATCGGCAAGGTCGGCGAGCACAGCTGGGTCGGCATTCTCCTGGATGGTCAGCGACGCGGAGGTGTGGCGCAGAAAGACGGTAAGAAGCCCGTCGTCAGCCCGGTTGTCGGCAAGCCACACGTTCAGCCGGACGGTGATATCGGTAAAGCCCGGGCCCTTAGTCTCGATCGACAGACGGCCCTGCGCCTGGGTAAGTGTCGGTTCGCTCAGAGCGGCGTCCCCCGGTGCGTCTCGTCCTCGAATTCCTTGAGCTTGTCGCGGAACTTGCGGAACATGCGCTGCAGGTAGGTCATGGCCCGATCAACGTCTTCCTCGCTCGGAAGCTGCAGGCGCTCGCCGGGGCGCCTGCGCGGGTCAAGCGGAACTTGAGCCCCCGTGCCGGACTGCAGCCTTTCCTCCAGGCGCCTGATCTCGGCGCGCAATTGCTTGTTCTCCGCACGCAGGCGATCGGCCTCCGCGCGAGCGTCGCGGCCGACGTCGATCATCTCCCGGCAGCTCCATTGCGTGTCCTTGCGCGTGCAGAGCGACATGTCGCCGGTCTCGGTATCGAGGCGAACGAAGCCGCCGCCGTCGGCCGGTTGCAGCACATAGCGGCCGGCCCGCTCGCCCTCAGCCGCGCCGGCGAATGCGGCGGAGCCGAGCAGCAGGGCGGATGCGGTCGTGGTCAGGACGGTTCTCACGTCTGCCTCCATCGGTAGGATGCGAAGCATGCTAAGGCAACACATGGGGCAGCGCCATGGCCGCTGGCAAGGCCCGAGTCGCCGTCGCCTCTCACCCGGCACTTAACCGAACATTTACTGCGGCTTGCGACCTTGCCGGTAGAGGTTCGGCGCTCGTGCCGCGTCCTGGGCCGATGGTCGCGACTTGCGGGCACGAGGGGGCGGCCGAGGCGCCGCTGCGGCCTCTCTTTCCCTCGAGCGTTGCAGGCCATGATCGCGGAGCGGGCGCCTATTGGGGAGAACGATGTCCGAGACCGACGATCGGCGCTTCGGCACGGCGGCAGCGCAGCGCCCAGCACCTGCCGCAAGGTCAGCCTTTCGCTGCGAAGCGCACGAGGTCAAGGCAATTTTGCAGCGTATCGCGACCCGCATCCACGAGGCGGACCGACGCCATTCGGATGCCCTGGAAGCCATGCATGAGCGGCTTCTCGAACTCAGCCGGGAAAGGGGGGGGCGCCGTCCGGTAACCGCCGGCCACACGCGGGGGATAGAGCACTCAGAAGCGAGCGCACCGATTGCGGAGGATGAACCGTGGGATCGGGTCTCAGCCGAGGCGCTGGCAAGCGTCTACGAATCGGAGGGAGCGATCGGCCGCCGTCAGACTCATGGCTGGCGTGCGGAAAGCGAGGCGGAACACTTGTGGCCGGCAAAGCCCGCTGGGCCTACGGCTGAGAGCGAACGCCGGCTTCTCGAGCAGATGCACGCAGAACTGGCGGAGCGCCTCGAGCAAGCACTGGCCGAGGTCGGCAGGGAATGTCGAGTTTCCGACCTTGCCGGTCGGTTCGAGCGGCTCGAAGCCGACGTCGGGCGGTTGCTCGTCGCGGCCGAGGAGCGGACGGCACAGGAGGCGCTTGAGCGCATAGAGAAGCAGGTGGTCGAGCTTGCTCAGCGCTTCGAAGCGGTGCAGGGCGAGGTTCAGCGTTTCGGTAGGCTCGAGGAGGAACTCGGGGACTTGGCGCGGCAGGTGTCGGACGAACGCATGGAAGAGCTGCTGGCTCGCGCCGCGCCGGCCACGCGCGAGAAAGAAAAAGAGGCACTGGCCCAGGTCGTTGCCGACAGAGTTTGTGCGCAGATGCGTCAAGCGGATGTGCTCCGGGCGGGAGAGTGCACGAGCCTCGAGGAGCTGCACGATCTGATCAGCGGCTTCTTCAACGAGCGGCGGGAGGGCGATGCGCAGACCGCGACCGTGCTCGATACGATGCAGCAGGCGATGATCCGGCTGCTCGACCGCATGGACGCGATCGAGGAGGGTTCGCCGGTTGGAGCGACGCAGCGCGGTCTCAACGAGTCGGGCAAAGTGCGGTTTACGCCGGGCAATCCGTCAGCGGGCCCGCAGCCATGGGGGGGCGGGACCGATCCGGAGCCGGCCGCGGTCGACAGCCAGGAGCCGCGCTTTGATCCGGCCGTTTATCACATGTATCCCGAGCCCGACCGCGGCGCGCGCCACACGCGGACGGGCAGCGACACCGACGACCCGCACCGCAGCGGAGACTCGCCGCTAGCGGAGGGTCCGCCTACCTCATGGCAGGGCGACCGGCTGGACTACATTCCACCCTCGGCACACGATGCGCAGAACGTAGTGGCGGCGGCGCGGCGGGTCATGCGCCAGTCGATGGCGGGGGAGAGCGGGGAGCAGCGAGCGGGAGGCGGCGAGCAACAAGGCGGGGTGAGGCCGCCCAGACCGGCCGAGAAGCGGAGTGGTCTGCTGCGCCGCTCGTGGTTTCCGTCGCGCTTGTTCGTTGCTACGTTCGCCATGATCGTGGTCGGAGCCACCTTCGCTATCGCTACGGTGCTGAGCAAGCCAGAAGCCAACGCGCCGTTCGGGCGGATGCTGCCGACACCGGAAAAGGCCACCGTGGAGCCCACCAAGCACGACGCCGGCGGCGGCCAGAAGGGCGGCCAAAGCAGCAGCAGTCCCGTCCCCGTCCCGCAGGGCGAACCCAAGTCAAACGGGGGCGCGGCTCCGGCGCTCAGGCAGCGCAGTGGCGAGCCGCCCAAGAGAATGCATGCCATGGGCGTTGACCGGCTCGAGTGGGGCCCAGAACAGCTCAGCGCCTTCCAGGCGGTTGGCGGCCCGGCCAGCGCCGAGGGAGAGGAGGGAGCGTCCCCCATACCCTCCGAGGAAGCCCGTCTGGCAACAGGTTCGATCGGCGTTGTTCCCAAGCGCGCGCTGGGTGCCGGTGCCTTTCGAATGCCGGGCTCGGCGCCGGAAGCCGGCCCAGGCGTGGGCACGCTGCCGCCGGCCGCTGTCGGTCCCCACTCCCTGCGGCTTGCTGCCGCCAACGGCGATCCGTCGGCGGCGTTCGAGGTCGGTTCGCGACTGGCGGAAGGGCGCGGCGTGCCGCAGGACTTCGAGCAGGCGGCGATCTGGTACCAGCGGGCCGCCGAGCGCGGCTTTGCGCCCGCCCAATACAGGCTTGCCACCCTGCTCGAGCGCGGCCTCGGCGTAGCAAGCGATCTTGCCCGCGCCCGCGCCTGGTATCTGCAGGCGGCCGAGCAGGGCCACGTGAAGGCCATGCACAACGTGGCAGTGCTCAGCATCGCCGGCGAGCGGGGCTCTCCCGATTATGCAGGCGCGGTCGACTGGTTTACGAAGGCGGCCGAGCACGGGCTCGTCGACAGCCAGTACAATCTCGGTGTGCTCTACGAGAGCGGCCTCGGCGTGCCGCGCGACCTGAAGACCGCCTATCGCTGGTTTGCCCTTGCGGCGCGTACGGGTGACGGGGAAGCTCGGCGCCGGTGCGGCCTGCTCAAGGCAAGAATCGATGCGGCGGACCTACAGGAGGTCGAGGCGGCGGTGGCCTCGTGGCGGGCAAAGCCCATGGACCTCCTCGTCAACGAGCCGCGCACGGCCGGCGCGCTCTGGCAGCGCGAAGCGGCGGCCGAAAGAGAGCGATAGCCGACGTCCGCCCCCGCCAGAGGCCGAGAGGGGGAAGGCATCGCCACCCTTGTAGCGGAAATGCGGCACGGCCGAGGCGATGTTCCTCGAGCAGCCTTGCTGCATCCCAATGCCAATATTGCCATTGACCCCGACGGTCATGGCGCGCTTAAAAAAGCAAGATCACGGCCCTCGATCCATCCTGATTCGACAGCTCTGCGACCGGTGAGTAAAGGGCACCGGCGGTGGCAAGCCCAGGTGGCGGGACCGGCTGTCGGGGCGTCACTCTGAAGACGATGAACATCTATCTGCCTATCGCCGAAATGTCGGTCAACGCGTTCCTGTTTCTCGGCGTCGGCGGTGCGGTGGGCTTTCTGTCAGGCATGTTCGGCGTCGGCGGCGGGTTTTTGATGACGCCGCTGCTTATCTTCGCCGGCATCCCCTCGGCGGTCGCGGTCGGCACCGAGTCGGCGCAGATCACCGCCTCCTCCGTATCGGGCGCGCTCGCGCAGGCTCAGCGACGCAACATCGACTATAGGATGGGGGCGGTGCTGCTCGCCGGCGGCGTGGTCGGATCGCTGATCGGGGTCGAGATGGTCAAGATCCTGCGGCAGATCGGACAGTTCGACCTTTTCATATCGGTCGCGTATGGCACCTTGCTTGGCATCGTCGGCGTGCTGATGCTCGCTGAGAGCGCCACCGCCATTCGTAAGGCGCAGGCCGGCATGGCGGTCGCAGGGCGTAGGTCGGGCCAGCACAGCTGGATCCATGGGCTGCCGCTCAAGATCCGGTTCAACCGGTCCAAGCTCTATATCAGCGCCGTGCCGCCGTTCGCCATCGGCGCCTTCGTCGGCCTTCTCGCAGCCATCATGGGCGTGGGCGGCGGCTTCATCATGGTGCCGGCCATGATCTATCTGCTGAGGGTTCCGACCAACGTCGTGGTAGGAACGTCGCTCTTTCAGATCGTGTTCGTCACCGCGCTCACCACGGTGCTGCACGCGGTGCAGAATCAGACCGTCGATCTCGTACTGGCGGCCTTGCTGATGAGCGGCGGCGTGATCGGCGCGCAGATCGGGGCGGCCGCGGGCGACAAGCTCAAGGCCGAGCAGCTCCGCTTCCTGCTGGCAATCCTGGTGCTGCTGATGGGCATGCGGATGGCGTGGAACCTGATCGCGCCGCCTGACGAAATCTATTCCATCTCTCCGCCGGTCGGAGCGCATTGATGCGAGGCAGAGGGAACCAAAGCCGGCTGGTGGCGACCGGGACCGCAATAGCGGTCGCCTTCTTTTCGGTCGTCGGCACTGCCCGCGCGCAGCAGCGGCCGCCGACGGCTCCGGCGACGGAAGTGCGCGAGACGGTGCAGGCCGACGTGTCAACCCGCACGGTTGCGGTGACGTCGAGTTTCACCGGGGTCGAGATCGTCGTGTTCGGGGCGGTCGACAACAGCCGGCAGCCGAGTGCCGAGGCGGGCCTATACGACATTGTGGTGGTGGTCGAGGGTACGCCGACCAGGCTCGTGGCACGACGCAAAAGCAACGTCGCCGGGCTCTGGGTCAACACGCACTCGATAACCTTCGAAAGTGTGCCGAGCTACTACGCGATCGTGTCGACGCGGCCCTTGGACGAGCTCGCCGATCCGCTCGTGCTGCGCGAGAACGACATCGGCTTCGAATACGTGCGTATGACACCGATCCGCGGGTGGGAAACAGGGGTCACCACGGCAGAGCTTGAGGACTTCAAGAGCGCGGTGGTCGCCCTCAAGCAGCGCGACGGCCTCTACATCGAAGACCAGTACGGAGTGGCCTTCATCGGGCGGAGCCTGTTTCGAGCCTCCATCGACCTGCCCGCGAACGTGCCGGTCGGGCCACTCGAAGCGCGCATCCACCTGTTCCGAGAGGGGCGCCTGCTCAGCACCTACAGGACCAGGGTGAATCTGCGCCGCGAAGGCCTGGAGCGGTTCCTTTATGCGGCGGCAATCAACTATCCGTTGCTCTATGGCTTGTTCACGGTGGCGCTTTCCGTCGGCGCGGGTCTTGCAGCGTCAACGGTGTTCCGCCGCAGCGGGCACTGAGAGGAGCTAATCGTCGCACAACTGGCGGGTGGCGACCGGATAGAGGCCCTCGTCGCCCAGCAGCCATACGGCGAAGCCGTCGTGGCCGAACAGCGGCAGGAATGCCTCATCGAGCACGTTCAAACCCCCGGTGAGCGCGCCGAAGGCCGGCAGAACCAAGCGGCGGCCGTTGCCGATAAAGCACGGACGACGGATGGTGTGGCCATGCAGGGAGAGGCGGGCTGCGGGATGCAGGTGGCCTGCGATCTCGTGCGTCACACGGCCCGGGCACGGCCGGTGCACGAAGCGGATGCCCTCGACGACGATCTCATC
>DATLZB010000185.1:0-14914 GCA_035574175.1 Hyphomicrobiaceae bacterium
CCCCGCCGATCGCAAATGGGCGCGCAATGCCGCAGTAGCCGCCATCGTGCGTGCGACGCTCGAGGACATGGACTCCCAGTATCCGACACCCGATTGGGATCCGAAGGGTTTCAAGATCGACTGAGCCCGCCCCTCGTCGCCCGCCGTCTCACCCGCTATGCTCGGCACAGCAGGAGGAAACGGAAAGGTCACGCCACATGGTCTCGCCCGCTCAGCCCAATCTCATGTCGGTGGACTGGTCGAAGGTGCCGGCTCCGGTCGACGACGGTGCCGCGCGCCATCTGACCGGTGCCGCCGTGCCCGACGTGGCGCTTGCCGCCACCGACGGATCGATCGTGTCGCTCGGCACACTCAAAGGCCGCACCGTGGTCTTCGCCTATCCGCGCACCGGCCGGCCGGGGCAGCCGAGCCTCGCCCCCGACTGGGACCAGGTGCCGGGCGCGCGCGGTTGCACGCCCCAGAGCTGCGCCTTCCGCGATCTGCACGCCGAGCTCATCGCGGCGGGGGCCGCGCGCGTGTTCGGGCTCTCGACCCAGGACACCGCCTATCAGCAGGAGGCAGCCACCCGTCTGCATCTGCCCTTCCCGCTGCTCTCCGACGAGCGGCTCGAGCTGGTGCGCGCGCTCAAGCTGCCGACCATGCACGTCGCCGGCCACACGCTCATCGCGCGCCTTGCGCTCGTCATCGACGACGGGCGCATCGTCAAGGTCTTCTATCCAGTGTTCCCGCCGGATCGGAACGCTGCCGACGTGCTGGAGTGGCTGAAGGCCAACCCGAGGCGGACGGCGTGACTGTCTGGCCGTGGCCGGCGCCAGCCGACGACGGGGCTGCACGCCATCTGGTGCGCGGGCGGGCCGTGCCTGACTTCGCGCTGCCCGCGACCACCGGCGAGTATGTCTCCCTCGCCGCGCGCAAGGGCCGCACCGTCCTCTTCTTCTATCCGTGGACGGGCCGGCCGGGCCTGCCCGATCCGCCGGGCTGGGACTCGATCGCTGGCGCGCACGGCTCGACCGCAGAGGCGGAAGGCTTCCGCGACCTACAGTCGGCGTTTGCAGCGCTCGACACCACCGTGGTCGGCGTGAGTACACAGAGCGCGGACTACCAGCGTGAACTGGCTGAGCGCGTGAAGCTCAACTATGCTCTCGCCAGCGACTTGGACTTCCGCCTTAGCGATGCGCTGAAGCTCCCGACCTTCGAGACGGGCGGCATGCGCTTTCTGAAGCGCCTGACAGTCGTGCTCCTCGATGGCCGCATCGAGCAGGTGTTCTATCCCGTGCATCCGCCCGATACGCACGCCCGCGAAGTGCTGGCCTGGCTTGCGGCCAGGGCCGGCTGCGGCGCCGAGGAGCGCCCGCGCGGACGCTGCGGACGCTGAGGACGCTCCTTACATGTTACATGCCAAACGCAGCTATGACCGGTCGAGCTCGTCGCGGATGGCGGCAACCACGGCGTAGAACATCGCCTCCGACAGCTTGCCGGTGTTGGTGTTGTATCGCGAGCAGTGAAAGCTGTCATAGAGCGTGAGGCTCGCCTTGATCGCGTGCCGAGCGCCGTGGGCGAAGGGGTAGGCGCGAGCGCGCAGGCCGAGCGCGGCGAGCGTGCTGTCGTGAGCGATGCGCCCGAGCGCGAGAATGGCGCGCAGCTCGCGAAGCGCTGCGATGCGGGCTGCGAGGAAGGTGCGGCAGGTTGCGATTTCGGCCGGCACCGGCTTGTTCTGCGGGGGCACGCAGCGCACCGCATTGGTGATCATGCAGCTGTTGAGCGTGAGCCCATCGTCGGCCCTGGCCCGGTAGCGACCTGTCGCGAAGCCGAACCGCAGCAGCGCGCCGTAGAGCAGATCGCCGGCATAGTCGCCGGTGAACGGGCGCCCGGTTCGGTTGGCGCCTTTCAGGCCGGGTGCCAGGCCAACGATCAGGAGCCGCGCGTTCGCGGGCCCGAACGAGGGCACGGGTGCATTGAACCAGCCGGGCTCGGCGGCGGCATTGGCGCGGCGGAAGGCGGCAAGGCGAGGGCAGAGTTGGCAATCGGGGGACGGCTCGGGTCTACCCACCTCGGCCGGCCAGGCCGCGGGTCTGGCTCCGGCGGCGCTCATGTCGCTCCCCCGCTGCTATGCGGGCCGCCGCGGCCCTACACAGCCTTACACCTTAACGTCGTCCTGGTCGTGGTCTTCTTCAAAGGGAACCGGCTCTACCGGCGTGCGCTGCAAGCTCTCCCCGCGCCGCGCATAGGCCCGTTCCGGACGGGCTGGCCGGGTCGCCGGGTCGCGGCAAATCAGCTGCTCGAGGTCGGCAAGGTCGATGAACTGGTCCGACTGCCGGCGCAGCTCGTCGGCGACCATCGGCGGCTGGGTCTGCAAGGTCGAAACGACACTGACGCGCTTGCCCTTTTGTTGCAAAGCGGCAACCAAACTCTTGAAATCCCCATCTCCTGAAAAGAGCACTACGTGGTCGAGGCAATCCGCCAACCGCATGGCGTCGACGGTGAGCTCGATGTCCATGTTGCCCTTGATCTTCCGCCGCCCGAGGGAGTCGGTGAACTCCTTGGTCGGCTTCGTCACCATGGTGTATCCGTTGTAATCAAGCCAGTCGATCAACGGTCGGATCGACGAATATTCCTGGTCCTCGACGAGCGCCGTATAGTACAGAGCTCGCACGAGATGTCCCTTTTGCCGAAAGAGGGCCAGCAGACGCTTGTAGTCGATGTCGAACTGCAGCGCCTTGGCCGTTGAGTAGAGGTTTGCACCGTCGATGAACAGCGCAATGCGCTCATCCGGATAGAAATGCATCTTTCACCTCGGGGACGCGCGTGGGCGCCACCCTTCTCGTTCAGGTTGCGATTGCAGGCTGTGCCTGTGAGGCCCAAACAGCCCGGCGGCACGTCCCAGGTTCACGATATCGTGACCACTATCGCCTTTTGACAGATACAACGGTCTCAAACAATCGCGACAGGACGACACTATAGGAAAAAAATTCACAGGAAAGCCCACGTCGCCTCGTTTCGTCCTTTCCTTGGGGGCGAACACGCCGGGGCCCTGGGGCCCGCCGGAAGTCACGCTGCGTCGCGCTATCGTCGCCGGGCTACCGGGAGCGGGCTTTGAAGTTATTGAAATGTCATCATTTTATGAGACGGCGCCAATCGGTGCGGCGGCGGCGCCCCGAGGTCCTCGTTATGTGAATACCGTCGTCGTCGCTCGGGCCCGTTATGCACCAGCGCGCGCTCTGTCCCTCCTCAAACGCATGGAGCGGGCGGCAGGCCGGCGGTCGCGCGGCCCTGGCGCCCCGCGCCCCTTGGACATCGATATCGTCGACTTCGGCGGCCGGATCACAGGATGGCCGCCTTCAGCTCGCCGCCCGAAGCTTGTGCTGCCTCATCCGGAGATGCATCGCCGAGCGTTCGTGCTGGTGCCGCTCGCCGAGGTCTGGCCCCACTGGCATCACCCCTGCTTCGGGGTCTCTGCCCTGACCTTGCTGCGCCGGCTCGCCCGCCGGCCCGGCGATGCCACTCGCCTGCTTGCTTCACACAAGGTTTCATGCCAAGAGAACACAAAGGGACCAAAGGCCGGGTAGAGGCGTTGGCTTCGGCCCGAGGCTAGGTGTGCCCAAAATCACGCCAAACCGCAGCTTGAGGAACAGGGGACCATGGCCCGAGTTACTGTCGAGGACTGCATCGATAAGGTTCCGAACCGTTTCGAGCTCGTGCTCCTCGCAGCGCACCGGGCGCGTTCGATTGCGACTGGCAGCGCCATTACGGTGGAGCCCGAGAACGACAAGAATCCGGTGATCGCGCTGCGCGAGATTGCCGATCGGACCATTCCGCCGGACGACCTGCGCGAGGGGCTTATCCACTCGATCCAGAAGAACGTCGAGGTCGACGAGCCGGAGGCGGTGGCGGCACCGGTGCTCACCACCGAGCGGCGGGCGCCGCTGCTCGGCCGCGACGATCAGGCGACCGACACTGTCGTCGATGTGATGACCGAGGAACAGCTGCTGCGCAACCTCGAGAGCCTCACGCCGACGGAGCCTTCCGCGACCATCGCGACCGGCAGCGGACGCAACGGCCGCTAGACGGCGACTTGGCCCGGCGCTCCGCCGACCACGCGCTTTGGCGCCGGTTCCCTTGCGTTTCGCCGGCATGAGGTTCCTGTCCGCCGAGATCAGGAGGTGGGCGGACCATGATGCGCCAATACGAGCTGGTCGAGCGCGTTCTCGCCTACGATCCCAAGGCGGACGAGGCGCTGCTCAACCGCGCCTACGTCTACGCAATGAAGGCGCACAGCCATCAGAAGCGGGCCTCCGGCGATCCCTACTTTTCCCATCCGCTCGAAGTGGCGGCCATTCTGACCGAGCTCAAGCTCGACGATGCCACCATCGCCGCCGCGCTGCTGCACGACGTCATCGAGGACACCGACGTCACTCGCGCCGAGATCGATCAGCTGTTCGGGCCGGAGATCGGCGCCCTGGTCGAGGGTCTGACCAAGATCAAGAAGCTCGACTTCGTGTCCAAGAAGGCCGAGCAGGCCGAGCAGTTCCGCAAACTGCTGATCGCCATTTCGAGCGACATCCGTGTGCTGTTGGTCAAGCTCGCCGACCGCCTGCACAACATGCGAACGCTCGAGCACATGACGCCGGAAAGCCGCCGGCGCGCTTCCGAGGAGACGCTCGAAATCTACGCCCCGCTCGCCGGCCGCATGGGCATGCAGGCGATGCGGGAGGAGCTGGAGGACCACGCCTTCCGCTGGCTGCATCCGGATGCCTACGTGGCGCTGACGGAACGCCTCGCGGCGCTGAGGGCCAAGAACCGCGGCCTGGTCGAGGAGATCAATCACGCACTGGCGGCCAAGCTCGCCGAGGTCGGCATCGTGGCCGAAATCTCAGGGCGCGAGAAGAAGCCCTACTCGATCTGGCGCAAGATGCAGAACAAGCAGATTTCGCTCGAGCAGCTCTCCGACATCTACGGCTTCCGCATTGTCACCGACACAATCAGCGACTGCTACCGCGTGCTTGGCGTCGTTCACACCACCTGGAGCGCAGTGCCCGGCCGCTTCAAGGACTACCTGTCGACGCCCAAGCAAAACGGATACCGCTCGATCCACACCACCGTCGTCGGCCCTCGCCACCAACGCGTCGAGCTGCAGATCCGCACGCGGCAGATGCACGACGTTGCCGAGCGCGGCGTCGCCGCCCATGCGCTCTACAAGGATGGGTTGGACGCTGCCGGTCGGCCGAACGGAGCGGGCTCCGGCGACAAGGAGATCGGTCCTTACCTATGGCTGCGCCGGCTGGTCGAGACGTTGCTCGACAGCAACAACCCCGAAGAGTTCCTGGAACACACCAAGCTCGAGCTGTTCCAGGATCAGGTGTTCTGCTTCACGCCCAAGGGCAGGCTGATCGCTCTGCCGCGAGGTGCGACCATCATCGACTTCGCCTACGCGGTGCACACCGACGTCGGCAATTCCGCGGTCGGTGGACTTATCAATGGCCGCCAGGTTCCGCTGACCACCGTCCTGCGCAACGGCGATGAGGTGCAGATTCTAACCTCGGAGAGCCGCACGCCGCCTGCCGCCTGGGAGCGCATCGCGGTCACCGGTCGGGCCCGCTCGGCCATCCGCCGCGCAACGCGCGAGGCGCTGCGCCGCCAGTACTGCGAGCTCGGGCGACGGCTGATCACCGCCCGCTTCGAGCGGGCCGGCGTCGAGTACGCCGACGAGAAGATCAAGCGCGCGTTGCCGCGACTGGCGCAGAAGTCGGTCGAGGATGTGCTGGCGGCCGTGGGGCGGGGTGAGCTGGTGATCGCCGATGTGCTCCGCGCCGTGGCGCCGGAGGCGGCCGACAAGGCCACGGCGAAGACCGCGCGGCCGAAGAACCGGCACGCCCACAGCCTCACTCAGGAGGGCTGGTTCAATCTCACCAAGGTCATGGGCCTCAAGTTCCGCCTGACCGGCAGCTCCCAAGACGGCGCCAGCCGTACCGGCGGCATCCCGATTCGCGGCGTGAGGAACGATATTCCCGTTACCTTCGAGGAGGGCGGCGCCGTGCCGGGCGAGCGCATCGTCGGTGTGCTGACGCCGGGAGAGGGCATCAAGATCTTCCAGATTCACTCACCCCGACTTAAGAACTTCGAGCACGACAGCTGGATCGACGTCACCTGGGACATCGATCCCGACAACCCGGAGCGCTTCCCGGCCAAGATCAGCGTCACGGCGCTGAACGAGCCGGGCACGCTGGCCCAGATCGCGCAGGTCATCGGCGAGGCCGACGGCAACATCGACAACTTGCGCATGGTGCATCGCGCTTCCGACTTCACCGAGATGCTGATCGAGCTCGAGGTGTGGGATCTGGAGCATCTGACCCGGATCATCAGCGGGCTCAAGCAGAAGTCGGTGGTGAGCAGGGTCGAGCGCGTGTTCGAGTAGCACGCGCCCCCCATCCCTCTCCAAATCGCGGAGACCATTTGATATGGTGCCGGCCCGGGCGGCCCGTCGGGCGGCTCGAGTATGGAACTGCGGGTGCGTGAATGAGCGAGCGACCCGAAGGGGGTTTCCTACGGCTCGGTGTCAACATCGACCACGTGGCGACCATCCGCAATGCGCGCGGCGGCCGTCACCCTGATCCGTTGCGGGCCGCACACCTCGCCGTGGAGGCCGGCGCCGACGGCATCACCGCCCATTTGCGTGAGGACCGCCGGCACATCTCAGACGAGGACATTGCGCGCTTGAAGCGCGAGCTGACGCGGCCCCTCAACCTGGAGATGGCAGCGACCGCGGAGATGGCTGCCATTGCGCTGCGCCACGTCCCGAGCGCCTGTTGCCTGGTGCCCGAGCGCCGCGAGGAACGAACCACCGAGGGCGGGCTCGACGTTGCCGGCGGCGAGCGGCAGTTGGCCCCGTTCGTCGAGCGCCTGCGATCGGCCGGAATTCGGGTTTCCCTGTTCATCGAGCCCGATGCCCGCCAGATCGAGGCGGCCGCCCGCCTCGGCGCCGACATCGTCGAATTGCACACCGGTGCCTATTGCGAACGGGCGCTTGCCGACGACGCGGTCGGGCTCGCCCGCGAGATCGAGCGGCTCGGCATCGCCGCCCGCCTCGCAGCCGGGGCCGGGCTCGAGGTCCATGCCGGCCACGGCCTCACCTTCAACACGGTGGGAGCGGTCGCCCGGTTGCCGGAGATCGTCGAGCTCAACATCGGACATTTCCTGATCGGAGAGGCGATCTTTGCTGGCCTGCCTGCCGCGGTCCGGCGCATGCGGGCCATCATGGACGAGGCGCGCCTTGTTGGCCAGCATGGGCGTCAGCGCGCCCCGCTCACCGCATGATTCTGGGCCTCGGCAACGACGTGGTCGACATCCGCCGGATCGAGCGCGCCATCGACCGCTTCGGCGAGCGGTTTCTCACCCGCGTGTTCACGGATGTGGAACGCGCGAAGTCCGATCGGCGGGCCGATCGAGCCGCTTCCTATGCCAAGCGCTTCGCCGCCAAGGAGGCCTGCGCCAAGGCGCTGGGCACCGGCATCCGTTCGGGCGTCTACTGGCGCGATATCGGCGTCATCAATTTGCCGTCCGGTCGTCCCACCGTACGGCTGACCGGCGGCGCGGCCGAGCACCTCGCTCGCATCACGCCGCCGGGCCTTTGTGCAAGCATCGACCTGACGCTGACCGACGAATTTCCGCACGCCTACGCCATCGTCATCATCTCGGGCCGTCCGCAGGGGGGCTCCTGGCCGACGGCAGAGGGGCCGCGCTGAGGCAACGTGGTCTGTTTGCGAAGCGATTGTCAACGGGCTATAGCGAGCCTGCATTGATGGGTGTCGCGACCCGCATCGGCGGGCCAACAAGGAGATGGGCATGAGCGTCCCCACCGACACCGGCAAGACCAATTCGGTGCGACGCCGGGAGAGCGGCTGGTGGGAAACGGTAAAGATCGTCCTGCAGGCGCTGGCGCTGGCGCTCATCGTCCGCGTGTTCTTCTATCAGCCGTTCAACATTCCCTCGGGCTCGATGAAGGCGACGCTGCTGGTCGGCGACTACCTATTCGTCTCCAAGCTGTCCTACGGATACAGTCGCTATTCGTTCCCGTTCGGGCTCAACCTGTTTTCCGGCCGCATCTTCGCGGCCATGCCCAAGCGGGGCGACGTGGTCGTGTTCAAGCTTCCGCGCGACAACTCGACCGACTACATCAAGCGCGTCATCGGCCTGCCGGGCGACGAGATTCAGATGCGGGGCGGTGTGCTCTACATTAACGGTCGCGCCGTGCCCAAGCGCCGGGTCGGCGATTTCCTTACCCGCGAGGACGACGGTCCGCCGCGTCGTATTCCCATGTACGAGGAGACCCTGCCTGAGGGGGTCACCTACCGCGTGCTCGATTCGGAGCCCAACGGCCAGTTCGACAACACCGGCGTCTTCCGGGTGCCGCCCGGACATTTCTTTATGATGGGCGACAACCGGGACAACTCGACCGACAGCCGCGCCCAGTGGGGCGTCGGCTTCGTGCCTTACGAAAATTTGATCGGCCGGGCCGATATTATTTTCTTCTCGGCCGCCTTCGACGATCCCGACGCCTTCCGCCTGCTGACGCCATGGCGGTGGCCCTTCGACATCCGCTGGGAGCGCTTCTTCACCTTGGTACGCTAAGACGTTCCGTGACGCGCGCGCGCAAGTTTGCCGATCTCGAACAGGCGCTTGGGCATCGCTTCAAGCGCAGCGAGCTGCTCGTTCGCGCCCTCACCCATGCGAGCGTGCGCTCCTCGCGCAGCGCGCGGCCCGACAACGAGCGACTAGAGTTCCTGGGCGACCGAGTCCTTGGCCTCGTTATCGCCGAGCTGCTGCTGGACGCTGAGCCGGGCGCCACCGAGGGCGAGCTCGCGCGCCGGTTCAATAGCCTCGTCAAGGGCCAAACCTGCGCCGCCGTCGCCCGCCGGCTGGGCCTCGGCCGCCACCTCGTCTTGAGCGGCAGCGAGGCAGACAGCGGTGGGCGCGAAAAGGCGACCATTCTGGCCGACGCCATGGAGGCTCTGCTCGGCGCCGTGTTCCTCGACGGCGGCTTCGAGAAGGCGCGTTCCGTCATCCGCGCGCTGTGGGCAAAGGAGGTGGCGGAACTGCCGTCCATCCCGGCCGATGCCAAGTCGGCGCTGCAGGAGTGGGCGCAGGGCAGGGGCCTCGACCTTCCGAAGTACGTGGTCGTCTCCCGCTCGGGCCCGGACCATGCCCCCCATTTCCTCGCCGAGGTGCGCATCGCCGGCCGCAAGCCCTCGCGCGGCGAAGGCGCCTCCAAGCGCGAGGCCGAGCAGGCGGCGGCAGATGCCATGCTGGCGCGGGAGGGCGTATGGCGCGCACGCAGCAATGAGTGAAGAGGGTCCGTGCGCTGTCTTTGGCCCCACCGGGTCAGGCACGCGCTTTGGCTTCGTTGCCGTGATCGGTGCGCCCAACGCCGGCAAGTCGACCCTCGTCAACCGTCTCGTCGGCACCAAGGTGAGCATCGTCTCGCGCAAGGTGCAGACGACCCGCATGCGGGTCCGCGGCATCGCCATCGTCGGCAGCAGCCAGCTCGTGCTGGTCGACACGCCGGGCATCTTCGCGCCACGGCGGCGGCTCGACCGCGCCATGGTCGAGGCCGCCTGGGCGGGCGCCGCTGAGGCCGATCTGGCCGTGGCTCTCGTCGATGCGGCACGAAGCGGCGACGGCGACGTCGATCGCCTGCTCGACGGGCTCGCCGGCAGGCCGGTCCGCAGAGTGCTGGCGCTCAACAAGGTGGATCGACTGAAAAACAAATCGCCCCTTCTTGCACTCGCCGCCTCGCTCTCCGAGCGGGGCGGCTTCGAGGCGGTGTTCATGATCTCAGCCCTGACGGGAGAGGGCGTGGGCGACCTTGCGCACTACTTGGCCCGCTCGGTGCCGGAAGGACCTTGGCACTATGCGGCCGATCAGCCGAGCGACCTGCCGCTGCGGCTCCTCGCCGCCGAGATCACGCGCGAGAGGATCTACGATGTTCTTCACGAGGAGCTGCCCTATGCGAGCGCGGTCGAAACCACCGCATGGCAGGAACGCTCCGACGGCTCCGTCAGGATCGAGCAGACGATCTACGTCGAACGCGAGAGCCAGCGTAAGATCGTCATCGGCAAGGGCGGGGCGACCATCAAGGGCATCTCCACCGCGGCCCGGCGCGAGCTGACGGAGATCGTCGAGCGGCCGGTGCATCTGTTCCTGTTCGTCAAGGTGCGCGCCTGGGGCGACGACCCGGAGCGCTATCGCGAGCTTGGCCTCGACTTTCCCAAGAACGGAGATTGAGCCTCACGTGCGAACATGCGGGGTAGCGCTGCTGCTTGGCGGAGGGCGGGCCGTGCACGGTCTCGCAGCTCAGCAGGCAGCAGAACGACAGGGCGCCCGACGAGAGCCCGGTTTTCGCGCTCCGGATGCGCTATGGGTGAGTGGCCCCGCTGCGTGAGAGTTGGAACCGGCGATGCAGTGGACCGATGAAGCTCTGATCCTGTCGGTCCGCCCGCACGGCGAGACGGCGGCGGTCGTCGAGCTGTTCGCACTGACGCACGGGCGCCATGTCGGCTTCGTGCACGGCGGCCGGTCGCGGCGCTTGCGCCCCGTTCTGCAGATCGGCAACCACGTGGATGTCACCTGGAAGGGCCGGCTCGCCGACCAGCTCGGCCATTTTTCGCTCGAGCTGCGCTGCGCGCACGCCGCCCGGTCGATGTCGAGCGCGGCAGCGCTGGCCGGCCTCACCGCCATCGCGGCGCTCTTGCGGCTGCTGCCCGAGCGCGACCCGCACCCCAACCTCTACGAACTTACCATGTTCGTTCTGTCCTATCTGGACGACGAAACGGTGTGGCCCGCGCTCTATGCTCGCTGGGAGCTGGCGCTGCTTGGTGAGCTCGGCTTCGGCCTCGACCTCTCTGCCTGTGCCGCGACCGGTACCAGAGAGGGCCTGATCTACGTGTCGCCCAAGTCCGGGCGCGCCGTCTGCGCCGCGGCGGGCGAGCCCTATCGCGACCGCCTGCTGGCGCTGCCCGCCTTTCTGCGCGGCGGCTCACAGGGGCAGGTGACACCGAGCGAGGTGGCGCTGGCCCTCGATCTCACCGGGTACTTCCTGAAGGAGCGGGCGCTGTCGCCGCGCGGGCTTTCCATGCCGGAGGCGCGCGTGCGCCTTGCCGAACTGGTGCGGCGTCAACCATCGGGCGGCTGACACGGAAACGGGCTTACTGGGCAACGCTCGGAAAGAGCTCGATGCGCACCTTACCGTCGACGTCGGTGACGAGCTTGAAGATGCGTCCATCCCGCGTCTCGTAGCGCGCGCCGACGGCGCGGGCGAACACGCCGCTCGAGAGGTCGAACGTGATCTCGCCCGGCGAGCAGGCTGTGTGGCGCACCGTGAAGCGCGGCTTGATCTCGAGCTTTTCCGATTCGAAAGTGTAGCGGATGGTGGCGTTGGTGTTGTTCTCGATCTCGAAGGTGAACTGCAGCGATGCCGGCCGCCCAAAGAGCTGCACCGACAGGTATTTCTCCATGCCCTTCGCCTTGACCACGGCCACGCCGAGCTCGGTGACGCCGGGCGCCAGCAGGGCCTTGCGATGCGGCGGCGAGTTCTTCCAACCCTCTACCATCTGCCGGGCGAGGTCGCGCGTTTCGAAGCCGCGGCTGTCGACGAAGGCGGCGAGGTTCTCGGCGATTTCGCAGAACTGGTAGCCGGCAGCACGCGCCCGGTCGGCAGGGCGGCGGCCGTCGGCCTCGTGCGAGAAAAGCTCGCTGGTGGCGAGAAATTGCGCGTAATCGCGTGCTGCCTTCGTCAGCGTGGCATTGATTTGTACGGTCCCCAGTCTGTTTTCCTGGCGGAACGCGTTGGTCATCTCGACGATGGCCATCTCGGTCTTTGGGAGGTCGGGCGTCACGGCGGCTATTCCGGAGGGCTCGCTTTGAGGTCACCTCTGCCACGGCTCGAACCAATGCGTAAAGATCCTGATAGTCCGCTTGCTGGCGGCCGCCAAGTTTGCAACAGTGTATCTGTGAGCACCGTGCAGACTCCAGCAGACGGAGGCGGGAGCGATCCACAAAGTTTCGTACAAAACATCGTACAGGGAGGTAAGCCAATGAGGCGACATTTGATCCTTCTGGGCGCCGTATCCACCGCCACCGCCCTCGCCCTGACCTTCCCCGCCCTTGCGCAGCAGGAGCTGAAGTTCGGCCACGTCGGCGAGCCGGGCTCGCTGTTCGAGCTATCGGCCAACGAATTCGCCAAGCGCGCCAACGAGAAGCTCGGCGGCAAGTACAAGGTGGTTACGTTCGGCTCGAGCCAGCTCGGCAGCGACGAGCAGCTTCTCCCCAAGCTCAAGCTCGGCCAGGTCGATTTCGCCTTGCCCTCGACCGTCATGTCGTCGGTGTCCGACAAGTTCGGCGTCTTCGAGATGCCCTACCTGATCAAGGACCGCGAGCACATGAAGCGGGTGCGCGATGCGCTGCTCGACAAAG
The DNA here is from genome assembly GCA_035574175.1 of Hyphomicrobiaceae bacterium. GTDB lineage: Bacteria > Pseudomonadota > Alphaproteobacteria > Rhizobiales > Hyphomicrobiaceae > DATLZB01. The sequence continues at coordinate 12,466 of DATLZB010000185.1, forward strand.
TGCTGCAGCCGGCCGCCAAGGAGAAGGGATACCGCATTCTGGCCGTGTGGGAGAACGGCTTCCGCCACATCACCAATAACATCCGGCCGATCGTCAAGCCGGAGGACCTGCAGGGTATGAAGCTGCGGGTTCCGGGCGGCGAGTGGCGGGTCAAAATGTTCCGTGCCTATGGCGCCAACCCCTCTCCGATGAAGTTCTCCGAAGTGTTCACCGCACTCAAGACCGGCGTCATGGACGCCCAGGAGAACCCCTTCGTTCAGATCTACAGCGCCAAGTTTCACGAGGTGCAGAAGTACCTGACCCTCACCGGCCACGTCTACACGCCGGCCTACTGCTTGGTCGGCGAGGACCACTTCTCCAAGCTGCCCCCCGACGTACAGAAGACGCTGACCGACGTCGCCAAGGGCATGCAGGACTGGGTCTACCAGGAGGCAGCCAAGGCGGACAGCAAGCTCCTCGTCAAGCTCAAGGAGAAGATGCAGGTCAACGAGCCCGACAAGGAGGCCTTCGTCAGGGCCAGCAAGGCGATCTACGAGGAGTTCTCGACCAAAGTGGCCGGCGCCAAGGAGATGATCGAAACCGCGCAGAAGCTGCGCTGACGCCAACCATCGCGTGCGGCGGGTCGCCCCTGCGGGCGGCCGTCGCGGTGTCATACGACGGGGTCAGCATGGTCGATCGCCTGTCTAAGTACTTCGGGCGCCTGCTCGAGGCTTGGCTCATCGTGTTGATGGTGGCGCTGACGGTCATTGTCGTGGTGGCCGTGATCTTCCGCAAGCTCGGCAATTCGCTGTCCTGGTACGACGAGGTGGCCTCGATCATGCTGGTCTGGGTTACCTACTACGGTTCGGCGCTGGCTGCGCTGCGCCGCAAGCACATCGGCTTCGACGGCTTCCTGCTCGGCCTGCCGGACGGCCCGCGCAAGGCTGCTTTCATCCTCTCCGAGGTGCTCATCATCGGCTTCTTCGTGCTGTTCACGTGGGGCGGGTGGATCGTATTTCAGGTGCTCGAGGGAGACGGCCTCGTCAGCCTGCCGTGGGTGCCCCAGCAGATCGCGCACTCGGTCATCCCGATCGGCGGCATCGTCTTCATCATTGCCGAACTCTTGAGCCTGCCGGCAGCTTGGCGAGCGGTGTCCACCGGTATTTCCCTAGAGCACGAAGAGATCGAGGAGGAGATTCGGGCAGCACAGCGGGAGCAGGCACGATGATCATTGGATTGATGTTCCTCGCCCTGGTGGCGATGGTCATGATCAACGTGCCGATCGGGATTGCCCTCGCCATCTCGGCCACGCTCGGCATCTTCATTGCTGACGGCTGGAACGTGCTCGGCACCATCGCTCTCGATATGTTTGCGGGCGCCTCCAGCTTCTCCCTGATTGCAATCCCGATGTTCATCCTGGCCGGCGCCATCATGAACGCGACCGGCATTTCGCAGCGGCTGATCGCCTTCGTCTCCGCCCTGCTCGGCTTCATCCGCGGCGGGCTTGCCCTGGTCAACATCGGCGTGTCGATGTTCTTTGCCGAGATATCGGGTTCGGCGGTGGCCGATGTTGCTGCCATCGGCTCGATCCTGATCCCGGCCATGAAGAAGAAAGGCTACACGGCGGCCCTGTCGGCGGCGGTGACCTCCTCCTCCGCCTCGCTCGCCATCATCATCCCGCCCTCGATCCCGATGATCCTCTACGGTGTGATGGCGGGGGCCTCCATCGAGCAGCTGTTCGTTGCTGGTTTCGTGCCGGGCGTCATCGGCGGGCTCGGCCTGATGGGCATGGCCTACTATTTCGCCCGGCGCTACAACCTGCCTGTCGAGGAGGCATTCAACCTCACCCGGCTGTGGCACACCTTCCTCGGTGCGCTGCCGACCTTTCTGCTGCCGATCATAATTCTGGGCGGCATTTTTGGCGGTTGGGTCACTGCTACCGAGGCGGCGGGCCTCGCCGTGCTCGCCGCGATCTTCGTCGGCCTCATCTTTCCGATCTACGACCGTGTCGTGAAGGTCGGCGACGAGCGCCCGGTGCTGCGTTGGAGCGAGCTCAAAAAGGGCATGCTCGACGGCGGCATGCAGACCGCGGTGGTGATGATCCTGGTCGCCGCTTCCGTGCTGCTCGGCAACTACCTGACGCTGCGCCAGGTGCCGCAGGCGCTCGCCGCCGGCATCCTCGACTTCACCTCCAACCAGTACCTGATCCTGCTGCTGCTCAACGTCTTCTTCCTGGTCATCGGTTTCTTTCTGCACTCGGCTGCGGCCATCATCCTGGTCGTGCCGATCGTGATCCCGCTCATCACTCAGGTCGGCATCGACCCGGTGCATTTCGGGCTGATCGTCACGCTCAACCTGGCGATCGGCCAACAGACGCCGCCCGTCGCCTCGGTGCTGATCACCGCCTGCTCGATTGCCAAGGCCAATATCTGGGAGGTGACGAAGGTCAACGTCTACTTCATCGCCGTGC
>DATLZB010000186.1:0-17032 GCA_035574175.1 Hyphomicrobiaceae bacterium
CCGCAGCAACGACCGGGCTCAGCGTCTCGGCGATCTCCCCGACCGGCGCCGTCACCGCCTCGAGCACCGGCTCAAGCGCCTCGCCAACCTCGCCAACCGCGGCAACGACCGGCGCCACAACCTGCTCAACCACCGGCTCCAGCGTCTCCACCGCCGTGCCCACCGTCTCGATTACCGGCTCGGCGGCCGCAGCAACGACCGGGCTCAGCGTCTCGGCGATCTCCCCGACCGGCGCCGTCACCGCCTCAAGCACCGGGGTCAGGGTCTCGGCAACATCGCCGACGATGTCACCGGCCAAGTCGAGCACTGGGTCGGTCAGCGGACCGAGCGCGGCGATCACATCGCCCAGCCTGTCGCCCACTGGCGAGACAATGCCGTCGATCACGGGATCGAGCACGTCGATCACCGGATCGAGCAGGTCGGCCACATCCTCGACCAGGTCCTCAATCGGATCGAGGATGGGATCGAGTGGTAATGACCCGGCGGGGCCCTCGGCCGGGGAAGACCCAGAGCCGCCCGAAGGTGGAAGGCCTGGCTCACCCTGGGCAGCAGGCACTGTGAGGGCGGCAGGCACTGTAACGAAATCAGCCGCTGCGAGCGGTCGCAGACCATGGCTGGCGCCGGAGCCGGCATCCGGCGAAAATCCGATGTGGTGCACCGAATCTGTGCCTGCGGGCCGATCGAACGGCGGAAGGGCGAGACCGGTGCGCGCCAGGGCCGCATCATCTTCGATTTCGCTCGCCTCTGGCGCGAGGCCATCGCCTTCAACTGCAGCGGAGGCCGCTCTTGCAGGCGGCTGCGCATTTGAGGATTCGGTCGGTTGGGAGGGCTCCTCCGCGGCCTCAGCCGAATTGGCCGCGGCACCGATCAGCTGCTGCGCCGCCACCAGCTGGGAAAGGAAGAACGACCAAGTTAGAAAAGTCCAGAGTCCGCGCTCGCGTTGGGGCGTATTAGCGGCGAGGTTATGTTTAGGGCGGTTCCCGATGGCCTCTGCCTTCCCGGGACGCGCAATCCTTCCGGTGTCGACGTACATAATGAATACCTCCCTGCCAAAAAACTCCGGTTGTTCCCCCGGCCTTGACGGCAGACCTCGGCAATCAACGGCCCTGCAATCTCCCCTTCCTCCTCCTTGCAGCTTGCAAAGGTTGCTCCCGAAACTCTGCGCTCGCCCTCGCCGCGGCTAGCTATCGTCGGCAACCGCGCCGAGATCGACGGCGGGTACATCGAAGAGGTGATGCGAACTCGTCAGCAGATCGAGCGCGGTATCGATGTTGGGCAAAAGGCCCGCATCAAGTGCGAGCGCCACGTGCCCGTCGTACTCATGCGCTCCGGCCAGAACGGCACCCTCAGCGTCCTCGAGATTGGCGGCGAGGCCGTCGGCCAGCATCGAGGTGAAGGTCTTCTCGGCGCCGGCGTCGAAGACACTGAGAGAGGGGTTACCCGCCACCTCCCCGGCAGCCGGGGCGTCATCGCTCCGCTCTCCGGAAGGACTTGCGGAATTGTTGGATTCAATCATGCGTGATCTCGGCTCCTTAGGAGGGGCTGAAGAGCACCCTACCCTGGAGAGTTCGACGCAGGATTAAATCCGGCTCAATGTTTGTCAGCCTGTCGTCAATCTGTCGTTAGCCACGAACTGCCGGCAGGATAAGTTGCAGAGACCTCTTCGAAGGCTGGATCTCGACTGGTGTAGTACCAGCTATCTCACCGTCGAGCTGCATCAGCAGTGCCGGCTGAGGCCGGATTGCCACCTGCCGGCAGCGCACGACGTTTACCAAGGGGTGCGCCTCCAGAAGCCCTGCGGCAAGGGCCAGAACGACCCCGACAAGGGCTGCGCGACTGCGGGTGCGAACAATGACGGCGTGAAAGCCCTCGCCATGAATGGTGCGCTGGCGTGTGAGGCGGAACGGCCCGCCATAGCGCGAGGCCTTGGCGACGATCAGCCAGCAGCACCGGTGCGTCTTCCCGTCGATCTCCGCCTCGAAGGTGTCGGGCCTGCGGGCGAGCTCGCCCACTAACGGCAGCGCATAGGCGAGCTTGCCCAGGCGGCGCTTCCAACCGACGTCGAGGCGAGCGAGCACGCGTGCATCGAACCCCGCGCCGGCCATAGCAAAAAAGCACGCCCCGTTGGCCTCTCCGCCCTGCACCGGCATGCTCGGACCGTACATCAGATTGTGAGCGATGGTGCGCGGCCCGCTGCAAAATCCGATCTCGTGGGCAAGCACATTGCCCGTGCCGACGGGAATGATGCCGAGCGGCACAGGGCTGTCGAGCAGGCCCGCCCCGACGCCGCGCACGGTGCTGTCGCCGCCGGCCGCGACGACCGCATGCCAGGCGCCCGATTGGACAGCCTTCTCGGCGAAGGCGCGATCCGCCTCGAGGCTGTCGGCGGGGACGACCGAGAGCTGTGCTCCGGCCGTCGCCAGTTCCCGGCACACCTGACGGAGCAGCCAGCGCCGGCGCATTCCCGCGATCCTGTTGTGGATGATGAGGAAGCGCGTGCGGGGCCGGGCATCGCGTGGCTGCATGAGGTCCGCTTCAGCGCAGCCTCTCGAAAAGGCCCTGCATCAGCCGCGTACCGGGCTCGATCGAGGAGATGAGCATGTGCTCCTCATGGGTGTGCGCGCCATCGCCGTCCACGCCGAGCCCGTCCAGCGTGGGCAGGCCCATGGCCGCCGTGAAGTTGCCGTCGGAGCCGCCGCCGTTGCGGGGCCCCGTCTCGAGCCTCACGCCGAGCTCTCTGGCCACAGCGGCCGCCTTGTCGAACAGGAGGTCCACATGTGCGCCGCGCTCGAACGGGGGCCGGGTGACGCCGCCCGAGACCTTTAGCTCGACGCCCGGGTCCGGCGATTTGAGCGCCAGGAAGCGGGCTTCCGTCTCGCGGGCCGCTGACTCGTCGCAGACGCGCATGTCGGCGTTGATGCGGCAGTACTCGGGCACTACGTTCACGCCCGTGCCGCCGCTGACGAGGCCTACGTTGGTAGTGATGCCGCGCTCATAGTCGGTGAAGCCCTCAACCTGGAGAATGACCTTTGCCATGGCGCGAATGGCGCTCCGCCCTTCGGCGTGTGCAGCGCCCGAATGGGAGGGCCGCCCGTACGCCTCGATCAGAAACCTGCCTGTGCCCTTGCGCGAAGTAACGACCGTGCCGCCGTGTTTTGGCTCGGTGACGAGAACGTAACGGCTCCGGCGGGCCTCCGCCTCGATATGGGGGCGCGAGGCGATGCTGCCCACCTCTTCGTCCGGAGTGAACATGAAGGTGATCGGCAGCGCGCCGCGCGAACCGGCCTTGGCGAGGCGCTGGAAGGCTGCAATGGCCAGGACCAGCCCGCCCTTCATGTCATAGATGCCGGGACCGAATGCCTTGTCGCCTTCGATGCGGAACGGCAGGGTGCTGCCGAGTGTGCCGACGGGATGAACGGTGTCCACATGGCTCAGCACCAGGATGCCCGGCACATCGCTTGCCGGATCGCTGCGCACTCTGAGGACGTCGCCGAAACGGTCGTCGATCTTGGCCCGCTCCGGGCGCGCACCGGTGCCATCGAACCAGCTCGCGATCACATCGAGCACCCGATTGACCCCCACCGGGTGGCTGGTCGGGCTCTCGATTGCGGTAATGCACCGGATTTGCTCGAGAATGGCTTCGCGGTCGACGGGAGTGTCGCGGAAGGATGGCATCTTAGCCTTCAACGCGATCGCCGTTAGATAGCGCGGCGCTCAGGAACACAGGCTTGATCCAATTCGAGCTTTTGTTTTGCACAGCCCGCAATTCCGTGCAAGCTTGTCGCTCAGCACGCAATTCGTTCGGGGAGGACTTCCCATGCTTGTCGCGCGCTGCTTGGCTGTCTGCCTCGGTTTCGGAGCCCTGATCAATCCTGCCGCCGCCCAGGAACTCAAGATCGGGCTCGCCGCCGAGCCTTCGGCGCTCGATCCCCACTTTCACAATCTCACTCCCAATAACGCACTGCTCTCCCATGTGTTTGAGCGCCTGGTCGAGACGGACGCCAAGAACAAGCTGGTGCCGGGCCTTGCCGAGAGCTGGAAGACCATTAGTGACACCACCTGGGAGTTTAAGCTGCGCAAGGGCGTCAAATGGCACGATGGCTCCCCCTTCACGGCCGATGACGTCATCTTCACTTTCGAGCGCGCGCCCAACGTGCCCAACAGCCCGTCGAGCTTTGCAGCGATGGTGAAGGGCAAGACGGTAAAGAAGATCGACGAACACACCATCCAAATTTCGACTGCCGGTCCCTACCCCCTGATGCCGAACGATCTGTCGAACCTGCTCATCGTCTCCAAGAAGCATGGCGAGGGCGCCAAGACCGAAGATTACAATTCAGGCAAGGCGGCGATCGGCACCGGCCCCTTCAAGTTCGCCGAATACGTGCCGGGCGACCGTATCGTGTTCGTCCGCAACGACGCGTACTGGGGCAAGAAGGCGGAGTGGGCCAAGGTGACCATGCGGCCGATTAAGGCCGGCCCGGCTCGGGTCGCAGCCCTGCTCGCAGGCGACGTTGATCTCATCGAGGACACGCCGACCCCCGACATCGAGCGACTCAAGAAGGAGCCAAAGGTCGAGCTCGCGCAGACCGTATCGCGGCGCGTCATCTACTTCCACATGGACCAGTTCCGCGACGAGAGTCCGTTCATCAAGGGCAATGACGGCGGGGCGATTAAGAATCCGCTTAAAGACGTGCGGGTCCGGCGCGCGCTTTCTATGGCCATCAATCGTGATGCCATCGTTAGCCGCGTCATGGAGGGGGTCGCCATTCCCGCCGGCCAATTGCTGGCCGACGGCTTCTTCGGCGTGTCACCCAATGTAAAGCCGCCCAAGTACGATCCCGAGGGCGCCAAGAAGCTGCTCGCCGAGGCTGGCTACCCCAACGGTTTCAAGATGACCCTGCACAGTCCGAACGGACGCTATACCAACGACGTCAAGATCGCCGAGGCCGTGGCGCAGATGCTGACGCGCATCGGCGTCGAGACCTCGCTCGAGACTTTGCCGCCGGCGGTGTTTTTCAGCCGTGCCTCGACCGGCGCCAACGGCCAGCCGGAATTCAGTTTCATTCTGGTTGGTTGGGGCTCGGACACGGGCGAGACCTCGAGCCCTCTGCGGGCCCTCCTCGGCACGTTCGACAAGGAGAAGGGCTCGGGCACGGCTAACCGCGGGCGCTACTCCAATGCCGAACTCGACAAGCTGATCGACCAGGCCCTTGCGACGGTCGACGATGCCAAGCGTCAGGCCACGCTTGCCAAGGCCGTCGAGGTCGCCATGGGCGACGTCGGGCTCATACCGTCCCACTACCAGATCAACACCTGGGCGGTGCGCAAAGGTCTGAGCTACGAGGCGAGGACGGATGAATACACGCTTGCCATGAGCGTGAGCGCGCGCAAATGACGCTGCGGCGGCGCGGCCGACAAAGGTCGTGCCGCTATGCCATCGCAGGCGCCGAACCGGCTTAGCGAGCGTGGGCCGCGCCGATGACCGCTTTCATTCTCCGCCGGCTGATGCAGAGCGTGATCGTGGTCGCGGCGATGTCGATGGTGGTTTTCCTCGGCGTCCACGTCATCGGCAATCCTGTCTACCTGCTCATCAATCCCCAGGCCGATCAACAGGAGATCGAGGCCGCCATACGCGCGCTCGGCCTCGATCGGCCGATCTGGGAGCAGTACTTCTATTTCGTGAGGGGGGCCCTCAATGGCGACCTCGGTAAATCCTTCGTATTCGGCGAGCCGGCGCTCAGGGTGATCCTGCAGCGCATGCCGGCCACGTTGGAACTCGCGTTTGCCGCACTCGTCATGGCGATCGTGATCGGCATTCCACTCGGGCTTTACGCAGGCCTCAAGCCGGAGAGCCCGATGTCCAAGACCATTATGGCAAGCTCGATCCTGGGCTTCAGCCTGCCGACGTTCTGGGTCGGGCTGATGCTCATCATGGTGTTCGCGGTGATGCTCGGCTGGCTGCCGTCGACCGGACGAGGAACCTCTGCCACGTTCTTCGGTATCACCTCGAGCCTGTTCACCCTCGACGGCCTCGCCCACGTGCTGCTGCCAGCGCTCAACCTGGCGCTGCTGAAGATCTCGCTGGTCATCCGCCTCACCCGTGCCGGCACGCGCGAGGCAATCCACCAGGACTATATCAAGTTCGCGCGCGCCAAAGGTCTCTCCCAGCGCCGCATCGTCGGCGTGCACCTGTTGAAGAACATCCTGATCCCGATCGTCACCGTGCTCGGCATCGAGTTCGGCAACCTTGTTGCGTTTTCGGTGGTCACCGAGACCATCTTCGCTTGGCCCGGCATGGGCAGGCTACTGATCAGCTCGATCCAGACACTCGACCGGCCGGTGATCGTCGCCTACCTCATCATCATCGTGCTGATGTTCGTCGTCATCAATCTCATCGTTGACATCCTCTACTCCGTGCTCGACCCGCGCGTGAGGATTGGAGAGCGCACTGCATGAGCCTAGCCGAACCTCAGATCTCGACCCAACGGGAAGCATCGGCAGTCGCCGTCGAAACGCCGCTCAGGCGATTCCTCAGCGACTATTTCGAGAGCCCAATTGCGACCGTAGCGCTGGCGGCTCTCGTTCTCCTTGTCTGCCTTGCCGTGTTGGCGCCGGCGATCTCGCCGCAGAACCCTTACAATCTGGCCGAGGTCGACGTGCTGGACAGCCGCCTTCCGCCGGGCTCCGAAAGCATAACCGGCTACACATTCTGGCTCGGTACAGACGGCGCCGGGCGCGACCTCTTGAGTGCCATGCTCTATGGCCTCAGAATTTCGCTTGCGGTCGGCGTCATGTCCGGCCTCATAGCTACCGTGCTCGGCACCCTCGTCGGCCTAGCCGCCGCCTATGTCGGCGGCCGCGTCGAAGCGCTCATCATGCGCATCGTCGACATGCAGCTCTCCTTCCCCGCCATCCTGATCGCCCTCATGCTGATCGCGGTGCTGGGCAAGGGCGTCGACAAGATCGTGATCGCGCTTGTCACCGTGCAATGGGCCTACTATGCGCGCACGGTGCGCGGCACGGCGCTGGTCGAGCGTCGCAAGGAGTACGTGGAGGCGGCACGGTGCCTGGGGCTCAGCCACACGCGCATTCTCCTGAAGCACATCCTTCCCAACTGCCTGCCGCCCTTGATCGTGGTCGCAACCGTTCAGGCCGCACACGCGATCGCGCTCGAGGCGACACTTTCGTTTCTCGGCGTCGGCCTGCCCCAGACCGAACCCTCCCTCGGGCTGCTGATCTCCAACGGCTTCGAGTACATGCTGTCTGGCAAGTACTGGATCAGCTTCTTCCCCGGTCTCCTGCTGCTCGCCACCATTCTCGCCATCAATCTCGTGGGCGACCGCCTGCGCGACGTGCTCAATCCGAGGCTGACGCGATGAGCGGGAGAGAGGTGCTTTCGCCGACGCTCGAGGTCGCCGATCTGCGGACGCACTTCTTCACCAAGGCGGGCATCGTGAGGGCGGTCGACGGCGTCAGCTTCGAGGTCCGCGCGGGCGAGGTGCTGGGCCTCGTCGGGGAGTCGGGCTGCGGCAAAACCGTGACCGGTTTCTCGATCTTGGGCCTCGTCGATCCGCCGGGCCGCATCGTCTCCGGCAGCATCCGGCTCAAGGGAAAGGAGCTTAACGGGCTCGACGAGGCCGGCCTGCGCAAAATCCGTGGAAATCGCATTGCGATGATCTTCCAGGACCCGATGATGACACTGAACCCGGTGCTCAGGGTCGATACCCAGATCATCGAGGCGGTGCGGGCGCATCGCGACATCGACCGCGTCGCTGCGCGGGAACTGGCCCGCAATGCGCTTGCGCGCGTCGGCATTCCGGCGCCCGAGAAGCGGCTCGAGGCCTACCCCCATGAGCTTTCCGGCGGTATGCGCCAGCGCGTCGCCATCGCCATCGCCTTCATCAACAAGCCTGACGTCATCATCGCCGACGAGCCGACGACTGCGCTGGACGTGACGATCCAAGCGCAGATTCTCTACGAAGCGCAAAAGCTTTGCCGGGAGACCGGAACTGCGATGATCTGGATCACGCACGATTTAGCCGTGGTCTCGGCGTTGGCCGACAGGATCGCCGTCATGTACGCTGGACGTATTGTCGAGCAGGGCGCAACGAGCGACATCATCGCAAGGCCGCTGCATCCCTATACGCAGGGGCTGCTCGGCTCGGTGCCGAGCGCCAACCGGCGTGGAGCGCGGCTCGCCCAGATTCCGGGCCTGCCACCCTCGCTGCTCGCACCGCCCCCGGGATGCAGCTTCCAGCCGCGCTGCCCGAGAGCCGTCGCCGAGTGCGCACTGGCAGCGCCCCCTGTGACGGAGCCCATGGTGAGCCGGCAAGTGCGATGCTTCCGTCCACTCGTAGTCGAGCGTGCCGCCTCATGACTGCCGTTTCTCCACCGCCGCTCATCGAAGGGCGCAGGCTCGTCAAACGATTCGTCGCCTCGCTCGACTTGGCCGGGCGGATCGCTGCGCGCCTCGGATCGGATCGGGGCGCATGGGCCGTGCACGCCGTCGATGGCGTCGACATCGCGATCGCCGAAGGCGAGGTGGTCGGACTGGTCGGTGAATCGGGCTGTGGCAAGTCAACGCTCGGCCGCATGATCGCCGGCCTGCTTGAGCCAACGGAAGGGGAGGTGTTGTTCCGCGGCAGATCCCGCTCGGCACTGACGGGCAGCGAGAGTCGCGCCGCCCGGCTCGCCGTGCAGATGATCTTCCAAGACCCGCACGCCTCCCTCAACCCGCGCGCGCGGATCGAGACCATCGTCGGCGAGGCGCCGATCGTGCACGGGCTCGTCTCCAAGAACGAACTGCCCGCCTATGTTGATGAGATGCTGAAGCGGGTTGGCCTCGACCCCGCGCTCAAGCGTCGTTATCCCCACCAATTCTCCGGCGGCCAGCGCGCTCGCATCGGCATCGCCCGGGCGCTTGCCGTGAAACCCAAGTTCATCGTCTGCGATGAGGCGATCGCCGCCCTCGACGTTTCTATTCAGGCGCAAATCATCAACCTGTTCATGGATTTGAGGGCTGCCTACAACCTCACCTACCTCTACATCAGCCACGACCTCGGCGTGGTTCAGCACATTTCGGATCGGATTGCCATCATGTACCTCGGGCGCATCGTCGAGACGGCGCCGGCGGAAGAGCTGTTTCGCTCGCCGAACCACCCCTATGCCCAGGCGCTGCTCGCGGAAATGCCGCGCATCGCACCGAACAGGCAGACGTTCCACCCGATTAAGGGCGAGATACCCTCACCGCTCGATCCGCCCAAGGGCTGCCACTTCCATCCGCGCTGCCCGCACGCGATGGAACGCTGCCGGCTCGAAGTACCCCTGCTCAAGCAGATTGCGCCGGGCCGGCTCTCGGCCTGCCACCTCAACGATGCGTGATGGACTTCACCTCAATCGCCAGCGGCGGATGGGTACGCCAACCTCGCCGCCCTTCAGCCGGCGCTCGAGCTCCTCGGCGGTAAGCAGCCCGCTTTGCGTGTCGGCAAAGCCCAGGACCGACGTGGCGTTCAGCGCTGCGGCCATTAGCGCCTGTTCTGGTGGACGGCCTTGGGCGATGAAGGCACTGAACGTGGCGGTGAACGCATCGCCCGCGCCCGCCGTCCCCACCACCTGCGCCTCGAGCGCGGGGCAGTAGAGCACCTCATCATCCCTACCCAGGAAGGCACCGCCACGGCCATCCGTCAGCAGCACGTACCTGGCGCCAAGCTGGCGCATGTTGCCCATGAACGCCCACAAGCTCAGGACGAACCCGCCGCCCTCGAGGCCGCGCACGGCAAGAGGCGGCGGTTCCTCATCCGCAGCCAGCGGAGAGGAGGGCCTCCCTTCCCCGAAGGCTGCAACGAGGCTCGGCACCAGCACGTCCGCCTCGGCCCTGTTGATGGAGAGCACGTCGATCCGTTGCAGGCACTGCTGGAAGGCGCCACCGCGTGCGGAAAGCTGCCGCACGCCGGGGTTGGCCGACACCAGGGCACCTTGCGACTTGGCGCGTTCGATGATGAGCGGAAAACAGTCGGCCGACTTGTTGGAGAGGCTCGCCACGTGCACGAGATCGACGGCGAATGCCTCCGTTTTCAGATCGCCGGGCTCAAGAAGCGTATTGGCGCCGCGGAAAGTGAAGATCGCCGCGTTGCGATCGTGGGAGGAGATGAGGACGGATGCCCCGGTCGGGGCGCGCCCGTCGCGCACGACCCACCGGGTCGAAACGCCTTCCTGCATGAGGCGTGCAAGGATGGTCTCGGCGCGCTCGTCGCGGCCGAGCTTGATCAGGGCCGCCACATCATGACCTAGGCGTGCCATGGCGATCGCCGTGTTGACTGCCCCTCCACCGCAATGGGTGGAGATCTCCGACGCCTCGGTTTTGCGCCCTTCCTCGAGCAACAAAAACGAGGTATCGGCGTTGAACATGGTCATTCTTTCGATACGATCGCTCTCGATGATCGCGATCGTGTCGATCATGGCCCCGCCTACGGTCAACGCTTTCATGGAAGACCTCGCCAATAGTGCCCCGCTCACCCATGTGGGCGTATTTCACCAGCATGCAAGGGCACGCCAATAGTAAACGACGCCGGCTGCACAACGACCGCCTTGCCGCGGCGGAGATCTGATGGCAACAGGTACGCGATGTCGAAGTCCCGCTCCCTGCCCCCCATTACCGGTCTTGGGTCCATCGCGCTGTTTCTCGACCTCGACGGCACCATCGTCGAGATCACCGAGCTTCCCCAGCAGGTCCGCCTTGAACCGGCGACCATCGAGCTGCTCGCGCGCCTCGCCCGCCGGCTCGACGGTGCGCTTGCCATCGTCTCCGGCCGATCCCTCGCCGACATCGACCGGCTGTTCGCACCCCTGGTCCTCCCCGCTGCGGGCGTACACGGGCTGATGCGCCGCGACGCCACCGGACGGCTGCATGCCGGACCTCTCGACACCGGTGCGATACAGCCGGTAACCGAAGTGCTCAAGCGAGCGCTGCCCGCTCTGCTCATCGAAGAAAAGCCGGGGGCGGTCGCGGTTCACTATCGAACCCGTCCCGAACTCACACAAGCCTGCTACGCGGCAGTGAGAGACGTGGTCGAGGGCCGCGACGATCTCGAGATCGTGCACGGTAAGATGGTCTATGAAGTCAAGTTGAAGGGCGCGAGCAAGGGCACCGCCATTGGTGCATTCATGGCGGAACCCCCGTTTGTCGGGCGCCTGCCGGTGTTCGCCGGCGACGACGTCACCGACGAGGACGGCTTTGCCGTCGTCGAGGCGATGGGTGGCTACTCGATCAAAGTAGGCAACGGCCTGACCAAGGCACGTTGGACCATCGCGACGACCGCTGAGTTCATCGACTGGCTCGCCTCGCTTGCAAACCGCAGCGCATGAATTGGATCAGAATGAACACGCTGGAGCTCGGCATAATCGGAAACTGCAGCTTTGCGGCCCTTGTCACCCGCGAGGCCCGCATCGTCTGGTGCTGCCTGCCTCGCTTCGACGGCGATCCGGTGTTTCACGCCCTTCTCGGGGCACCGCGCGAGGCGGAAGGCTCGGGCGTGTTCGCCGTTGAGCTCGAGGGGCTCAAGAACTCCGAACAGGCCTACGTCCCCAACACCGCCGTGCTCAGGACCGTTCTGCACAGCGAACAGGGGTCGGTCGAGATTAAGGACTTCGCCCCGCGCTTCGTCTGGCGCGGTCGCTCTTTCCGCCCACAGACCATCGTGCGCCGCGTGCGGCCGCTGTCGGGCAGCCCGCGTGTTCGTATCCTCGTGCGCCCCCGCTTCGACTACGGCGCCAGCGCCCCGATACTCACGACCGGGTCCAATCACATCCGCTATGTCGGTCCCCGCTTTACGCTCCGCCTCACCACCGACGCCCCAATCGACTACATATTGGGCGAGACCGCCTTCAACCTGGACGAAACGGTCAACCTGATTCTCGGCCCCGACGAGACGCTGAGCGAAGGTACTGCCGACACTGCCCGAGCTTTCGAGGAGCAGACCGAGATCTACTGGCGAGAGTGGACGCACCGGCTTGCTATCCCCTCTGAATGGCAGGAGGCGGTGATTCGGGCTGCCATCACCCTGAAGCTCTGTACCTACGAGCCCACCGGCGCCATCGTCGCCGCGGTGACCACCAGCATTCCTGAGGCGCCGGGCAGTCAGCGCAACTGGGATTACCGCTACTGCTGGCTTAGAGACGCCTATTTTGTGGTGCGCGCCCTGAACAGCCTGTCGGCGGTGCGCACCATGGAGAACTACTTCCGCTGGCTGATGAATATCGTTGCCGTTACCGATGGTCATATCCAGCCGGTGTTCGGCGTCGGCCTTGAGAAGGTGCTGACCGAGCGCACGGTGAGCGCGCTGCCGGGCTACCGCGGCATCGGTCCGGTTCGCGTCGGCAATCAGGCGCACGAGCATTTCCAGCACGATTGCTACGGCAACATCGTGCTCGGTGCGGCGCAGGCTTTCCTCGATCGCAGACTCTTGCGTCCGCCCGGACGCGAGGATTTCCTGCGGCTGGAGATGGTCGGCGAGCGGGCCTTCAAGTTGCACAATGAGCCCGATGCGGGAATGTGGGAACTTCGCTCCCGGTCCCGCGTGCACACCACTTCAAGCCTCATGTGCTGGGCGGCTTGCGACCGCCTGGCGCGGATCGCTACGCACATCGGAGAGACGGAGCGGGCACACCGCTGGCGTGAAAAGGCGGAGGTGATCCGCCGCGCCATACTCGAGCACGCATGGTCCGAGAACCGGCGGGCATTCGTCGAGAGCTTCGGCGGCCAACACCTAGATGCGGGCGTTCTGCTGATGGCCGAGGTCGGTTTCATCGATGCCAAGGATCCGCGGTTCGTGTCGACGCTCGAAGCAATCGAGCGTACCTTGGGCCGTGGTGCCTATATGATGCGCTACGAGGCGGAGGACGATTTCGGCCTGCCGCAGACCGCGTTCAACATCTGCGCGTTCTGGCGAGTGGAGGCCCTCGCGCGGTTGGGCCGCACGGAGGAGGCCCGCGAGCACTTCGAGGTGCTGCTGGCTAAGCGCAACCATCTCGGTCTTCTCTCGGAAGACATCGACCCTGACACGGGCGAGCTCTGGGGTAACTTCCCACAGACCTACTCGATGGTCGGCATTATCAATGGCGCCGTGCGCTTATCGACTCCCTGGGAGCAGGTCATATGAGCCGCCTCATCGTCGTCTCCAACCGCGTCGCCGACCCGAGCCGACCCGAGCAGGCAGGCGGGCTTGCCGTTGGCGTTCTCGACGCGCTCAAGGAGAGCGGCGGACTGTGGTTCGGCTGGGATGGCACCGTCGCCCCGCCGGGCGCGAGCCTCGCCCCGACCCGGATCGAGCATGGCAACATTGACATCGTCACCGTGCCGCTGACCGAGCAGGACTATCAGGAGTTCTACCTTGGGTTCTCCAACAGTGCGCTCTGGCCGGTGTTCCACTACCGCCTCGATCTCGCTCGATTCTCCAATGACTTCCTCGACGGTTACCGACGTGTGAATGCGCGCTTCGCCAGAGCCATTCGGCCATTCATCAGGGACGACGACCTCATCTGGGTGCACGACTATCACTTAATCCCGCTCGCCTCCGAGCTGAGGGCTGCGGGCGTTGCCAATCCCATCGGCTTCTTCCTGCACATCCCGTTTCCGCCGCCGGAGGTTCTCGTCGCCACCCCCGAGCACGAGTGGCTCATCGCCTCGTTCCTCGATTACGACCTGGTAGGCTTCCAGACCGCGACCGATCTTGGCAACTTCGAGCGTTTCGTGCGCGACCAGCTTGCTGGCGGCCTCAGCGCCGGAGGGCGCATCTCTGCCAGGAGCCGCTCGGTCAACGTCGGCGTTTTTCCGGTCGGCATCGACGTCGACTCCGTCGCTGCAATGGCGAGCACCGCCGACGCCAGCCAACGCATCGAGCGCCTGCATCGGCGCGCTCTTGCGCGCGTCCACATTATCGGCGTCGACCGGCTCGACTACACGAAGGGTCTGCCCGAGCGGCTGCGGGCTTTCCGCCGATTGCTCGAACTTTATCCAGAGAACATGAAGGCGGCCACGCTGATGCAGATCGCGGCCCCAACCCGCGAGGACGTCGACGCCTACGCCGACATCCGCCGCGAGCTGGAGCAGCTCTCCGGCGCAATAAACGGCACGTTCGGGGATTTCGACTGGACGCCGGTCCGCTATGTCAATCGGACCATGCCACGCGATACGCTGGCCGCCCTCTTCCGCGGCAGCCACGTCGGGCTCGTCACGCCACTGCGTGACGGCATGAACCTGGTCGCCAAGGAATACGTGGCGGCGCAGGAGGAGAAGGACCCGGGCGTGTTGATCCTGTCGCGGTTTGCAGGTGCCGCGGAGGACCTTGAGGAGGCGCTTATCGTCAATCCCTACGACGCCGACGAGGTCGCTCAGGCCCTCCAGCTTGCCATCAAGATGCCGATCCAGGAGAAGCGCGAGCGTTATCGCGCGCTCTTGAAACGCGTGCGACTTCGGGACGCCAAGCACTGGCGCGACAGCTTTCTCAAGGCGCTGCGCACCGGTCGGATCGAGACCGTGACTTAAGTTTTTCTCTTTGCGCGCTTTGCCGCCCCCGCGAGGCGCGTCGGAATCGCTCAACGATCCGCGCGCGCCGGCGTCAAAATTCTGCCGAATAGCGCACTAACGTGCCGCCGGCCGGATCTGTGGGTGGCGGACCGTTGGGATTGGCCAGGACGACCGCCTTCAGCCCGCTGTGAGGGATTTCGCGAGCCGGGGGAGGGGAGAGTTTGAAGAAGTGGCTGCTGGGCCTGGCGGTCTTGGCCGGGTGTGCTCTCGGCGACGCCAGCACCCAGATGTTCATGGCACGTCCGAGCTCTTCTGCGTTCCTTGGCTTCCGCCTGCTCGACCTGGACGGAAACCTTGTGCACTGGGGCGAGCCCGGGAAGGGTACCGTGCACGTCACCTATGCCTTCGTGCGCGGACCTGTTCAGTACCGCGACGCCCGCAATTGCCGCACAATGGCACCACTCGAAACTATGCTGGCCCGCTCGGGCGTCGGCATCGAACAATTCCGCAGTGAGGCGCGTGCCGCCTTCTCAATGTGGGAGGCCGTCGCCGACATCCGCTTCCGCGAGATCGACGATCCCACCCGCGCCGGCATCATCATCGGAGCGCAGGGCGAACCCCTCGGCCACGCCTTTGCGGATGTCAAGTACGAGGCAGACGACGGCCCTTGGCGGCAGATCGAACGTTCGCTCATCTGCCTCAATCCCGCCAAGCGCTGGAAGATCGGCTTCGATGGCAACCTCCAGGTCTACGACCTGCGCTACACGCTCGCGCACGAGATCGGGCACGCCATCGGCCTCGACCATGCCGAGCCCGCTGGCCAGATCATGTCCGCTCGCTATGAGGAGCGCTTCCGCACGCTGCAGACCGGTGATGTGAGAGGCGCCGTACAGCTTTACGGTCTGCCACGGGCCAGCCAGGCGGCCAACAGCAACTGAACGAAAAAGCCAGTGCGGCCCAGGAGGGAGCCGCACTGGCGATGCCGTTTGACGTGCGCGTCAGCGTTCGATCACGAGGGCGACGTCACGGCCGTTCGGATCGACAATGGCTACCCGGCGGTCGACGACCACGTAGCGGTATTCGCGCAGCTTCGGGATCGTCGCTACGATCTCGTCTGGGAACGCATGGATCTCGACGCGGCTCGGGATCTCGGCGCCGAGCGCCAGGCGAATGTCGACGTCGATCGCACTCGGCCTATCAAGGTCGAGACGGCTGAGCACGAACTGACGCTCGGAGTCCGTGAGCACCAGTCGAGCGCTGTGTGATGGGGGACCGGACTCGTCGATGATATAGACGATCTCATAGGTCGCCGGATCGACGATGCAGATGCGATCGCTGATCACGAAGTAGCGGTAGCCGCGATAGTGAGGAACGATTTCCAACACTTCGCGCGGCAGCGCATGCAGCGTCACCGTCCGCGGCACCCTCGTGCCCACGCTGATCGAGAAGTTCACGTTCGTGACCTGTCGCACATTCCGCTGCCGAATAGTGGTGCGGATTCTGGTGCGCTCCTCCTGGGAAAGCTCGACGCTCTGGCTGCTGCCTTTGCGAGCCTGCTTGTCCTTGTCGGGAGCATCTCGGCCGGCTGTTGCGCCACCTTTCTCATCACTACGCTGGGCCGTTCCTTTTTTCTCGGCATCGGCGTCGTCCTTGCGCTGAGCCGTTCCCTTTTTGTCGGCCTCGTCCGTCTTGCGCTGAGCCGTGCCATTCTTGTCGGCATCTTCGGCCCTGCCCTCGGCGGTGCCCTGCCTCGGAACCGCGCCCCGATCTTGAGCGGTGCTTTTGCCTTCCGATTTCGGCGTCTGTTCGCGTTGCTGGGCCGCCTTACCGCCTCGATCGCCGCCTTTGTCGGTCGCCTTCGGCTCGGCGCTCATACCGCCTTCAGCGGGCGGCACTGATTTCTTGCCCGCGCCGTCGCCCGGCGAAGGGGCCTGTTGAAGCTGCTGGGACTGACCCTGCGCCTGGGGCCGCTGCTTTTCCTCCTGCTGGGCAGATGCCGTGACAGCGATAGCTCCGCCTATGATGGTCGCAGCGGCCGTTGCTGCAATGATCGTGCGTCTCATGGACTGCTCCTTATGATTGCATGGGGCCCGCTACATGGGCCGCTCGGTCGTTTCGGGAACGCGACTCTTGCGGTTCCGTTCCGCACTCGCAGCGGGCTGGCTTGACCGCGCAAGCGACTGCGATCGGCACACTTCTGCGGCCCGCGCCATCCCGGCGCGGCATGACGCGGACGCCGCATTGAAGGGACGACTCACCGCCAGTGGTACCGACGGTAGTGCCTGTGGTGGTAATGGCGGTCGGGACCGAACCTGAAATAGAAGCTCGGGCCGTAATAGCGACGCGGCGACCACCAGCATACTCTGACACTGCGCCGGTAGCTGCGCCGCCAGGTGCAGTGGTGGTTCCATCGGTGGTTGACCTGCTGAACGTTGGGCGGCGCTGCGAAGCCGGGCCGCAGCACGTCGGCTGCGGAGCCCAAGGGCGCTGCTTCGCTCGGCACGGCGG
>DATLZB010000187.1:0-10485 GCA_035574175.1 Hyphomicrobiaceae bacterium
CGCGCCCAGGTCTCGCGCCGCCACGGCGACGGCGGCGGCCGCCTGTGCCGGCTGATAACCGAGATTGGTGAGGGCTGACACGGCTTCCGCAGCGGCATCGCCGGGCGGCGGCCCGACCCCGGCGCCTCCGTTGCCCACCGCCGCCGCGGCGTTGAACCCGCCCGTCACCAGCGCCGGCCCCTTGTCCTTGAGCTCGGCCACGATGCGCTGCGCCAGCTTCTTGCCGACCCCGGGCGCCTGCTCGACCGCCGCCCAGTCGCCGAGTGCGGCGGCATTGGCGAGATCGCGCGGCGACAGCGTGCCGAGCACCGACAGCGCAATCCGTGCACCGACGCCCTGAATGGTTTGCAGGGTGCGGAACCAAGCGCGCTCCACCTCGCTCGTAAAACCATAGAGCCGGATCGCGTCCTCGCGCACGTGCGTTTCGACGGCGAGCTGGGCCGCCGCGCCGACGGAGAGACTGCGCAAGGTTCGCGCCGAGCACAGCACCTCGTAGCCAACGCCGTTGACGTCGATGATGGCGTGCGCCTCGCCGATCGCCTCCACGACACCCTTGAGCTTGCCGATCATCGCCGCATCTCCGCAGCCACCGAGCGGGCCAGCACCTGCCCGTTTGCCCGATGGTTCGCGTGGCAGATGGCGATGGCGAGCGCATCGGCCTCATCCGCGCTATTGAAGCGGGCCTTGGGCAGCAGGAAACCGACCATGGCCGCAATCTGGCGCTTCTCGCCGTGGCCGGTGCCGGTCACCGACTTTTTGACCACGTTGGGGGGATACTCGGCTATGCGCAGCCCCCGCTGGGCCGGCGCCAGCAAGGCCATGCCGCGAGCCTGGCCAAGCTTCAGCGTGGCCCGCGCGTCCTTGTTGACGAAAGTCTCCTCGACCGCCGCCTCCTGCGGCCGGAAACTTGCGATCACGGCGCACAGCCCTTCGTAGAGTTCCCGCAGCCGGTAAGCGAGCTCCTCCTGCCCGTCGGAGGTGATGAGGCCGCTCTCGACATAGGCGAGCCGCACGCCGTCCGATTCGATCACGCCCCAGCCCGTGCGCCTGAGCCCGGGATCGATGCCGATGATGCGAATCGAAGCCGATGTCATGAATGGCGCCATACCACGGCGCCTTTCCTCCGCGTAGGTGGCCGGCGTCGGCGTGTGGACCGGGCGACCGAGCCCCACGCGATCTCACGCGCCTTCCCTGAGCAGATCGGCAACATCGAGCGGGCGCGTGAACATGGCGAGATGGCCCTCGACCGTGCGCGGCCATTCCGCCTCGGGCCGGTCCCGGTAAAGCTCGACGCCGTTGCCGTCGGGGTCGTCGAGGTAGAGGGCCTCG
Organism: Hyphomicrobiaceae bacterium; assembly: GCA_035574175.1. Taxonomy (GTDB): domain Bacteria; phylum Pseudomonadota; class Alphaproteobacteria; order Rhizobiales; family Hyphomicrobiaceae; genus DATLZB01. The sequence continues at coordinate 1,330 of DATLZB010000187.1, forward strand.
CTGACGCCGTGGTCGCTGGCGCCGGTGAGGGCAATACCCGCCGCCCGCACCCGGCGCAGGGCGTCGGCCAGCGCGACGCGCGTCGGATAGAGGATGGCCAGGTGATAGAGGCCGGTGCTGCCTCTTGGCGGGGCCGCGCCCCCGCGGCTCTCCCAAGTGTTGAGCCCGATGTGGTGATGATAGCTGCCGGCTGCGATGAAAGCGGCCTGATCGCCGTAGCGCTGCTTCAGCTCGAAGCCCAGCACGCCGCAGTAGAAGCCAAGCGCGCGGTCGAGGTCGGCGACCTTGAGATGCACATGGCCGATGCGCACGCCAGCACCGAGCGGTCGCGGCGTCCGCTCCTTCTCGATGGCTGGAAGGAAGAAAGCAGTCTGCGGCATGATGGATTCTCCGCTTTGTAGTGTCCGCTGCGACAGGATTGCCGCGATTTGCAGCCGCCTCGGCTGCTGGCAAACGGTGGCACGCGGGGCCTCGCGCGCGCATACTGGGGCCCGAGCCCCCACTCACCCGGAGGATGGCCCATGACCTCTCCATTCGCCACACACGAGGTCTTGAACCAGAGCCCGCCCTTCGAGGACGTGAACCTCTTTCTCACCGATCGCGCGCTCCAGGATGCGGTGAAGCGGGAGGGCGGTTCGTCGGCCCTGGAGCGACTCGCCGCGCTCGGCGCCTGGGCCGGCAGCCGCGAGGCTTTGGAGCTCGGCCGTCTCGCCAACGAGCATCCGCCGCGCCTTCGCACGCATGATGCCAAGGGCCGCCGGCTCGATGTCGTGGAGTTCCACCCCGCCTACCACGCCCTGATGCAGCATAGCATGGCCGAAGGCCTGCACTGCGCGGCCTGGGAGCGTACGCCGGCCGCCGCATCGACCGCGGCCGGAGCCAATGTGATCCGCGCGGCCGCCTTCTACCTGACGGCGCAGGTCGAGGCCGGTCACTGCTGCCCGATCACCATGACCAGCGCCGCCGTGCCGACGCTCATGCTCCAGGCCGACATCGCCGAGGCATGGCTGCCGCGGATCATGGCCCGCACGTACGACCGGAGATTTGTGCCGGCCGTGCAAAAGAGCGCCGTCACCTTGGGCATGGGCATGACCGAGAAGCAGGGCGGCACCGACGTGCGTACCAACACCACACGCGCAGAGCCGGTGGCCAACGGCGGGCCGGGCGGCGAATACCGGCTCACCGGCCACAAATGGTTCATGTCGGCCCCCATGTGCGATGCCTTTCTGGTCCTGGCCCAGGCGCCGGCAGGGCTGTCCTGTTTCCTGCTGCCGCGCTTTCTTCCCGACGGCAGCGTCAACGCCGTGCGCTTGCAGCGGTTGAAGGACAAGCTCGGCAATCGCTCCAATGCCTCCGCCGAGGTCGAGTTCCAGGGCGCTTCCGCCTGGCTCATCGGCGAGGAGGGCCGTGGCGTCGCCAACATCATCGAAATGGTGAGCTGCACGCGGCTCGACTGCGCCGTGGCCTCCGCCGCCCTTATGCGCCACGCGCTTGCGAGCGCCGTTCATCACTGTCGCCACCGCAGCGTCTTCGGCAGAACGTTGGCTGATCAACCGCTGATGATGCAGGTGCTTGCCGATCTGGCACTCGAGGTCGAGGCGGCGACTGGCCTCATCTTTCATCTTGCCGCCAGCTTCGACCGCGCACCTGAACCGGTCGCCGCCGCCTGGCGCCGCCTGATGACCCCGGTCAGCAAGTACTGGGTGTGCAAGAGCGCGCAGGCCGTGATCGGGGAGGCGATGGAATGCTTGGGCGGCAACGGTTACGTGGAGGAGAGCCTGCTACCGCGGCTCTACCGGGAGGCCCCCGTCAACAGCATCTGGGAAGGCTCAGGCAATGTCATGGCCCTTGACGTGCTGCGCGTGCTCCAGCGTGAGGCGGACGCCGTCAGGATCGTGCTGGACGACCTCGAGCACCTGATCGGCGGCGACGCAGCACTAAAGGCGGCGCTGGAGCGCATCCGCGCCGTGCTTTACGAGCCGCGCCTGCTCGATGCACGCGCCCGTGCCCTCACCGAGGCGCTGGCCTTGACCGCCGCCGGAGCGCTGCTGAGAGCCCATGGCCCGCGTGTGGTGGCCGATCCTTTCATCGCCACCCGGCTCGCCGGCCCGCCCCGTCAGACGTTCGGCCAAAACCTGGAGCGCGCCGACTTGAAGGCCATCCTCGCCCGCGCCCTGCCCGAATGATCCAAGAGCCCCTCAGCCTGGCGCGGCGAGGGCTGCAAGCGAGCGTGAGAAGAAGTCCCGTCGGATTAGAATTGCCAGGATCCACACGGTGGACAGCATGAACAGCACCGGATGGAAATACCAGGCCATCGCCGCGAAGGCATAATAGAATGAGCGGATTCCCCCGTTGGTATGGTTGGCGGCGATGCCGATCAGTCGAGCCGCCCGCTCCGCATGGGAATGACAGTCCGTCCTGTTGGTATCCGTCAGTACCGGCATAGCGCCGATCATGATCGCGGCATAGTGCGACAGCCGAAACGCCCATGCGAACTTGAAGAAGGCGTAGATGAAGATTGCAATCAAGAGCAGCGTCTTGAACTCCCAGAGCGCTGTGCTGTCGCTCGTTGCAAACGGCAGCCGCCGCAGGAAGGCGCGCATCTGCTCGCCCGAGCCCATGATGGCGGCGAGCCCGCCGATGGCGATGGCGCAGGTGGAGGCGAAGAAGGCGTTGCCCTGGCTCAAGCCCTGCATGAGGATGGCGTCGACCGCGCGGTTGTCGCGGATCGCCAGGTTGTGCATCCAGGCGACACGCTGGGCCTGCACCGCCCCGACGATGCTGCGCCGCTCGAGCGCTCTGCACCCCGCGATCAGCTGGTAGCCGCCGAAGGCCAGCACGAACCAGACGGCCGCCAGGAAATCGAGGCCGCCGATCGGAAGTCTGGCAAGAGCGACGGTCTCGGGCACTGGCAGGCTCACGGGCGCAAGGCGGGGAGACCTGACAACAGCGCCCAACCCGCCGGCCGGTGTCAAGCCCCGCCGGGCACCGGCCCCAGGTTTACCCTCAGGTGAACAGCCAGGATGACACCCCGGCGCGGCGCGCCAGATCGGCGAGATCGGCGTCGAGGATGCAGAGCGCCGGATGGGTGAGCTCGACGGGAAGCCACGGCGCGCCGCCCTTTTTGTCGCGGTAGGGTTCCATCAGCCGCGCCCATCCCGCCGCATCGATAGGCCGTGGCGGCGGAGCGAGCGCGGGAACACGACGCAGACCGCGCTGCTTGGCGAGCCATGCGTGTCCCGCCTGCCAGACCTCGAGCGGAGCGGGCATATTGTGGCGTGCCTTGAGCTGGGTGATGTCGAGCACCCCGGGCTCCCGCATGTGAGCGCCAATCTCGAGCGTGGCTACCCGCGCACCCCCTTTCCGCCGCACGCTGAACAGGCGGCAGCGATCGCGTGCGATGCGGTCGGCATACTGGTCGGCACAGTTGTGCATCGCCTGCGCCTCCTCGAGGAGCTGATTGGCATCGAGCAGCGGTACGAACGTGAAGCCGCCGGCCTCGCCGGGTTCGAGCCACGGATCGCTGATCACCCCTGGTCGCAACACCAGCACGAGCCTTATGCGATTGAGCCAGCTCTTGGTCGCGCACAAGGCCGTCTCGATGCTGATCTCAGGCCGCCAGGGCACGATCATCAGGCCGTGTGCGGGCCGGAACGGCTGCCCTGAAAACCAGGCGTAGGCCGCCAGCACTGCGAACAGGCGGCGCGGATCGCCGGGCTCGGCGTAGACCGACTGGTGCGCAAGCCACACCGCGAAATCCTCGTGCACGGCTTCCGCGGCAAAGCCGACCGCGCTCAGCCAGAACGCGCTTTGCATGCGCGAGCGCGGCAGACAATTGACGATCCGGCGAGCGAAGCTTTCCCCCTCCGGGACTTTGGCGGGCCACGCCGAGAAAGCCTCTGGCGGCAGCCGCCTCAGCCACATGGCGAGACCGAGCGCTTCCGCCACCTGCTTGAGCGGCGCACCTGCCAGCACCAGTTCGATGGCCGCCCGCCGCGCCTCGCGCCCGGTATCGGCCGCGGCGATGGCATGGAGAGCGCCGGGAAAGATCACGGCAAGATCGACGAAGCGGCTCGACGCGCGCAGCAGCCGGCGTACCTCGCGGCGCACGGCCGGCGCGAATCGCCGGGCCAGCGCCTCCGGATCCCTGCGTGGCTCGGCGGTACTGACAGCCTGTTCAGGCTCTGCCCGGCCGACGAAGGACCGCAAACTCGACATCCGCAACGTCCCCAACTTTTCAGGTCGGGCCAGCCCGCCCTGCCCCGAAGGTCCGAGCCACCTTCAGACGCTTTTGCGGCGGCGATGCGACGGACTCCGTGTCTTGCACCCGCCGCCACCATTAGCTGGCATTGACCACGGCGCAAACCCAGGCGCAACCCTGCCGCGGCCGGAACAGCTAGCTTCCATGCACAGCGCAATTGCGCACCATCTGCCGCCTCGGCTTGCACCCGCCGGCATCTCCTCCTATAGATGCCGCTTTAATGAACATCGCCGCCACGTCCACCGACGCGCTGCATGTGCCGCACCGTCACTTGCTCACCTGCGAGCGAATGACGGCGGCAGAGATCAACGCCATTCTCGATCTTGCCGACAAGGCCGCCGAGCAGAACCGGCAGGCCAATAAGAAGCGCGACCTCCTGCGCGGACGCACGCTGATCAATCTGTTCTTCGAGGTGTCGACACGCACGCAGAGCTCTTTTGAACTGGCCGGCAAGCGGCTCGGCGCCGACGTCATGAACATGAACGTGTCGACCTCCTCGGTCCAGAAGGGCGAGACGCTGATCGACACCGCGCAGACGCTCAATGCCATGCGCCCCGACATTATCGTCGTGCGTCACTATGCGGCAGGCGCCGTCGAACTGCTGGCACAGAAGGTCGACTGCTCGGTGATCAACGCCGGCGACGGCTCGCATCAGCACCCGACCCAGGCGCTTCTCGATGCCCTCACCATGCGTCGAGCCAAGGGCCGCATCGCTGGACTTGTGGTCGCCATCTGCGGCGACATTCTGCACTCCCGCGTCGCCCGCTCCAACATCAATGTGCTGAACACGCTGGGCGCCCATGTACGCATCATTGCCCCCTCAACCTTGCTGCCGGCCGAGCCCGATCGCTTTGGTGTGGAAGTGTTCACCAACATGTGGGCGGGCCTGGAAGGCGCCGATGTCGTGATGATGCTGCGCCTGCAGCGTGAGCGCATGCAGGGCTCCTACGTACCCTCCTCGCGCGAGTTCTATCACTTCTTCGGGCTCGACCACGAGAAGCTGGCGCGCGCCAAGCCGGATGCCCTGGTCATGCACCCGGGACCCATGGTGCGCGGTGTCGAGATCGCCTCCACCGTCGCCGACAGCGAGCGCAGCGTCATCCGCGAGCAGGTGGAGATGGGCGTCGCCGTGCGCATGGCCGTGCTCGAAATTCTTTCCAGGCACCTGCCGAACCGGTGAAGCCGATGCCCGCGCAGCCCAAGACAGCGAACGGCTCCACGGTGTTCATCAATGCCCGCCTTATCGATCCGGCCTCGGGCCGTGACGAGCCGGGTGGGCTTTTGGTCAGAAACGGCCTCATCGCCGATCTCGGCACCCATCTGCGCCGCAACGCGCCGGACGGCGCCACCGTGGTCGACTGCAAGGGTCACGTGCTGTGCCCGGGCCTCATCGACATGCAGGTGTTCACCGGCGAGCCCGGCTCCGAGCACCGCGAGACGCTGCGCACCGCCGGCCAGGCGGCGGCCGCCGGCGGGGTCACCACCATCGTGGTCATGCCGGATACCGACCCGGTGATCGACCAGGTAGCGCTGGTCGACTTCATCCAACGCCGCGCCCGCGACAACTGCATCGTCAACGTCCATACCATGGCGGCGCTGACCAAAGGGCTGGCGGGACAGGAGATCAGCGAGATCGGTCTGCTGCAGCGGGCCGGCGCCATCGCCTTCTCCAACGGCAAGAGCAGCGTGGTCGATACCAAGGTCATGCATAATGCCCTGCTCTATGCCAAGGACTTCGGTGCCCTCATCGTGCATCACACCGAAGACCCCTTCCTGTCCAAGGGCGCCAGCATGAACGCCGGTCCGACGGCAGCGCGGCTCGGCCTTCCGGGCGCGCCCAAAGCGGCCGAGACCATCATGCTCGAACGCGACGTGCGACTCGTGGAGATGACCGGGGGACGCTATCACGCCGCCACCATCAGCTGCGCCGAGAGCCTGGCCGTTATTCGCGCTGCCAAGGCGCGCGGGCTTCCCGTCACCTGCGGCGTCTCCATTAATCACCTGACGCTGAACGAGACCGACATCGGCTCCTACCGCACGTTCCTCAAGCTCCGACCGCCGCTGCGCTCGGAGGAGGACCAGCAGGCCATGGTGCGGGGGCTGGCCGCCGGCGACGTCGACGTCATCGTGTCGAGCCACGATCCGCAGGATGCGGACGTCAAGCGCCGGCCGTTCGACGAGGCGGCCGACGGCGCCATCGGCCTTGAGACGCTGCTTGCCGCTGCGCTCCGCCTCGTCCACAACGACAGCGTAAGCCTGAAGGTACTGCTGCGCGCCATGACCATTGCGCCTGCGAAGCTCTTGGGCCTGCCTTCCGGGCGGCTCGAGAAAGGCGCGCCTGCCGATCTGCTGCTGTTCGATCTGGCGCAGCCCTGGGTGGTCGACCGAGAGGCGCTACGCTCGCGCTCGAAGAACTCACCCTTCGACGAAAGCAAGCTTCAGGGCCGCGTGCTGCGCACCGTGGTTGCGGGCGAAACCGTGTACCAGTACGCTTGACGGCCACGTCTTCTCCTGTGGGCCTCGTTGCGAGCGCGCGAACGGGTTCTCCATGAGCACCGTCTTCACGCTTCCCGTGCTGCTGGCCTTACTTGCCGGATACCTGCTCGGCTCGATTCCTTTCGGGCTGATTCTCACCCGCGCGGCGGGCCTCGGCGACATCCGCCGCCTTGGCTCGGGTAATATTGGCGCCACCAACGTGCTGCGCACCGGCCACAGGGGCCTGGCGGCCGCGACCCTCGCCCTTGACGCCTTGAAGGGCACGGCCGCGGTGCTGCTCGCCAAGTCCGGCGCGTTGGGGTTGCTGCCCGGACCGATCGTTCCGCTGGCCGCCGGCCTTGGCGCCCTGCTCGGCCATCTCTTCCCCGTCTGGCTGGGGTTCCGTGGCGGCAAGGGCGTCGCCACCTACATCGGCGTGCTGGCCGCGCTCTATCCTCTGGCAGCGTTGGCCTTCGTCGCGGTCTGGCTCGCCGTTGCCGCCGCCACTCGTTATTCGTCCCTGTCGGCCCTCTCCGCCGCCATTGCCACGCCGTTCGCCGTCTGGGCCCTTGGCCGGGCCGATGCCGCCGTGCTGCTGGCGCCGACGAGCGCGCTTTTAGTTTTCGCGCATCGCGCCAACATTCGCCGCCTGATCGCCGGTGTGGAGCCAAAGATCGGTGCCAAAGCCTGAGTTGCGACAGCCGTCTGCGCACGCGCCGCTACCGGTAGCGGTGCTCGACGACGCCCAGCGGTTGGCGTGCCTGCGCCTGGTGCGCTCCGAAAACGTCGGCCCGGTCACCTTCCGCGCCCTCATCAATCATTACGGAGGCGCCGCCCAAGCGCTTGCCGCGTTGCCCGAGCTGGCGCGCCGCGGCGGGCGCGGGCGACCCTCACGCATCTGTTCGGCCGCCGCGGCCGAGGAAGAACTCGCCGCGGCGCACAAGGCGGGCGCGCAACCGGTATTCACCATCGAACCCGGATACCCGGCGCCGCTCGCCTTCCTCGATGACGCACCGCCGATGCTTTACGTCAAGGGCGACGCTCGCCTCCTAAACCGGCCCGTCGTCGCCCTGGTCGGCTCGCGTGACGCTTCGGCAGCGGGGCAGAGATTGGCCCGTCAGCTCGCGGGCGGCATCTCGGCGGCGGGCTACGTCGTAGCCTCGGGGCTTGCCCGCGGCATCGACGCCCAGGCCCATCTGGCCGCCCTCGATGGCGGCACCGTTGCCGTGCTGGCAGGCGGTATCGACGTCGTCTACCCGCCCGAGCACCGATCCCTGCAGGAGGTGATCGCTCAACGAGGCTGTCTCCTCACCGAGCAGCCGCCGGGCTTTGTTCCGCGCGCGCAGGACTTTCCGCGTCGCAACCGCATCCTGTCGGGAATCTCCCTGGCGGTGGTGGTGGTCGAGGCCACGCGCCGCTCGGGCTCCCTCATCACGGCCCGCTTCGCCGGCGAGCAGGGTCGCGAAGTCATGGCCGTGCCGGGTCATCCCCTCGACCCCAGAGCCGAGGGCACCAATCGGCTAATCAAGGATGGGGCGACCCTGGTGACGTCGGCGGAGGATATCCTGCAGGCCCTGTCCTGCCCCGCACCGGCTCCCGCCCTTAAGGAGCCGGTTGTGCCCGAGGTCGTTACGGAGGCGCAGGGAGAGCAGCCGGCGGCCGACGCCCATGATCGCATCATCCGCGCGCTCGGGCCCGCCCCGGTCGATGTCAACGAACTTGCCCGTGCCGCCGATCTGCCTATTCGGGCGGTGCAGGTGGCGCTGATGGAGCTTGCCCTTGCCGGCCGCATCGAGCTGCACGGCGCCCATCTCGTGTCACTGAAGCCGCCGGCTTGAACGCTCGGGCGGCTTACCGTCAGCGACCCTCGAGCTGCTGACGGGCCTCGTCGTGCGCGAGCGCCAGAATTGCCGCCAGCCGCCTCAGGTCGCCCTGCTCGGCCATGACCTTCAGTTCGGCCACCAGCTCGCACAGATACTCGAGCCTTTGCGGTGGGGTCGCCGCTGGCAGCTGCCCTTCCGGCGCGACACCGAGCCAAGGCGCGCTCATCGGCGTGCTGCTCGCTCCGGCCGTCTCCGATTGCACTCTCATCATCGCCTCACGCCTTGCTCGGGGCTCGCGCTGGTTGCACGGACCGGACCCGGAGTTATCTAACAATACAACAGAATATCTGCAATGAAGGCCGTCCGCGTTGTGCAGGTTTGCAGGCCGTGCCGTTTGACAGGGAGGCCTCCATCACCCATTTTCCTGCCCCGACGAGCGGGGGGCCGCTTTCACGACCGGCCTCGAGGTTAGGGCAACCTCCTTAAGCACCCGTTAACCGCACCAGCAGGGGTTCATGAACGTCGTCATCGTAGAATCGGCGGCCAAGGCCAAGGCCATCAACAAGTATCTGGGCCCCGGCTACAAGGTCATTCCCT
>DATLZB010000188.1:0-3454 GCA_035574175.1 Hyphomicrobiaceae bacterium
TCCTCGCTCTCGGCCCTGCAGGCGCGACGGCCGCCGTTCGGCGGCCTTGCCACTGCCGAGGCCGGCGCCATGGCGCGCATCTTCATGTCGCCCGGCCCGATCTTTGAGCCCGAGGGTGTGGGCGCGGACTGGTGGCGCTCCGCCCGCGCGCTCTATGCCGCCGGCTTCCGCAGGGGCGACGTCGTGCACAACACCTTCTCCTACCACCTCACCCCGGGCGGCTGGATCATGGACGCGGGCGCCCGTGCGCTGGGCTGCACCGTCATTCCGGCCGGCCCAGCCAACCCTGAGCTGCAGATCGAGGCGATCGCGCAATTGCGGCCGACCGCCTATCTGGGCGTGCCCGAGCATCTGAAGGCACTGCTTGAAGCGGCGCGCGAGGCCCGGCGCAGCGTCGCCTCGATCAGGCGGGCGCTGGTCTCTGGCGGCGTCCTCACTCCGGCTTTGCGCGAGGAATACAAGGCAAACGGCATCGACGCCTTTCAGGCCTACGCGACCGCCGATGTCGGCATCATCGCCTACGAGAGCGCCCCGCGCGACGGCCTCGTTGTCGATGAGGGGGTTCTCGTCGAGATCGTCCGCCCCGGCACCGGCGAGCCCGTGTCCGACGGGGAGATCGGCGAGGTTGTCGTCACCTCTTTCAACCGCGACTACCCGATGATCCGCCTGGCAACCGGCGACCTCTCTGCGGTCATCCCCGGTCCGAGCCCCTGCGGGCGCACCAACATGCGCATCAAGGGCTGGCTCGGTCGCGCCGACCAGGCGACCAGCATCAGCGGGGTGGTGGTCAATCCGGAGCAGCTCGCCGCCATCGGGCGGCGTCACCCCGAGCTTGGCCGAATGCGCCTCGTCGTTCGCGGCGAGGCAGCGCACGATGGCGCCTTGGCGCTGGAGGCGGAAACCGCCCACCCGGAGTCCGCGCTCGCCGACCGGGTGGCGGCCACGCTCGGGCAGCTGACCGGGCTGCCCGGCAAGGTGAGGCTCGTGAACCCGGGCGCTTTGCCCGACGACGGCGTCCTTATCGCCGATGAGCGCAAAGCCGGTTGAGTGGAGAGTACAGCCCATGAGCGGAAACCCCATCGAGCTCTCCATCGCCTTGGCCGAGAACGAGCGCACCCGGCCCCTGCTGGAGGGCAGCGTCGCTGCCGAGGGCATCCGTCTGCGTCCGAGCCGACTGCACCCTTCCGAGATGTTTTGGCGGCAGCTGCGCTACGCCGATTTCGACGTGTCGGAGATGTCGCTGTCTTCGCTCATTATTGCGGTCTCCCGCGGCGATACCCGCTGGGCGGCGCTGCCCGTCTACACCTTCCGCAAATTCTATCATACCGCCATCCTGGTGCGTGCCGGCTCCGGCATCCGCGCGCCTGCCGACCTACGCGGCAAGCGCATCGGCGTGCCCGAGTACCAGCAGACCTCGGTCATCTGGTGTCGCGGCATCCTCGAGCACGAGTTCGGCATCCGCGCCGACGAGATGGAATGGTTCATGGAGCGCGGCGCCGACAGGAGCCACGGCGCCTCCACCGGTTTTGCGGCCCCGCCCGGCATCAGACTGAGCTTCATCCCGCCCAGCACGAACATCGGCAGGATGATGGTAGAGGGCGAGTTGGATGCCGTTTTTCACTATCTGAAGGAGCGCAACTTGGTCGATCGCAGTACCATCGATCTCGCCTCCGACCCGCGCGTCACGACGCTGTTCGAGAATCCGGCCGCGGAGGCTGCGCGCTATTACCGCAAGACCGGTATCTATCCGATCAATCACTGCGTCGTCGTGCGCCGCGCCGTGCTCGAACGCCATCCCTGGGTGGTGCTCAATCTGTATACGGCGTTTCTCGCCGCCAAAGCCGAGGCGCGCCGGCGCATGCTCGACTCGCTCCAGCACTATCTGGCGCCGGGACTGCTCGGCGAACAGGCGAGGTCCGCCCTTGAGAGCGACCCGATGGCCTATGGGCTGCGCGCCACGCGGCCGGTGATCGAGACCCTCATCGAGTATGTGCACGAGCAGGGCCTGAGTGCACGCCGCGTTGGCCTTGAGGAGCTGTTCGCCGCGAGCACGCTCGACCTTTGATCGGGCGTGCTCTTAGAACTTGAAGCTCAAACCGAGCCTCACCGCGCTGAAGGTGACGTCGCTCTCGTCGATGGCGAGGTCGTTGGAGCCGAGATCGGTGTAGCGGTACTCGATGCGCGCCGTCGTAGTGGGTGAGAAGGCGTGCTCGATGCCGGCGCCGGCGGTCCAGCCCGCGCGCGTTTCCGTGTCGCTGTACCCGGGACCCGCGACGGACACATCCCCGTACGCAAGGCCGCCGGTGGCGTAGAACAACGTACGGTCGGCGGCGAGACCGATGCGGCCGCGCAGCGACCCGAGCCAGTCGATCGCGGTCGAGTGCCGCGAGCCGAGCGAGCCGATGCCGCTGCCGCTCACGTCCGCCAGCTCGATGTCGGTCTCGAGGCCGATCACCAACGCGTTCGCCTGCCAGTTGAACCCGGCATGGACCCCGCCGAGCCAGCCGTCCGTATCATACGAATAGGTCTCGGTCGGCCCCGCGAACGATGTCGCATCGGTGTCGCCCCAGCCGTAGCCGATCTGCGCACCGACGTAGAGCCCCGACCAGGAGAACACCGGTTGATAGATAGGCGGCGGCGGTGGTGCGGCACCGGGGCGCGGAGGCGGTCCGAGATCCGCACCGAAGGCGGCGGACGGGGACACCAAGGCCACCCCGAGGGCGGCGAGCGCGATCTTTCTCACAGTTGAGTTCCCTCGTTTTGTGGTCTGCTCATGTTCTGGGCGCGGGAATCGCCGACCCTGCGCGGGCTCCAGAGGCGGCGGCAGCCTACCCTCGCGGCGCCGGACACCAGCCCATCGATCGTTGTCCATTGCGGCGATTTTGCGATGCGGCGTCGAGCTAAGTGGCTGCCGCACTTAGAAAAATGACGAGCATAAGCCGTTCAAAATGTTGACGCGATTTGCGGCCAACCGGGCCGTAGGGTGCAAAGCAGCTGCAATGCGGGGACCTTTGACCGATGCCATCCGCTCGCTCGCCGAACCGGCCCCTTGGCCGCCTGAATTTGGTGTTGCTTGCTCTCCTCACGCAGCAGGCATTTTCGCTCGCGCCGGGCTGGGCCGCCGCCAGCCGGGGCTGCAGCGCCATCAATACCGGCGAGCTCGATGTAGAGGTGCCGCTGGGTTCGCCCGTTGCGCGCAGCTTCGAGCTTCAGGCCGGCGACACGGTCGGCATCTATAACCGCGGTCAGGCGGACCTCGCGCTCACCATCACGAGCGCTCAGGCGGGCACACCCATGCGCACCGCGCACCTTGCGGCCCGCGCCGCCCCTCATTCCTTTTCGCCGCCCGCGAGCGGCAACTTCACGTTCCACTTGTCGGCCGAGGGCCCTGGCGGCGCGGCGGAGGCCACCTGTGTAGCGGCGCTTGCCGCTGACGTCAGAGCGGCCGCTGACG
>DATLZB010000189.1:0-7191 GCA_035574175.1 Hyphomicrobiaceae bacterium
TTCGGCACCGTCACCGGCCGCAAGCGGCGCTGCGGCTGGTTCGACGCCTGCCTCGTCAGGCAGATGGTCAAGGTCGCCGGAATCGACGGCATTGCCCTCACCAAGCTCGATGTGCTCGACGGCCTGTCCGAGCTCAAGGTGTGCATCGGCTACCGCCTCGACGGGGAGCGCATCGAGCGGCTGCCTGCCGGCCACAATGCCCAGGCGCGGGTGGAGCCCATCTACGAGACCTTCAGCGGCTGGAGCCAGTCGACGCGGGGCGCCCGCTCGTGGGCGGAATTGCCCGCGGAAGCCGTCAAGTACGTGCGCCATATCGAGGAACTCATCGAGCGGCCAGTGACACTGTTGTCAACCTCGCCCGAGCGCGAGGACACCATCCTCATGAAGGACCCGTTCGAGGACTGAGAGCGCACCGCTCAACGTGCGGTGATGATGCCGCGATAGGCGTCGAGCGCTCCTGGCACCAGCTCGGCGGCGAGCAGCCGGTCGGGATCGACTGGGCCTGGCATCACGATCTGTCCCGGAGGAACGCGCGTGAACCCGAAGCGGCCGTAATAGGAAAGATCGCCCACCAGCAGCACGAGGCGAAGGCCGGCGCGGCGCGCGCTTTCCATGCCATCGGCGACGATGCGCTTGCCGTAGCCCCGCCCGGCGACGCGCGGCTCGACGGCGAGCGGGCCGAGCAGCAAGGCGCCGCCCTCGCCACCAATAGTGACCTCAGTGAAGCGTATAGCGGCGACAAGCTCGCCGCCGAGCACGGCCAACAGGCAGAAGCGGGAGATGGCAGGTGTACCCTCGCGGATGCGATAGGCAGTGCGCACGAAACGCCCAGGTCCGAACACGCGCGCGTGGAGGGCGAGCACCGCGGGCAGATCGGAGCCTGTCACCCGACGGACGGTCAGCTCAGACGACATCAGCAAGCTCTGGCACCATCTACCCGCTCGGCCGCCGTCTCAGCCATCCCGCTTCGGGTCGCGCTCTAGCACAGGGCGGGCGGAGCGGTCCAGCCGCGCGCTTCCTCACCACAGTTCTTCGCGTGCCGCCCCGTCGAGCACCTCCGCGAGGCGGCGGCGGACCGAAGAGGTGGTGCCCTCGGGAAGGTCGCTGCGGGGGAAGAAGCCGCGCTCTGCAATCTCGCGGCTGAGCGCTGCACCTGCCGCGAGCCGCCAGTGGCGGACCACAAAGAGGGCGACGTGATCCGACGGGAAGATGCGGAAGTTGGCGTAGATGCCGAACAGTTCGGGTGCCCCCTCGACAATGACGCCGGTCTCTTCGGCCAGCTCGCGCCGCAACGCGGCGAGGACCGTCTCGTTCTTCTCGACACCGCCCCCGGGGAAATGCCAGCCGGGGCTATAGGTGTGGCGGACGAGCAGGACGCGGCCTTCGCGGTCGAAGACGAGGCCCTGCGCCCCGACGGTGAGCGGGCGCGTCCAGCGCCAGTAACCCTGCATCATTCGACGCATGGCGCTTCGCCGCAACTCGCTCATCTCAGCTCCGATCCAATTGGGTCGCCCGGTGTGCTATAGCACCCGCGCGTTCCGTTTCTCGACCGCGCCGCGACAGCGATGTCCTTCGTCCTCGCCCACTTTTCCGATCTACATCTCGGTCCCGTCGAGGGGTTCGCGCTGCGCCACTGGAACGTCAAGCGCGGGCTCGGGTACGCCAACTGGGTGGGCCGGCGGCGGCGCGTACACCGGCCACAGGTTGTGGCGAAACTGTTGGAGGATCTCGCCGGCCAGCACGTCGACCACATCGTGGTCACGGGGGACCTCGTCAACATCGGCCTGCCCAGCGAATACGAGAACGCATTGGCCTGGCTCAAATCGCTCGGACCACCTAATCGGGTGACAGTGGTTCCTGGCAACCACGACATCTACGTGCGCCTGAAAAGCGATCCGGGCGTCGCGCGCTGGCACGAGTACATGTCCGAGAGCCCGCAGCGCAACGGGGTGCGTGGCGGGCTCCTGTTCCCCTTCGTGCGGCGTCTCGGGGCGGTGGCACTCGTGGGCTTGTGCTCCGCGGTCCCGACGCCGCCTTTCGTCGCCGCGGGCAGGGTCGGCGATGACCAGCTTTCGGCACTCGGGCCGCTGCTTGATGGCCTACGTCGGGACGGTCTGGTGAGGGTCATCCTCATCCATCATCCTCCGCTTCCCGATCAGGCCTCGCCGCGGCGCGGGCTCGCCGATGCGGGGGCGCTGGCGAGCGTTCTCGATCGTCACGGCGCCGAACTCATCCTGCATGGACACAATCACCTCGACATGCTGGCCGCCCGAACGTGGAGCGGAGGACATATCCCCGTGGTGGGCGTCGCCTCGGCCTCGGTGGCCCGACGACACAAGCGCGAGCCGCTCGGGCGCTACAACCTGGTCCGCATAGAGGGTGGCCGCGAGCCGGTCCGCATCGAGCTCGTGGGCCGCGGCCTGCGAGAGCCGGGTGGGCCCGTGGTCGAGATCGAGCACCGGCTGCTGGCGCCCACGGTTGAGGAATCCTCACCTAAGCCACGCGATAATCTCGGCAGCGCCCATGGCGGTTTCATGCGATAAGCAGAACCATGAACGACATCGGGCGGAACATTCCGGCGACGGCGGGAGCGAGGTCGGCTCAGGGTGCACTGCCGCTCTGGGTGATCGTGCTGGCGGGTGCCACCGTCGCCGGCATCGGCATGGGCCTCAGGCAAGTGATGGGCCTTTACCTGAAACCCGTCACGGAGAGCCTCGGGCTCGGACGCGAGGCGTTCGGCCTCGCCATGGCCATCGCCAACATCGTATGGGGTCTGGCCGCCCCGTTCACCGGGGCGGTGTCGGACAAGTACGGTACCGGCCGAGTGGTGGTGTTCGGGGCGTTGTGTACCGCGGCAGGTCTCTACCTCATGTACGCGGCAACGAGCGACATCCATCTGTTCGTCTCCGGCGTGTTCTTGGGCTTCGGCGTCGCCGGGGCCGGCGTCAATGCCATGGTCGGCGCAGTCGGCCGTGCGGCGCCGCCCGAGCAGCGGACCGCCGCCATTGCCGTTCTAGGCATGGGCAGCGGCATCGGCGTGTTCCTGGCGCTGCCCTACGCGCACCTTTTCATGGAGCTGTTCGGCTGGCAATCGAGCCTGCTGGTACTGGCGGCCACCGCCATGGCCATGCTGCCACTGGCCTATTTCGTTCGCGTGCCGAAGGACGCCGCTCCGCTCAGCAAGCCCCAGGGTTTACGCGAGGCGCTTGCCGAGGCGTTCGCGCATCCCAGCTTTTGGCTGCTCAACGCTGGATTCTTCGTGTGCGGCTTCCACGTGGTTTTCTACGGCGTCCACCTGCCCGCCTACGTCGCGGACCTCGGCCTGGGCGAGGGGGTCGCAGTAACGGCATTAACCGTGGTCGGTATCGGCAACCTGATCGGAACATACCTTGCCGGCCAGTCGGCCAGGATCATCGAAAAGCGTGTCGGCCTCAGTCTCATTTACCTTGGACGCGCCGCCGTCTTTGCAGGGTTCCTGTTCTTGCCCATCGACGGTGCCACCATTATCTTACTCAGTGCCGTGCTCGGACTGCTGTGGCTTTCGACCGTGCCGTTGACCAGCGGCTTGGTGGCCACGTTTTTCGGACCGACGTGGATGACGATGCTTTACGGCATCGTCTTTTTCTCCCATCAAGTCGGTTCGTTCCTCGGCGTGTGGATGGCCGGCGTGCTTTATGATGCGACCAAGTCGTACGATGCCATGTGGTGGATTTCGGTAGCACTCGGTTTGTTCGCGGCGCTGGTGCATTGGCCGATTAAGGAGCGTCCCGTGGCGCGGCTGCAGTTTGAGGCGGTGGTCTCGCGGTAGGCGTCGGCGAGGAGCCATGGTTTACACGGGGACGAAGTTGGCAGCAGGTGCGGCACTCGGCGCAGCGCTGGTCGGCGCCGTGTATCTCTATTCGGTGCGCGGCCAGGCGCTTCTGCTCGACCTTGCAGCAACGCTTGGCGCTTTCGTGTGTTTCTAGCTCCGCCGGCGTCGAGTTCCCCGCGAGACTGTCTGCTTTGGGACTAAGGCGCTATAGTGAGGTTGACGGACTGCGGTGGACCGGCTTGCATGCTTAGCCTTTGAACCGGCAAGCATTGCCGGTCTTGACCGCATCAGCGACCGTACCGAAATGGAGAAAGGCCGACACTCATGGATGAGCACCAGAAAGCGGTTCGCGCCCAAGAGCGGGTCTACGACATCACGGGCTTCTACATCCATCTGGCGGTGTTCGTTATCGTCATCATCGGCTTGCTCGTCGTTAACATGGTGACCGACCCGAACGACTGGTGGGTTCAGTGGGTGTTCCTTGGATGGGGCATCGGCGTACTGGCCCACGGGCTTGCCGTCTTCGGCCGCCTGCCCAAGGCGTTCGTCGACTGGCAGCTGCGCAAGATCAAGGCGATCAAGGACAGCATGTAAGCCGCGCGCTGCAGCGGCGAGCGCTGTCGGGCAGAAGCATCCGCCCGGCCGCGCTATGGCCAACCTGCATCAGCGGGACGAAAAGCAATCGGACCCTCCGCGCGCGCCTTGACGCAGGAGCGCGCTGCTGCTCCAACTTGGCCTCGTGTCGGTTCCCGCGCGCGGCCTCGTGCGCGGGTGAAAAGGGAACACGGATCAGGGGTGTGCGGAGCACCCGTAAGCCGTGGCTGCCCCCGCAACTGTAGGCGGCAAGCTCTCGCCAGGAATGCCACTGACGGACTTTCGGTTCGATCGGGAAGGCGGGTCGAGAGCGCTGGAGCCGCGAGCCAGGAGACCTGCCGGCACGCGTCGCCCATCCCTCGTGCGGGGCGCACGGCGGAGCGGGAAACCGCAGCGGCGACTGATGTGCAACCGGCAGGGAGCATCGTCAGGCATGCTGCGGACGGACTCGATCTCCTGAAAATCGGTGGATCGCCGGTGGCAGCCGGCCCGCCTCTGGCTGGGCCCGCAGCCGCCGCCAAGGTCCCTTCCGCATCGAGTATGGCGCTATCGCTCCCCGCCCGTCAGCGTTGGTCGGGGTAAGTCGTCATGCATCCAAGGGCACAGAAGTTGGCAACTCGCCTTTTCAATCTCTCTCTCGTTTCCACGGCCGCGGTGTTCGGTTGGGAGCGGCCTCTTGCCGCTCAAGAGGTGCTGCAGCTGCCGGGCATCGTCGTGCAGGGGACAAGCATTGCCGTTCCCGCCCCGCGAGCGCGAGAGGCCGCGGGTGCGGACTCCGGTGAAGCGACGGAGCCGGGGTCTGACGCGGGCGGGCAGGCGCTGAGCCGCCAGGGCAGTGCGGTGAGCGTCGTCACGGGCGAGGAGCTATCGCGCCGTCAAATTCGCAACGCCGCCGATGCGCTGCGCAGCCTACCCGGCGTTTCGGTAAGCCGCCAAGGTACCCCTTACAACCTGACCGTGGTCCGCCTGCGCGGGGCAGAGAGCAATCACACCCTCGTCCTCATCGACGGAGTCGAGGTGAACTCGGGCAGCACGGACGGCTTCTTCGATTTCGCCAACCTGGCAACCGAGGACATCGAACGGATCGAGGTCCTGCGCGGTCCCCAGAGCGGGCTTCACGGCGGCAGTGCGGTGGGCGGCGTGATCAACATCATAACCAAGAAGGGCAAAGGTCCATTGACGGTACGCGCCCGCACCGAAGCGGGGGCGTTCGGCACGGCGGACGGCTCGCTGCAGGTGTCGGGCGGAGACGATCGCTTGCACGGGATCGTCACGCTCTATGGCCGGCGCACGGATGGCTTCAACATCTCGCAGAAGGGCGAGGAGGAGGACTTTGGGCGGCTCACCACCTTCAGCTTCGCGGGCGGGGTAAGGCTGCTCGACAACCTCAAGGTCGAAGGCACGCTGCGACAGTCGGATGTGCGGGCCGGGCGCGACAACGGCTTCGGCGGTACGCTCGGGGCGTTCGCCGTGCCGGCGGATGACGGCTCGGTGCTCTCCAGCGCGCTGTGGCTCGGACAGATCGCGGCGACGCTCGACACCTTCGGTGGCCGCTGGAGGCACCAACTCCGTGTCGGCCGATCGGAAATCACGACGAGGGATCACGACGCGACCTTCCTGACCGATACGGAAACCCTCGGCATCAACACCAAGTACGGCTACAGCACAACGCTGCGTCTCGACGTTCCGGGCTTGTCGGTACGGCATTTCGTGACCGGGCTCATTGAGGAGGAAAAGGAGAGCTTCGTGCAGCCCGTCGGCGGTGACGGCATCAAGCGCGAGCGCGGCCGGACGAGCGTCGCCGGCGAGGTGCGGGGGGAATACTTCAACACCCTGTTCCTGAGTGCCACCATACGTCGTGACGACAACGAGGCCTTTGAGGACGCGACCACGTGGCGCACGGCTGCCTCGCTGCTGGTGCCCGGCACTCCGTTCCGCCTGCACGCGAGCTACGGCACGGCGGTCAAGTATCCGAGCTTCAGCGAGCAGTTCGGCTTCTTCTTCGGCTTCTTACCTAATCCCGATCTCATCCCGGAGCATTCACGCGGCTGGGATGCCGTCGTCGAGACCACGCTGCTCGGCGGGCGCGTTGCGCTCGATATAACCTATTTCGATCAGAATCTGGAGGATGAGATCGATTTCCGCACGGTGCCCGTGTTTCAGTTCCAGCCCTTCAACCGGGCCGGTACCAGCAAGCGGCGGGGGCTCGAAGTGGAGGCGCGCTATCTTCTGCTGCCCGGTCTGAGCCTCGGCGCCGCCTACACCTATCTCGACGCCACCGACGACACCGGCCGGGAGGAGATCCGGCGGCCGCCCCACTCGGGCCGCATCGACGCCAATTACAGCTTCGACAACGGCCGCGCCAACCTCAACGTTGCAGCGGTCTACAACGGCGCCATGAAGGACAATGCGTTCGAGGCCGCATTTCCGTTCGGCTCAGAAGTGGTGACGCTCGACGACTACTGGCTGCTCACGGCCGCCGCGTCCTACCAACTCCAGCCGGGCGTTGAAGTCTACGGCCGGGTGGAGAACCTGCTCGATCAGGACTACGAGGAGGTGTTCGGCTTCAATACGGCGGGCGCCTCTGCTTACGCCGGGATGCGGTTCACGTTCGATGCCCGGCGGGCAAGCGCGCCCGCCAGATGAGGCGCGCGCGGCGCGCATTCCTGGGATGCGTCCGAAGCGCACGCAGCCAAGCCGGTCCGGTGTGCTAGAAGCCACCGGCCGGCTGGCGCGCATGGGCCGCCAGCGCGAACGGCGGAGCGGGCAATCGTGCGGTTCTTCGG
>DATLZB010000190.1:0-5299 GCA_035574175.1 Hyphomicrobiaceae bacterium
GGCTGGCGGGTCGGCGTGCACTATCACCGATCGGGCGAGGCGGCGGCGGCTCTGATATCGGAGATAAGGGCCGCGGGCGGCACCGCGGAGGCGTTTTGCGCCGATATCGCTGACGCCGATGCCGCAGCCGCGCTCGTTCCCCGTTGCCGCGACGCCCTCGGTGCGCCGAGCTGCCTTGTAAACAACGCCTCCGAGTTCCTGTTCGACGACATGGCCTCCCTCGCTGCGTCGCTTTGGGAAGCGCATTTCGCCGTAAACCTGCGGGCGCCCGTGTTCCTCGCCAAGGCCCTTGCCGAGCACCTGCCCGCGGGCACCGAGGGCAATGTCATCAACATCATCGATCAGCGCGTGCTGCGGCCCGGAGCAGAGTTTTTCTCCTATACGCTGGCGAAAGCCGCGCTGTGGTCGGCGACCGGCATGCTGGCCCAGGCCCTTGCACCGCGCGTGCGCGTCAACGCCATCGCTCCGGGACCGGTGCTGCAGAGCGTGCATCAGACCGCCGAGGAGTTCGAGAACGAGCGCCGGCACACCCTGCTCCGGCGCGGCACGACGCCGGCCGAGATTGCGGCCGCCGTCGCCTTCATCCTTGACGCGCCGGCGATGACCGGCCAGATGATCGCGCTCGACGGCGGGCAGCACGTCGGGCTTTGCGATCCGTACGCGGACCTCCTGCACCCGCTCGTCCGCAAGGCAGGTGTCCACGATGCGCTCGGCCAGCGTTTCGAGCAGGTTGAAGTGGCCGCCTTCGACGGTCGAGCGGATGGCGAAGATCGCCCGATCGTAGTCGTAGACGCGGTCGAGTTCATCGCTGTCGCCGCTGTAGTCGTCGTGGACCAGGAGATCGAGCGTCACGACGATGCGCTGTTCGTAGCGCCGCTCCAGCTCATACACGCCGACGCTGCCGACGAGCTCCAGCGCCTCGACGAAGACGCGCCGCCAGCCGCGGTCGGTGGGGCGGGAGCGATCGGAGCGGGCCGGCGCGGTCTCGTTGGAGCTCATCGATAGGCCAATTGTCCGGGGCGGCAGCGGACGGGCAGCGGGACCGGAAGGATCACGGGGCTAACGCCTGCACCAGGTGCTGACCGCCGTCGAGCGCGATCATCTGGCCGGTCATCGCCGGCGCGTCAAGGATGAAGGCAACGGCGGCCGCAATCTCGGCCGGGGTCGTGCCCCGCCTGAGCAGGGTCTGCCGGCGCTCGTTCTCGAACTCTTCGGCGGTCTGGTGCACGCTCTGCAGCACCGGTCCCGGAGCGATGGCGTTGACGCGCACGCGCGGTGCAAGCGCCTGGGCCAGCATGCCGGTCGCCGACCACAGGGCGGCTTTCGCCAGCGTGTAGGAGAAGAACTGCGCCCCAGGCCGCAGAACACGCTGGTCGATGATGTTGATGACGTTGCCCTCGGTGCCTTCCGGCAGGTGCTCGGCAAACACTTTGGCGAGAAACACGGGTGCCCGCAGGTTGACGGCGAAATGCGCTTCCCAAAGGGGCGCGGCGAGGGAGGCCACATCGTCGAACAGGAACTCAGAGGCGTTGTTCACAAGGCAACTCGGCGCACCGAGGGCGTCCCGGCAACGGGGAACGAGCGCCGCCACGGCATCAGCGTCGGCGAGATCGGCCCGAAATGCTTCCGCGGTGCCGCCTGCAGCCTTTATCTCCGATACCAGAGCGATCGCCGCCTCGCTCGAGCGGCGATAGTGCACTCCGACCCGCCAGCCCCGCGCAGCGAAATCGCGGGCCATGGCGCGACCGATGCGGCGAGCAGCGCCGGTAATCAAAATCGTGCCGGGGGTCATCGGCATGGCAGGAGCGGGGGCGCAGAGCGGCCGTGCCCGCAAGTTCGCGGACTCGGACGCGGGTGCAACAAACTTGGGCAGGGTAGCCCAAAAAAACAGCAAACTGTGTGAAGCAATCGACCAGAAAACAGGCTGAATATGCGCGAGTCTTCGGCAAAATAAGCGTTTCGTTGCGTGGGCGTTACATGCATCTGGCAAGACTTTCGTCGAGCAATGTTATCGATTGCCTTCCCGTTGCTAGGGGCCCCAAATTAAGCTGCAACACCGACGCGAGTGGTTAGCGACGGTGTCGCGGGCAAGTCTGCCACAGGTGCAGATGGGGGGTCGAGGGATGATTGTGAATGCGATCGTGAAATTGAGCCGGGCGGGGCTTGCAGCGCTGGCGCTCTCGGCTTGGCAAGTCGCGGCGCTGGCAGGCGACGGCCTCGAGGACGAGCCCAGGGGCCGCGCGCTCAGTTGGTCGGTCAACATCGGGGCAACGACAGACTATGTGTTCCGCGGCATAACCCAGTCCTCCGAGGATCCAGCGGTTCAGGGCGGCGCGGACATCGGATACGGCATCTTCTACGCTGGGGTGTGGGCCTCCATGATCGATTTCGAGGCCGCTGGGGCCGCCGAGGTTGACTTCTATGCCGGCATCAAACCAGTGTGGGGCCCTGTGACCTTCGATCTCGGCGTCATCTACTACGCCTACCCCGGTGCGAACGACGACGGCGCAGAGCTCGACTACGTCGAGCTCAAGCTCGGGGCCAGCGCCACGTTCAATCAACTCACCGTCGGCGGCGCGGCGTTCTGGTCGCCCGAGTACACGGGTGAGGTCGGCGAGACCTGGACGCTCGAAGGTTCGGTGAGCTACGCCCTGCCCAAGGTCTGGGTGTTCGATCCGAGCATCGGCGGCCTCATCGGCACGACGCTGTTCAGCGACGACAGCTCGCTCGACTACGCCTACTGGAATGTGGGCCTGACGCTGGTGGTCGACAAGCTTACTCTGGATTTTCGTTACTGGGACACGGATTCCGACGGGGCGGACTTCTGCGTGGACACGTCGGCGTGCGACGAGCGGTTCGTGTTCACGGCAAAGGTCGTGCTACCCTGACGCAAGATTGGCGCCCAGTCCCCCGACTAGGCGTTCTCGCGAGGCCGGGCCTCTGGCGTGAGGCCCGGCCCCGCCCGTCCAGGTCAGTTGTCGCCGTCGAGCACGTTGCCGATCGGGCCCAGGATCGAGCCTTCGCCGGTGCCGCCAGCGGGTCCGGCGTTGGCCAGGATTCGGCCCGCCAGACGGGAGAACGGCAGGCTCTGCATCCAAACCGTGCCTGGGCCTTTGAGGTGAGCGAAGAACACGCCTTCCCCGCCGAAGATCATGGACTTGACGGAGCCGGCGCTGACCACGTCGAAATCGATCGATGGCGTCATCGCGGCCACGCAGCCGGTATCGACGTGAAGCTCCTCGCCGGCGGCAAGATGGCGTTCGACGACGCAGCCGCCGACGTGCACGAAAGCAAGGCCGTCGCCTTCGAGCTTCTGCATGATGAAACCCTCGCCGCCGAACAGGCCGGTCAAGATCTTGCGCTGGAAGTGGATGCCGACGCTTACTCCCTTGGCCGCGCACAGGAAGGCGTCCTTCTGGGCGATCAGCCGGCCTCCAAAGTCGGAGAGACGGAAGGGGAGTATGGTGCCGGGGTAGGGCGCGGCGAAGGCAACGCGGGCTTTGCCCTGGCCGTGGTGTGTGAACACGGTCATGAAGAGGCTTTCGCCGGTGAGCATCCGTTTGCCGGCTCCTACGAGCTTGCCGAAAAAGCCTGATGGGGCGCTCGAACCGTCGCCAAAGACGGTGTCCATGTGGACGGTCGGATCCTTGAACATCATGGAGCCGGCCTCGGCCACCGCGCTCTCCCCCGGATCGAGCTCGATTTCCACGAACTGCATCTCCTGGCCGTGGATCTTGTAGTCGAGCTCATCGTTCGACGATGCCGGTCGACGAGCGGGCGGCGCACCGACGGCGGGGACGGAACCGGTGCCAGACATGGAAGAAAACCTCCGGGTTTGCCGGTACGGGAACAGTCCATTCCGGCATTTCGACTTAAGATGGGGCAGCTTCTAACCACAAATCGAGAGGGGTTGCCAGGAGGGACTCCCAGGGCGCGCGCCGCTCGCCGGCGTCCGCGCGTTCCGTTGGCGAAGAATCATGCGAAAGGCTGGGCGAGGGTCGTTTGCTCTGGCTATCCTGTCAAAAAAGCTTCGCAATGAAGCGCTAAGGTCGGCAGCGTCAGAACAGCTTGGTCGGCGCGCATCGGTTGGGCGACTGCCGCACCCGATGCGCCGGTCAAAGGGTGGGATGCGTCCAACGCCCTCTGTCAAGGCCGCGTCCACTCTGCCTGGGCCAGCCTGTGCGCTTTGCGAGGAGCTACCCCGCGCCCGAGCGAACCACTGGCTGGTCCTCGTCCAACCAGGCAACGTCAAGCCTCTATGGCTCGGCTCCGAGCCGCTTTAAGGCATTGCTGCTCGACTGCAGCGTCGGCTCGTGGGCAAGCGCGCGGCGGAAGTCGGCGATGGCTTCCTGCCGGCGCCCAAGCTTCTCGTAGATGTGTCCGCGCGTGTCGAGCGCATCGGCGTTGTCCGGGCGCAGCAAGAGGGCACGCTCAACGTCCTGCAGCGCCAGCTCGATTTTGCCCGTGGAGAACAGCGCCCAGCCTCGATTGGCGTAGGCCACCGCCAGATTGGGGTCGATCTCGATCGCCCGGGAATAATCCTCGATGGCGCGGGCAAGGTCGCCCTTGTCCCGGTGGGTGTTGCCGCGATTGTTGTAGGCGTTGGCGAGCCGCGGATTGATCTCGAGGGCGCGCGTGTAGTCGGCAAGAGCGCGGGCAAGGTCGCCCTTGCCCCGATGGGCGATGCCGCGGTTGGTGTAGAAGTCGGGATCATTGGGGTTGAGAGCGATCGCCTTGTTGTGGTCGGCGATGGCGCGGGCGTAGTCGTTGGTGCGCTCGTGGGCTACGCCGCGGTTGCTGTAGGCGTTGGCGAACTTCGGGTTGAGGGAGATCGCCTTGGTGTAGTCGGCAATGGCGAGGTCGTTGTTGCCCTTGGCCGCGTAAGCAACGCCACGGTTGTTGTACGCATTGGCGTTCTTGGGATCGAGCTCGATCGCTCTCGTATAGTCGACGATGGCGCGATCGTACTCGCCACGGGCGTGGTGCGCGATGGCCCGGTTGTAGAAGGCGCCGACGTTGCGCGGATGCTCACGAATGAGCTCGGAGCAGCCGGCGATGGCGCGGGCCGGATCAACGCTCTGGTCGCAGTTGGCGACGGCATCGGCACGCGCAGGCCCGGCGTATGCGAGGGCAAGCAGCGCTATCGAAAGCACCGGCAGCATGTGACGTCCACTTCCAACCATCTTCGGCTTAGGCTATTCGCGCCCGCCGGCGTTGTCATTGTGGAACTGGCATATGCTTTCCCAGGGGCCGAGGGGCAAAGACGCGTTTTCCCCAGCCTGTGGTGCGGTAGCGGCTT
>DATLZB010000191.1:0-3793 GCA_035574175.1 Hyphomicrobiaceae bacterium
CAGGCTAACAGCGTGGGCGTCGCTCCGCTCGGCCTCGACGAGAGCGCTCCGCGCGGGCCGTGGAGCAGCGGACAGGGACCACGCGGGCCGTGGGGCTGATGCCCGATGGCGAATCGGGCGCCGCCCCGTCCATCACAGCCAGCCGGCTTTGTTTCCCGTGCGCTCGCCAGCCGCCTGATTGGGGAAGTCGCCATCCGCGGACACGCGCTGGATGAGGCCTTCAGCCGCCTCCTCGAACAGGAAGACTATCGCGGGATGGCGCCGCGCGATGTCGCATTCGCTCGGCTCGTGGCGATCACGGCGCTGCGCCATTGGGGCGAGATCGAGACCGTGCTCGCATCGTTCATCGCCAGACCGCTCCCCGAAAACAAGGGCGATCTGCGGCCGGTCCTGTACAGCTCCGCCGTCCAGCTCCTTTTTCTCGGCAGCCCCGCGCACGCGGTTATCAACGTGGCGGTGGAGCAGTGCCGGCGCGACCGCAGGGCGCGGCGCTTCGCCGGCTTGGTCAATGCTGTGCTCAGAGGCATCGCCGAACGCGGCCAGGGTTTACTGGCAGAAGCCGGAGGCGCCAAGGCCAACGTGCCCAACTGGCTGTTTGGCCGCTGGGCCGCCAACTATGGCCCGGCGGTCGCCGAACGCATCGCCCGCGCTTCACTCACGGAGGCCGCGCTCGACCTCAGCGTCAAAGCGGACGCGAAGCTGTGGGCCGTGCGACTCGGCGCGCAGTTGCTCCGCACCGGCTCGCTCCGCCTTGCCGTCAGGGGCCGCATCGAGGAACTGCCGGGGTATCAGGAAGGGGCCTGGTGGCCGCAGGATGCTGCGGCCGCGCTGCCCGCGCGGTTATTCGGCGCGGTGGCGGGCCAAAGGATCGCCGATCTCTGCGCAGCCCCCGGGGGCAAGTCGGCCCAGCTCGCCGCGGGAGGGGCAGTGGTGACCGCGGTCGATATCTCGGAGCAGCGCCTTGCGCTTCTCAAGGGCAACCTGGCGCGCCTTGGGCTTGCTGGCGAGGCCATCGCCGCAGATGCGACGACGTGGGCGCCGGGCGTGCTCTTCGACGGCGTGCTCATCGATGTGCCGTGCCTCGCCACCGGGACGATACGCAGGCACCCAGACGTGCTGAGGCTCAAACGGCCGAGCGATCTCAAGCGATTGACGCAACTGCAGGCGCGGCTGCTCAAGAATGCCATGGCGCTGGTGCGGCCCGGGGGACGGCTCGTCTATGCCTGCTGCTCGCTGGAGCCGGAGGAAGGCGTCGAGCAGGTCGAGCGGGCGCTGGCGGGGCATGCCGATTTCGTGCGCGTGCCTATCGGGGCCGCCGAGCTGGGAGCCGACCCCGAATGGATCACGCCCGCAGGCGACCTTAGGACGCTGCCCTTTCACCTACCGGCCGATCCGCCAGAAATGGGAGGTATGGACGGCTTCTATGCGGCTCGGCTCGAGCGCCGGCCGCACGCTCCCCGACGAGTTACCAACAGGTCACGCCAGCCAATAACGGACGCCGCCTTGTGAGCGGCGCACGAGGCGGATAAGCGGAGCATTGGACGGTCCTACCGGACGAATCATGCTTTCGCCACGGAGATGCCGCCGAACGCCATGCAGCTCACCCTCTCGGAGCGAACCAGCCTCGCGCGCCTTGCCGTCGATCGGGCGCGGCGCACCGCGCTCGCCCGCGTTCTCGGCTCCCCGCTGATGCGCTGGAGATACGGCGCGCCGGTGGCGGAGGAACTCGTCATCGTGCCGCAGGACATCCGCACAGCCGATCCGAGCGTCGCGCGCGAGCTGGAGCGGGGCTACCTCGGACTCGCCGGCCAGGTCGCCCACCTCGACGGACGCTCGCCGTTCGACGTGGAGGCGCCGAGCGCCGCTTGGCTCAGCGAACTGCATGGCTTTTCCTGGCTGCGCCATCTCGCGGCTGACGAGGGGACGCGGAGGTTGGCGGTTTCGCTGGTCAGCGCGTGGATCAAACGCGGGCACGCCACCGAGGCGGCGTGGGAGCCGCAGGTGCTGGCGCGGCGTCTCATCTCCTGGCTCAGCCATGCGCCGATGCTGCTCGATGAAGCCGACCCGCGCCGCTACGATCGCATCATGGAGAGCCTGGCGCGCCAGCTCGTGCGGCTTTCCACAAGCTGGCGCGATGCGCGGTGCGGCCCGCCCAGGTTGTTAGCGCTGATGGCGCTCATCTACGGCGATCTCTGCGTTGCCGGGCGCGAAAGCTACCTTGAGGAGAATGAGGCTGCCCTCGCCGCAGAGCTCGCCGCGCAAATTCTGCCCGACGGAGGACACGTTTCCCGCAACGCAGGCGTACTCGTCGAGCTGTTGCTCGATCTGCTGCCGCTCAGACAATGCTTCCTCGCGCGCGGGCGAGAGGTGCCGACGGCCATCGACGCGGCGAGCCGGCGCATGATGTCGATGCTGCACT
Source organism: Hyphomicrobiaceae bacterium (assembly GCA_035574175.1). Taxonomy (GTDB): domain Bacteria; phylum Pseudomonadota; class Alphaproteobacteria; order Rhizobiales; family Hyphomicrobiaceae; genus DATLZB01. Next base: position 2,420 of record DATLZB010000191.1, read on the forward strand.
TCATGCGGCTCGGCGATGGCAGCCTCGGCCGGTTCAATGGCATGAGTGCCCTCGCCGGCGAAGCGCTCGCCACCATCCTTGCCTACGGGCCCGAGGCGCCGGCCGAGCACGAGGCGCCCCAGTCAGCCTATGTCCGCCTGGAACGGGGCGAGGTCGTGGTGCTCGCCGACGCCGGCCCGCCACCGCCGCTCGAGTATGCAGGCGAGGCCCACGCGGGCTGCCTGTCGTTCGAGATGAGCGCCGGGCCCGACGCTCTTTTCGTTAACCGCGGCGCGCCCGGTCTGGCGGAGCAAGGCTGGCGGGCCGCCTCGCGCGCCACCGCGAGCCACAACACGGCCTGCGTCGGTGCCAAGTCGTCATCGCGCCTGGTACGTCACGGCCTGCTCGAACGGCTGATCGGCGCGGCACCCATTCGGCTCCCCGAGCGGGTTACAAGCACGCTCGAGCGGACGCCGCAAGGCGACGCGCTCACCATGAGCCATGACGGCTATCTCGCAGCGTTCGGCCTCATCCATCGCCGGCACCTCATGCTCGCCGCCGACGGCGGCGTACTCGAAGGGCACGATAGCCTCGGCCCGCCATCCGGTACGTTGCGACTGAAGCAGGACATTCCATTCTCCATTCATTTTCACCTGGCGCCCGAGGCGAGGTGCGCGTGGGGCGCGGGAGAGTCCCGGGCGGAGATCGCGCTGCCCGGCGGCGGACGTTGGCGCTTGTCGGCGGAGGGCGCCGCGCTTTCGCTGGAGGAGAGCGTGCACTTCGCCGACCGGGCCGGGCCCAGGCAGGCGCTGCAGATCGTGCTGAGGGGCGCGTGCTGCGGAGAGAGCCTGGTGCTGTGGCGGGTGGAGCGGGTGGGGTAGGGGGCGAGGTCGGCGGGTCATCACGTAGGTTGGATTAGGCGAAGCGCACACCCAACTCGGGACAACAAGCCGCTTTGTGTTGGGCCATCGCTGACGCTTGATCCAAACCATGTTTGTTGCCCTCCCTCCGCGGCGCCCCGATGCGGGAGCGGCAACGCACATCTAAATGCGGCCGGCGCCTATTGCGCCCTACGGACCATGCTGTGTCGCAAGCAACCCCATTCGGCCATTGGACAGCTCCGACCGTTTGTGGCTACACACCCCCTGAATCAATCGCGGGCTCCAAAAATGACACAAGCGGTGAAGATCAGGCGGGCGCTGCTCTCGGTCTCCGACAAGACGGGCCTCGTCGAGTTCGCCCGCGCGCTCGCCGATCTCGGCGTCGCGCTCATCTCGACCGGCGGCACGGCGCAAGCGCTCCGCGGCGCAGGACTCAAGGTCGAGGACGTGTCGGAGCTGACCCAGTTCCCGGAGATGATGGACGGCCGGCTCAAGACGCTGCACCCCAAGGTTC
>DATLZB010000192.1:0-10106 GCA_035574175.1 Hyphomicrobiaceae bacterium
GATCACATCGAGGTGGACGTGGCGCAACGCTCCATCCACCTCCACGTCGGCGAGGAGGAACTCGCCCGCCGCCGCGCTGCGTGGCGGCCACCGCCGCCCCGCTACGAACGCGGCTATGGCCGCATGTACCAGGAGCACATCGGTCAGGCCGACGAGGGCTGCGATTTCGATTTTCTGGAGTTCGGCGCAGCCGTGCCCGAGCCCGAGATACACTGAAAAATGCCAGCAGCGCCGCTCCCCGACAAGACGAGCCTCACCATCGGCTTCGGTCACGCCGCCTATCGCATGGCGGAGCGCTTTGCCGCCCGCGGCACTGGCATCTCGCATTTCGAGGTCAAGTCCGCGGCCGAATTGCGCCGGCGCGTTGGCGAGGCCGACGTGCTTGTCGTGTCGGGCTTCTGGCAGAATGATCTGTTGGAGGACGCCCCGCGGCTGCGCTTCGTGCAGTCGATCAGCGCCGGCGTGAACCAGTATGCGCTCGACGCCTTTCGCGCGCACGGGGTGCGCCTTGCCAGCGCCCGCGGTGTCAACGAGCGCGCGGTGGCAGAGCACGCCATGGCCCTCATGCTTGCCCTCAGCCGGCAGCTACACGTCGCCCGCGACAACCAGGCCCGGCGTCATTGGCGCGGCATGGCCACCGACCCGGCCGAGCGCGAGGACGAGCTTGCTGGCAAGACCCTACTCGTCGTCGGCTTGGGGCTGATCGGCACTCGGCTCGCACATTTTGGCAAGGCGCTCGGCATGCGGGTGCTCGGCGTCAGGCGCAGCGCGAGCGCGCCGGGCGGGCCAGCGGATGCCGTCCACGGGCAAGACCGGCTGCTGGAGGTGCTGCCAGAGGCCGACGTCATCGCCCTCACCTGTCCGCTGACGCCCGAGACGACCGGCCTCATTGGCAGGGAGGCTCTGGCCCGCATGAAGCCTTCCGCCATGCTCATCAACGTGGCGCGCGGCGCCGTGGTCGACGAGCCAGCCCTGATCGAAGCGTTGCGAGACGGCAAGATTGCCGGCGCCGGGCTCGACGTCACCATCGAGGAACCGTTACCCGCGGATTCGCCGCTCTGGGGGCTGAGGAACGTTCTCATAACCCCGCACACGGCCGGCGAGACGCTCGCTTACGAGGAGAGGGTCATCGACCTGTTGCTGGAGAACCTCGACCGGCTGTGGCGGGGCGACAGCGAGTTGCGCAACCAGGTGGTTTGAGCAGAGCCGCCGCGCTCATCGTCGAATGCTTGCCAGCGCCGCGGCCGTAAGCTTGCCGAGCTGCACGCGCTGCCTGCCTTGGCTGTCGAAGTTGTCCGGATCGAGCCAATCAAGGTAGGCACGCCTCAGTGCCGGCCACTCCTCCTCGATGATCGAGTACCAGGTCGTATCGCGCGTTCGCCCCTTGTTGATCACCGCCCGGCGGAAGTGTCCTTCGAAGGTGAAGCCGAAGCGTTCGGCCGCCCGTCGCGAGGCCGCGTTGAGAGCGTCGCACTTCCATTCGTAGCGCCGATAGCCGAGGTCGTCGAAGACATGGCGGGCAAGCAGGAATTGGGCCTCGCTCGCCACCCGGGTACGCGCGACCCTCGGGCCCCAGTAGATGTTGCCGATTTCGATCGATCGGTGGGCGGGCACGATGTTCATGAGCTGCTGGCGGCCCTCGCAGCGCTCGCTCGCCTTGTCGATGACGGCGAAGACGACAGCGTGCGTGGAGGCCATCGCGGCCGTGATCCAGCGTTCGATGTCGGCGATCGAAGCGGGCGGGGAATCGAACAGATAAAGAAAGCGCCGCGCCGCGTCCGGCCCCGTTGAGGCAGCGAACAGGTCGTCCCGGTGCCCGGGGGCAATGGGCTCGAGCCGGCAATACCGCCCATCGAGGATGCGCGGCTCGGGGAAGGGGGCGGGCTCCGGCCGTCCGACCGCCGGTCCTATGGGCAACCCCGTGACCGGGTCGATCTCGCGTGGGACTTGGGCATCATGAGGACTGTTCATGCGCAGAACCGCCTTAGCACTTTCGCAACGGCGATGGCGTCCTATATCGAAGGCAGACCTTTCGGCTACCCTCATTGATCAATCTGCGATTGCCGGACTTCCACATCGAAGGACAAGAGGTGCACGATCAGGCCATGCCTACCCGATCTACGCCCGTCTTGGCGGGCGCCGCCATCGCTGCCGCTTGCTTCATCTCTTCTTTTTCTGCCTTCGCCCAAGGCAAGTCGGCCGTCAGCGGCTCGGCCGGCTCGTTTCGCGACTGCCCCGGCTGCCCCGACATGGTGATGCTGCCGACCGGCGAGTTCATCATGGGCTCGCCCGAGACCGAGAGGGGACGCGAGAGCAACGAGGGCCCACAACGCAAGGTGGTATTCGAGCGGCCGTTCGCGATCGGCAAGTTCGAGGTGACGTTCGCTCAGTGGGATGCGTGCGCGGCCGAAGGCGGCTGCAAGCACAAACCCGGGGACGAAGGCTGGGGCCGCGGCAAGCGGCCGGTCATCAACGTGTCTTGGCACGATGCCCGCCAGTACGTGGCGTGGCTTTCGCGCAAGACCGGCAAGGCGTATCGCCTGCCGACCGAAGCCGAGTGGGAGTACGCGGCACGCGGCGTCACCAAGGCCAGCGATCCTCACCCACCGTTCGCCACCGGCCCGACGATCAACTACAAGCAGGCCAACTACGACGCGAACTTTACCTACGGCGGCGGCAAGCAGGGCGTGTATCGCCAGAAGACGCTGGAGGTCGGCTCTTTGCCGAAGAACGCCTTCGGCCTGCATGACATGCACGGCAACGTTTGGGAGTGGGTTGAGGATTGCTTCCAAGACAGCTACGCGGGCGCCCCTACCGACGGCTCGGCCGTCACTTCGGGCGACTGCCGGCTGCGCATACTCCGCGGCGGATCTTGGAACTACTACCCAAAGCTTTTGCGTTCTGCCTACCGGTATGCGACAGCTCCCGAGGTTCGACTCCCCACCGCCGGGTTTCGGGTTGCGAGATCTGAATAGCGAATGTCTTGAATGCGTAGGCACCTATCTGGCTTGAACATGACGTGGAGATGTCGCCGATGAGGCTCGGTCGCAGCGCCGTTATCGCACTGGTCGGCCTTGCGGTTCTGTCGGCTGCCGGCACCGGCATCGCGGACGCTCAGAGCAGTCGGGAGGTCCGCCGCGCCAGCCCCTCCCGGCCACCGGGAAAGCCTTTGCTGGCCGTCATTGCGCTCAATGAACAGCGCATCACCGTCTACGATGCGCTCGGTCCGATCTCGCAGGCACCGGTATCGACCGGCTCCGCCGGCTACGAGACGCCCGCGGGCATCTTCAGCATTGTGCAGAAGAACGAGTTCCACCAGTCAAACCTGTACGAAGACGGCGACATGCCGTTCATGCAGCGCATTACGTGGACGGGCATCGCGCTGCACGCGGGCGCGCTTCCCGGCTACCCTGCGTCCCACGGCTGCATACGCTTGCCGATGAGCTACGCCGAGAACCTGTTCGGATCGACCGAACTCGGCATGCGCGTGGTGATCGTTCGCGACGACATGCTTCCAGTTGAGATATCCCATCCCGCCCTGTTCAGGTCGCGGCCGGTGCCCAAGGCGCTTGCCTCGGTTGCCGCGCAAGTCCGCCGCCTAGGGCAGAAGGGCGGCTCCGCTGCCGAGCGGATCGCCTACGCCGCGACCGACGCCGATATTGTTCCGGGTTCACCGCAACACGTCGCCTTGCTGAAGTCGGTGGCGGCGGCCAAAGCTGCCGAACGTGAGGCTGCGCTGGCACGGGAGCGGGAAGCAAAGCAGGCGCTGGCCCGGACGACGGCGGAGGCCGCCGCGGCGGCAAAGCAGCTGCGAGCTGCCGAAAGCGCCCTCGGCAGGGCTGAGACCGCGCTGAAGGAGGCTGAACGGCGGCTCGAGAAAGCTTCGCCCGAGAGCGCGCAGCAGGCGGCGCAGGCAGCCAGGCTCAAGGCTCTCGCCTCGCTCAGCGAAGCTGAGGCCCGCCTGGAAGCGGCAAGACTCGAGGCGCAAGCCAAGTCGGAGGCGGTTGAAGCTGCTCGCCTGGAGGCGCACACGGCGACGGAGGCCAGACTGGATGCGGCCGAAGCCGCTGCGGAAGCGGAGCGGAACACGGCCCCGGTCTCGGTTTTCATCAGCCGGACGACGCAGCGCCTTTACATTCGCAAGGCCAACTATCCGATCTACGAGGGCCCGGTCACAATCCGCGACGCCGATCGGCCGATCGGCACGTTCGTATTCACCGCGCTCGCCGCCGACGGCGCTGCCGGCGACATGCGCTGGAACGTAGTGGCGATGTACCCCAATCCGACGGACATCGAGCCCCCCTCGCCGAAAAGCAGTCCGTCGCGCGCCCGAAAGGCGGATCCGACACCGACGGATGTGGCTGCAGCGGCGGCCGCGCTAGACCGCATCGAGATTTCCAGGGCGGCGCTCGAACGGATCACCGAAGTCGTCCTGCCCGGCTCTTCGCTCATCATCTCCGACGAGGCCGCAAGCATAGAAACGGGCAAGGATACCGATTTCATCGTCGTCATGAGCGGCGAGCCGCAGGGTGCTCTCAAGGTGCGCAAGCCCGAAGCCAGGCCGCAGTATGACGATGAGTACTATTGGGGACGCTCGCCTTACGGCGCCTATTCCCCTTGGTTCTCAAGCCGTCCGAACCGGCCTCGGCCCATGAGCCGCTATCCCTGGTGGTGAGCCGCCGCGAAACGAAGCATCGACCTGACCGGGCGGCTGCCTGTCAACCACGTTCCGCGCGCGGGCACCGGCGCTTGGAGCAACTCTGCTAGTGTAGGAGCCGTGGCGAAGGGCTCGCGTTCCACACGTCTGTTAAGGTCGGCCGGGGGCGGTGCGACCAACGTGCTCACCCGCTCAAGCAGGATCGAACCCCGGCCCAGGAAGCTCGCCGCCTACCGTGCTAAACGCGACTTCGGGGCCACGGCCGAGCCGAGCGGCGGCGGCTCGATTCGCCCGGCCGAATACCCCCGTTACGTCATCCACAAGCACGAGGCGCGCCGCCTGCACTTCGACCTGCGCCTGGAGCTCGACGGAGTGTTCAAGTCGTGGGCCGTCACGCGCGGCCCCTCGCTCGATCCGCGCGACAAGCGCCTTGCCGTGGAGGTTGAGGACCACCCGCTCGAATACGGCGACTTTGAAGGCACCATCCCGGAAGGCCAGTATGGTGCCGGCACAGTCATGGTGTGGGACCGCGGCTTCTGGATTCCTGAGGGCACGGCCTCGGCCGCAGATGCCCTGCACAAGGGTGAGCTCAAGTTCACGCTGGCCGGAGAAAGGTTGCGCGGGAGCTGGGTGCTCGTGCGCATGAAGCATGACCGCGACGGCGGCAAGCGGGCGAACTGGCTGCTCATCAAGCATCGCGACGAGTTCGCGCGCAGCGGCAACGGCACCGTCACCGAAATCGATGAGTCCGTTGCCTCCGGCCGGAGCATGGCTGAGATCAGGGCAGGCAGGCGCCCGGGTCCGCGCCCTTTCATGCTTGCCTCGACCGAGACCGCCGATGCGCGCGCGGTCTGGAACTCGAGGCCGCGGGGCGAGCCCGCTCGGGTGCGCCGGCAATCGGGCGCTGCGGACCCACCGAAAACCGCGATGCCGCGGTTCATTGCGCCCGAACTTTGCCGTTCCGTTATCCGCCCGCCGCCGGGCGAGGACTGGGTGCACGAGATCAAGCTCGATGGCTACCGCATGCAACTGCGCATCCAAGCGGGCCGCGTCGCGATGCTGACCCGCAAGGGATTGGACTGGACCGAACGCTTCCCCGAGATCGCGGCCGCCGCCGCAGCGCTTCCCGACGCCATTGTCGATGGGGAGGTGGTCGCTCTCGATGGTAGCGGCGTCTCAAGGTTCGACGCCCTGCAGGCGGCGCTATCCCGGGGCCAAACCCACGCTCTCGTCTACTTCGCCTTCGATCTCCCGTTTGCCGAGGGCGAGGACCTGCGCTCCCTGCCGCTTTGCGAGCGCAAGCTGCGATTGAAGGCTCTGCTGCGCCACCTGCCCAAACAGAACCCCGTCAGATTCCTCGAACATGTCGCGGGACACGGCGAGGCCATGCTCGAATCGGCGCGGCGCTTGGGTCTTGAAGGCATCGTATCCAAACGGCTGGCCTCGCCTTATCGTTCGGGCAGAACCGGTGACTGGACCAAAGCCAAGTGCCGGCCCGGGCAGGAAGTCGTGATCGGCGGCTGGAGCGGCGGCAAAAGCATGCTGCGCTCCCTGCTCGTCGGCGTCCACCGCGACGGTCGCCTGGTGTACGCCGGCCGGGTCGGCACCGGCTTCGATGCCTCCACCTCGAGAGCTCTGCTTAAGCGGCTCAACCGGCTCGCCACGGACATCCCCCCCTTCACCGGCTCGGCGGCGCCTCGCAGGGAGCGCGACGTGACATGGGTCGTGCCGCGGCTTGTGGCAGAAATCGAGTTCTCCGGCTGGACCGACGCCGGCATGGTACGGGCGGCGGCCTTCAAGGGCCTGCGCGAGGACAAACCGGCAAGCGAAGTGCGGGCGGAGCCCGCGCCGTCCCTTAGCCGCCTTGAGCCTTCAATCCGAGCCAAGCGCTCGCCATCGGGGTCTCCCACCATGGCCACGTCCCGGTCCGGAAGCCTCGTCATGGGGATCAACATATCCAAGCCCGCCAAGGTCCTGTGGCCTGCAGAAGCTGACGGCCGGGCCGTGACCAAGCTCGATCTTGCTCGCTACCTCGAAGCGGTGGGGCCATGGATGATCGAACACCTAAAGGGTCGACCCTGCTCGGTGATCCGCGCGCCCGATGGCATTAAAGGGGAGCAGTTCTTCCAGCGGCACGCCATGCCCGGCCTGTCGGATTTGGTTGATCTGGTCAAGGCCTCCGGCGAACACAAACCCTACATCCAGATCGATCGAGTCGACGGCTTGGTGTCGATGGCGCAGCTTGCTGCTGTGGAGTTCCATCCTTGGAATTGCGCGCCCTACGAGCCCGCCGTTCCCGGTCGGCTCATCTTCGACCTCGACCCCGCCCCCGATGTCGCCTTCGATTCGGTGATCGCCGCCGCCAAAGAACTCCGCGACCGCCTCGCCGCTATTGGCCTCGTTGCCTTCTGCAAGACGACGGGCGGCAAAGGGCTCCACGTCGTGACGCCCCTCGCCCCGGAGCGCGACCGCCGCCTCGGCTGGAGGGAGGCCAAAGCCTTTACCCAGGCGATCAGCGCCGCCATGGCCGCCGACAGCCCCAAGTTGTATCTGACCAGGATGACCAAGAAGCTGCGCCAGGGTCGCATCTTCATCGACTACTTGCGAAACGACCGGCTGGCGACGGCGGTGGCGCCGCTGTCACCGCGGGCACGGCCCGGCGCACCGGTCTCCATGCCGCTCAATTGGAGCCAGCTACGCAGCGGGCTCGATCCCAAGCGCTTCACTCTCTGGACGGCCTCCAAGCTCATGGCGCAGGGAAAGGCCTGGCAGGACTATGCCAAGGCGGCGCGGCCGCTCGAGCCGGCAATCCGGCGGCTGGTCGGTGCCAAGAAGTCGACAAGCACGCCGTAACCCTTTGCCGCAAGTCTCCCCACTTGGGCACTTTTCGGCCAAAGTCTGCGTTGCATCGTCGAAGCCTCACAACATATTGTGTGAGTTCCCCGCTGCGTCCACAAGGTCTGCGTCATGCCCCGTGCCCCCCGTGCCTACTGGAAGGGCTTTCTGCGTCTGAGCCTCGTCTCCATCGGAGTCCAGATCTACAATGCTGTTGAGTCCAAGGCGGAAATTTCGTTCCGCCAGATCCACAAGCCTTCCGGTCGGCGTGTGAATTATGAAAAGGTGGTGCAGGGTATCGGCAAGGTCGAGAACGCCGACATTGCCAAGGGCTACGAGGTCGACGCAGACACCTACGTGCTGCTCGAGCCGGAAGAGATCGACGCCATCAAGCTTGAGAGCAAGCGCACCATTGACCTTGTGCAGTTCGTCGACGCCAAGGAGATCGACTACCGCTATTTCGAGCGGCCTTACTTCATAGTACCGGCGGACGAGATGGCCGCCGAAGGCTACGTCGTCATCCGCGAGGCGCTGCGGCGCACGGGCAAGGTCGGGCTGGCACAGGTCACCATTGGCGGTCGCGAATGGCTGGTCGCGGTCGCGCCGCTGGAAGACGGACTTGTGATGGAGCTGTTGCGCTACGCCGAAGAATTGCGCGATCCCGCCGACTATTTCGACGAGGTGCCATCGGCCAAGCCCGACAAGGAGATGGTCGAGCTCGCGGTCCAGCTCATCGAAAAGAAGTCGGCCCGCTTCGATCCGGGCAAGTTCCAGGATCACTACGCCACGGCGCTGCGCGAGCTGGTGCAGGACAAGCTCAAGGGACGCAAGATCGTTGCCCCCCGTGAAGAGGCGCGCCCGACAGGCACCAACGTTGTCGATCTCATGGAAGCACTAAAGCGGAGCGTGCGCCAATCGGGGCCTGCCGCCAAGGCCAAGTCGGCACGTGGCGGCAAGAAACGGGCGTAACCTCACCGCATCGAGCCGCCGTCAAGCTCAGCACAAGTCCTTTTGAGACCGCTCGTGGGTAGTTTGCCGGTTCCGCCGACATTGACCGCTCGCAGCAAGGTCATATAGACCGGCACGGCAAGCGCGTGCGGTCAGGTGCGGACAGCTCGCCCATACCGCGCGGCCGAGCGCAGGTTCGCCTTCGCTGCCTCGGTGGCCCGATCGCGGGCCGGCGCTGCCGTCACAAGTGAATCGATGAGCCGGCGCGCCACCTCCGCCACCTCGTCGACTGCGGTGTTGAACGCTGCCTCGTTCGCCTTGGAGGGCCTCGCAAATCCGCTCAGTTTGCGCACGAATTGAAGCGAGGCGGCGCGGACCTCCTCGTCGGTCGCCGGCGGCTGGAAATTGAACAGGGTTCTGATGTTCCTGCACATGCGGACACCCCACACGGTTTGCGGATTGTGCACGGACCTCAACCGCGGATCGCGGCCTTGATCGTCTCGACGCTCGCGCCGGGCGCCCGCGCTGCCTCGATGATGCGGGCCTCCTGCCGGGCAAGCTTCTCTGCCGCAGCCTGCATGGCCTCGATTCTGTCGGCCGGCACCACCACCGCCCCGTGCCGGTCGGCATGTATCAGGTCGCCGCTCCTTACCGTCATGCCGTGCACGTTCACATCGATGCCGAACTCGACCACGTGCACGAATGCGTGCGAGGGAGAGATGGACCCTGCCAGCATCTGAAAGCCCGGTGCGATGGCCGGGATATCGCGGACCGAACCGCTCGTCACCACGCCGAGTGCGCCCAGTGCCTTGTGCACGTTCGACTGCACCTCTCCCCAGAAGGCGCCGTAGCCCGGCGGATCGTCCAGATCCTCCATGACCATGACAGCCGGGCGCGGGGCGGAGGCCACGTAGTCGAGATAGTCAAGCCGCTTCCGCATATATCCGGCATCGCCCATGGTGAAGGGGTCTTTGGCCCTGATGGTCACTGTCTTGGCGTACCCGACGATGGGTGGCAGGTCGGGAAACGGGCAGTGAAGGTGCTTGACCGTGTAGCCCGACCCGCGCCGCTCCGGCGCCACCATTTCGATCAGGTTGCACACAGTTGGAGTATCGATCGACTGCAAGAATTCGACGTGGCTCTCCTGCGGACTGCGCTCCCTCATTTTCACGTGCTCCTCGCCGCCAAATGGCCAGCGCCGTTATTGCCATGGCGCCCTGCGCAATCCTTCAGGAAACGCACCGCCAGCGCAACCGGTTTGCAGAAGGTGCCGGACTCCCAGGTCTCAATTGACCCACGATGCGGGAGGCGATGAGACGAACGGCGGCAGCACCAGCGGCCTCGCCGCGTCGGCCGAGGCCACCACCGAAATGCGGCAGTCGTAGGCGGCGGAAAGCACATCCTCCCTCAGAACCTCCGCGGGTGGGCCGCTCGCCGCCATCCGGCCGCGTTTCAACAGCAAAATCCGATCGGCGACCGCCGAGGCCAGATTGAGATCGTGCAACACCACGAGCACGGCCAATCCGAGCGCGGACTGCCTTCGGATCGCACCCAGCACGCGTACTTGATGCGCCGGGTCGAGACTGGCGGTGGGCTCGTCCAGCAACAGGCAGCGGGTCTTGCCGGCAAGTCGCGGAGAGGTCGCAAGCTGGCAGAGGGCGCGGGC
>DATLZB010000193.1:0-36136 GCA_035574175.1 Hyphomicrobiaceae bacterium
GCGGGAAAAGGCGGCGGCATTGCCCGCACCCGCCGACGGGGCAGTGCCGAGCGTCGACGCGCACGCGAGGAGTCCTGCCGCAAGGAAGCGATCGAGCGATTCGTAAAGGGACACCGGGACGCCCACCCTCGTCCACACGCCTGCCCGCCGCAGGCTCCTCTCCCTATCGCAGAGGATAGGCAAAGTCATGCGCCGTCCGCAGGACCGTGTTGAGAACTTTTCACCGCCCGGCGGGGCGGCAGCGTTAACGAGCGGTTAACGGTGCCGTGACCATGCTGTGCAGCAGCGATTGCGACAATGATCAAGCACAGAGGCCCACAGCACGACGCTGCCGGGTGGCAGGATCTGGCCCGCGCCATCGGCGCCTGGCTCGATCACCTCGAGCATGAACGGAGCCACGCGGCGCTGACCAAAGTTGCTTATGCGCGAGATCTTGCCCGCTTTGTGAATTTCCTCGCAGCCGAGCTCGGCCGCCCGCCCTCTCTTGCCGACCTTGAAGCGCTCGAGGCCAAGACCTTCCGTCGCTACCTGGGCCGCCGCCGCAAAGACGGCGCCTCGAGCCGGTCGCTGGCCCGCGCCATGTCGGCGCTGCGCTCCTTCTTCCGTTGGCTCGAGGCGCGCGACCTCGTCCGCAACCGCGCGCTGGACGCCATCGCGCTTCCCAAAGTGCCGCGCTCGTTGCCCAAGCCGCTGACCGTGGAGAAGGCCGCCGAGGTCATGGACGCCGGCATGGATGCCGAGCTCGACTGGGTCGCAGCGAGAAACGTTGCCGTACTTCTCTTGCTCTACGGGGCCGGCTTGCGTATCTCCGAGGCGCTGGGCTTGGCCGCCAAGGACGCCCCGACCGCAGACCGCGACGTACTGCGCATCGTCGGCAAGGGCGGCAAGGAGCGGTTGGTGCCGGTCCTACCCGTCACCATCGAGGCCATCGCCCGGTATCGGGCCCTCTTGCCCTATCCGCTGCACCCCGAAGGTCCCCTGTTCGTTGGCGCCAAGGGCGGCCCCTTGAGCCCGCGCATTATTCAGCTCACCATCGCGCGTATGCGCGAGCAGCTGGGGCTGCCGGCAACCGCCACACCGCACGCGTTGCGGCACTCCTTTGCCACGCACCTGCTCTCCGCCGGCGCCGACCTGCGCCAGATCCAGGAACTCCTCGGCCACGCGTCGCTGTCGACCACACAGGTCTATACCGAGGTCGACCGCTCCCGCCTGCTCGAGGTCTATGACGCCGCCCACCCGCGTGCGTAGCGGCGTGCGACCTCTCCGTCTCGCGGGGCGCTCCGGCGCAGGCCGGCATCCACGCCAGGGGCCGCTTGCTCGACGGTCGAGACTGCTCGGGGCCTGGTCCGGCGAGTGTTGGCATGCAACGCGTGCGCGCCGGCGCTTGCGTGGATCCTGGCCTGCGCCGGCATGACGAAGGTAGGGTGCGCAGGGAGAGCAAGCGGCAGGTTTTGCCGGCATGTGCATGCGCACTATGCTAGCGCGCAAACCAGGGAGGACTTAGCCCATGTCGGGTAACGCATTGATCTTCGGCGTCGGCTCGGGCATCAGCGCCTCGTTTGCCCGGGTGCTGGCGCGCGAGGGCTACAAGCTGGCCGTCGCCTCTCGCCATAAGGAGAAGCTCGATGCGCTCGCCGCCGAGACCGGCGCGCTCGCGTTCTCGGCCGACGTGTCGAGGATCGACCACGTCGCATCCGTGTTCGGCGCGCTCGACCGTGAGTTCGACCGCCTCGACGTGGTGCTCTACAACGCAGGCCAGCGCATGCGCGGGGCCATCTCCGAGCTGGCGCCCTCCAAGGTTGCGCACGCGCTCAACGTCACCGCCTTCGGCGGCTTCTTGGTCGGCCAGGAGGCGGCGCGCCGCATGCTGAAGCAGGGCTCGGGCGCCATCCTGTTCACCGGTGCCTCGGCGAGCGTCAAGGGCTATCCCCAATCGGCTGCCTTCGCCATGGGCAAGTTCGCACTGCGGGGCCTTGCCCAGTCGATGGCGCGGGAGCTGGCGCCCAAGGGTATCCACGTCGCCCACTTCGTCATCGATGGCCAGGTCCGCAGCGAGGAGGGCGGCCGCGTCGAGGGCAGGGACAATCCGCCCGACAGCATGCTCGACCCCGACGCCATCGCCGAGACCTACATGCAGATCGTGCGCCAGCCGAGGAGCGCCTGGACCTGGGAAGTGGAGCTCAGACCCTGGGTCGAGCCGTTCTGATCAGCCAACTTGTGTTGACGGACGCGGAGGCCGCTTGAGCACGTCCAGTTTGGTAGCTCGACCTGTCGCCAAAACTTGTAAGCATCACATATGGATTGCCCGCCTGGCTACCGCCAGCGCCGCTTCCTTCACCGCCTCGTTGAGCGTCGGGTGCGCGTGGCTGGTGCGCGCCAAATCCTCTGCCGATCCCCCGAACTCGATGAGGACGGCCGCTTCCGCGATCATCTCGCCGGCATTGGCGCCGACGATGTGGATCCCGAGCACGCGGTCGGTTTGCGCGTCGGCGAGGATCTTCACAAAGCCCTCGGTGGTGCGGTTGACCTTGGCGCGGCCATTGGCCGTGAACGGGAACTTGCCGACGCTGTAGGCCTTGCCCGCCGCTTTCAATTCCTCCTCGGTAGCACCAACCGAGGCCACCTCGGGATAGGTGTAGACGACGTTGGGGATTGCCTCGTAGTTCACGTGGCCGGCTTGCCCCGCCAGGATTTCGGCGACGGCAATGCCTTCCTCCTCCGCCTTGTGCGCGAGCATCGGGCCGGCGATCACGTCGCCGATGGCGTAGATGCCGGGCACGCTGGTCTGGAAATGCTGGTCGACCACGACGCGCTTCTTGTTGTCGAGCGCAACGCCGGCCTCGGCCAGCCCGAGTCCCTCCGTGTAGGGCACGCGGCCGATGGCCACGAGAACCACGTCGGCTTCGACGGTTTCGGACTTGCCTCCCGCCGCCGGCTCGATCGTCACCTTGTGACCTGCCGCGCCACCTTCCACTTTCGTGACCTTGCTCGAAAGCCTAAAGCTCATGCCCTGCTTCTGCAGGATGCGCTGGAACTGGCGCGCCACCTCGCCGTCGATGCCGGGCAGGATCCGGTCGAGGAACTCGACCACCACCACCTCCGCACCGAGACGCCGCCACACCGAGCCGAGCTCGAGGCCGATGACCCCGGCGCCGACCACCAGCAGCTTCTTCGGCACCATGGCCAGCGCGATGGCGCCGTCCGAGGACACGATGCTCTTTTCGTCGATGTCGATGCCCGGCAGCCGGGCGACATCGGAACCCGTGGCGATGACGATGTTCTTGGTTTCGAGCGTCAGAGCAGCACCGCCGTTGGCGGGCTTCACCTCGACCTTTCCGGGCGCGATCACTTTGCCGGTGCCATGGAACGCCTCGATCTTGTTCTTCTTGAGCAGAAACGCGACGCCATCGACGTTGCCTTTCACGCCCTCATCCTTGAAGGCGAGCATCCGTTCAAGGTCGAGCTCCGGCTTGACCTTGATACCCTTGGCGGCAAATCCGTGCGCCGCCTGCTCATAGAGCTCGGAGGCGTGCAGCAGCGCCTTCGACGGGATGCAGCCGACATTAAGACAGGTGCCGCCGTGGGTGGCGCGCTTCTCGACGACCGCAACCTTCATGCCCAACTGCGCGGCGCGGATGGCGCACACGTAGCCGCCCGGTCCTGTGCCGATGACGACGACATCGTAAGGTCCAGCCATGATCAGCGCCCTAGTCTTGAATCCTCACCAACCACCCCCTGGCGTGCGTTCCGACTGCCACCGGGACAACGCTTCTATTTGGTGGTGCGGGGCGCGCTCCAACGTCGGCATCACACCTCCAGCAGGAAGCGCTGCGGGTCTTCGAGGCACTCCTTGACGCGCACCAAAAAGGTGACCGCCTCGCGTCCGTCGACGATGCGGTGATCGTAGGTGAGCGCCAGATACATCATCGGCCGCGCCACCACCTGCCCGTTCTTGACCACCGGCCGCTCCTCGATGCGGTGCATGCCGAGGATGCCCGACTGCGGCGCGTTGAGGATCGGTGTCGACATCAGCGAGCCGAAGACGCCGCCGTTGGTGATGGAGAAGGTGCCTCCCTGCAGTTCCTCGATCGACAGCTTGCCCTCGCGCGCCCGCTTGGCAAAGTCGGCCACCGCCGCCTCGATCTCGGCAAGACTCATGCGGTCGGCCTCGCGAACCACCGGCACCACCAGCCCGCGCTCGGTGCTGACCGCTACGCCGATGTGATAGTAGTTTTTGTAGATGATGTCGTTGCCGTCGATCTCGGCGTTGACGGCAGGAACCTCCTTGAGCGCCTGGATGCAGGCCTTCACGAAGAAGCCCATGAGGCCGAGCTTCACACCATGGCGCTTTTCGAACAGGTCCTTGTAGCTGGCCCGCATCTGCATCACCGCGCTCATGTCGACGTCGTTGAACGTCGTCAGCATGGCGGCCGTGTTCTGCGCATCCTTGAGCCGCCGCGCGATGGTCTGCCTGAGACGCGTCATCGGCACGCGTTCCTCGCGCGCCACATCGTTGGCCACGCTGGGCGCGCGCATCCGCTCTGCGCGCATCGGCACCGGCGCCGCGCGCGGCCCGCCGTGCGCCGACGCGGACCGTGTCGGCGCGCCCGCTGCCGCGGCAATGACATCGCCCTTGAGTACCTGTCCGCGCCGACCCGAGCCCTGAACCTCGACAGACGCAATGCCGGTCTCCTCAAGCAGCTTGCGAGCCGCCGGTGAGGGCGGCATGGCCGCGCCTTTATCCTTGGCCACTACCTCTTCCGGCTGCCGCGCTACCGTTCGCGCCGGCGTCTCCGCTGTAGCGGCGGGTCGAGGCGTTGCGGTCGTCTTCGCCCCTTGCCCCGCCTTGGCGGCGGCCTCATTGATGCTGCCGAGAACGGCCCCTACCGCCACCGTGGCGCCTTTCTCCACGCGGATCTCGGCGAGCGTCCCGGCTACCGGCGCCGGTACGTCGACGTTGACCTTGTCGGTCTCGAGCTCGACCAGCGGTTCGTCGACCTCGACCGCATCGCCGGGCTTCTTACGCCACTGGCCGACGGTCGCCTCCGTGACGCTCTCGCCGAGCGCCGGCACTTTGACCTCAATGCTCATGAGTCTCGCAGCTCCCCAGCTTTTCGCGCCGACCGGCCGGCGCCGTTCACACATGATCTCTGCCGCGCCGCCGCTATTACGACGCCAGGGCCTCGGCGATCAGCGCCTTCTGCTCCTGCAGGTGGCGAGAAAGTTGGCCCGTGGCGGTGGAAGCTGCGGCGGCCCGTCCGACATAGCGCGGCCGCGTACGCTTGGCGCCAATACGCTCGAGAACCCATTCAATGTTGTGCTCGATGAACGTCCACGCGCCCATGTTGCGCGGCTCCTCCTGGCACCACACGACCTCCGCCTGCGGGAAACGCCCGAGTTCGGCCATCAGCGCCCGTGCGGGGAAGGGATAGAGCTGCTCGATGCGCATCAGGTAGATGTCGGCGATGCCCTCGGCCTCCCGGGCCTCGTAGAGGTCGTAGTAGACCTTGCCGGAGCATAGCACTACGCGGCGGATGTCCCGGTCCGGGTTCAGCCGCAACTTGCCTTCCGGCGTTGCCTGCTTGCTCGCATCCGCCCCGTCCCACAGCACGCGATGAAACGAGGTGCCAGCCGTGAACTCCTCGAGCCGCGACACCACGCTCTTGTGCCTGAGCAGCGACTTGGGCGTCATCAGCACCAATGGCTTGCGGAAATTGCGGTGCACCTGCCGGCGCAGGATGTGGAAGTAGTTGGCGGGCGTGGTGCAGTTGGCGACCTGCCAGTTGTCCTCCGCCGAAAGTTGCAGGTAGCGCTCGAGCCGCGCCGAGGAATGCTCCGGACCCTGCCCCTCGTAGCCATGCGGCAACAGCAGCACGAGCCCCGACATCCTGAGCCACTTGCGCTCGCCCGAGGAGATAAACTGATCAATGATGACCTGCGCGCCGTTGGCGAAGTCGCCGAACTGGGCCTCCCAGATCACAAGCGCCCGCGGTTCGGCCAGCGAATAGCCGTACTCGAAGCCGAGCACCGCCTCTTCCGAGAGCATCGAGTTGATGACCTCGAACCTGGCCTGATCCGGGCTCACGTACTTGAGCGGGGTGTAGCGCCGCTCGGTTTCCTGGTCGAACAGGATGGCGTGGCGCTGCGAGAACGTGCCGCGTTCGACGTCCTGGCCGGACAGGCGCACCGGGAACCCCTCCCGGAGGAGTGTGCCAAAGGCCAGGTGCTCAGCCATCGCCCAGTCGATGCCAGTACCCGTTTCGATCATCTCCCGGCGACGGTCGAGCAGACGCTGCACCGTGCGGTGCGCGGCGAAGTCGCTGGGCAGCGTCGTGATGCGCCGCCCGATCTCGCGGAGCACGTCCGCTTCCACCGCGGTGTTGCCGCGGCGAGCATCGTCCTCCGCGAATCCCAGGCCTGACCAACGTCCGTCGAGCCAGTCGGCTCGATTCGGCTTGTAGGAGTCGGAGGCCTTGAACTCCTCCTCGAGACGGGCGCGGAATTTTGCGCGGCGCTCCTCCACCTCGGCCGCAGTCACCACGTTCTCCTCGATCAGCCGCTTGGTGTAGATCTCGAGCGTGGTCGGGTGCTCGCGGATCTTCTTGTACATCAGGGGCTGCGTGAACGCCGGCTCGTCCGATTCGTTGTGGCCGTGCCGGCGATAGCAGAACATGTCGATCACCACCGGCTTCTGGAACTTCTGGCGGAACTCGGTGGCGATCTTGGCAACGTGCACCACCGCTTCCGGATTGTCGCCGTTGACGTGGAAGATCGGCGCCTCGACCATCTTGGCCACGTCCGAGCAGTAGGGCGAGGAGCGCGAGTAGCGCGGGTTGGTGGTGAAACCGATCTGGTTGTTGATGATGAAATGGATGGAGCCACCGGTGCGATGGCCTCTCAGGCCGGAGAGCCCGAAGCACTCGGCCACCACACCCTGGCCGGCGAAGGCGGCGTCCCCGTGGATGAGCAGCGGCAGCACCGCGCGCCGGTCGTCCGGCGGACAGCCGTGCTGGTCCTGCTTGGCACGCACCTTGCCGAGGACGACCGGATCAACGATCTCGAGGTGCGAGGGGTTGGCGGTGAGCGACAGGTGGACGTTGTTGCCGTCGAAGGAGCGGTCGGATGAGGCGCCAAGATGGTACTTGACGTCGCCCGAACCCTCCACCTCGTCGGGTTTGAACGAGCCACCCTTGAATTCGTTGAAGATGGCCCGGTAGGGTTTGCCCATCACGTTGGCGAGCACGTTCAAGCGCCCGCGATGGGCCATGCCAATGACGATCTCGCGGATGCCGAGCTGACCGCCGCGCTTGATGATCTGCTCGAGCGCGGGCACCATGGATTCTCCACCTTCCAGACCGAATCGCTTGGTGCCGGTGTACTTGACCTCAGCGAACTTCTCGAACAGCTCCGCCTCGATCAGCTTGTTGAGGATCGCTCGCCGGCCCTCCACGGTGAAGCGGATGTCCTTCTCCTCGCCCTCGATGCGCTCTTGAATCCACGACTTCTGCGCCGGGCTGGTGATGTGCATGAACTCGACGCCGATCTGGCGGCAGTAGGTGCGGCGCAGGATGGCGAGGATCTGGCGGATGGTGGCAGTCTCCAGGCCGAGCACGCGGTCGATGAAGATGGGGCGATCGAGGTCGGCCGGCGTGAAACCGTAGGTCTCCGGCTTGAGCTCGCGGTGCACGCGCCGCTCGGTCAGTCCGAGCGGGTCGAGATCGGCCGCGAGATGCCCCATTACCCGGTAGGCGCGGATCAGCATCAGCGCGCGGATCGAATCCTGCGTAGCCCTGAGCGCGGCCGCCCCGCTCAGGTCGAACCCCGCGGCCTGGGCTCGGGCCTGCAGCTTGACGCCGAGGCCGCGCTCGATCTGCTCGTAGTCGCCGGTGAGCGCTCCGATCAGTTCGGCGTTGCCGCCATCCTGCGCGATCTCCTCGAGCGGGCGCGCCCAACTCGGGCCGTTACCCTCCGGCCTCTGCTGGCCCTTATCCTCGTTCAGACTTTGGAAGAACAGCCGCCATTCGTCGCTGACGGCACCAGGATTGCGCTCGTAGAGCGTCTGCATTTGCTCGATGTAGGCGGCATTGACGCCGTGCAGGAAGGAGGTGCGCGCGAAGGCTTCGTTCTGCGCTTGTCGGGACATTTTTGGGTTGGCCTCGCTGAGATTGTTCTGCCTCGCATGCAGACTTAAGACACGACGAAGCGCCCCGTGGGGCGCTCTGCCTGCGGACACCCTCTGATCTAATACAGTTCGCCTATCCTTTTAAGACCTTGAGCAGAGTGGTCCCGAGGCTCGCCGGACTGTCGGCGATGGCGATTCCCGCGGCCCGCATCGCCTCGAGTTTGTCCTCTGCCTTGCCCTTGCCCCCGGAGATGATGGCCCCCGCGTGGCCCATGCGCCGTCCGGGCGGCGCAGTAACGCCTGCGATGAAGCCCGCCATCGGCTTTCTGCGGCCCTTCTTGGCCTCGCGGGCGATGAATTCCGCGGCATCCTCCTCGGCCGAGCCGCCGATCTCTCCGATCATAATGATGGAGCGGGTGGCTGGATCGGAGAGAAACATGTCGAGGACGTCGATGAACTCGGTGCCCTTAACCGGATCTCCGCCGATGCCGACCGCGGTGGACTGGCCGAGACCCGCATCCGTTGTCTGTTTCACCGCCTCATAGGTGAGCGTGCCCGAACGCGACACGATGCCGACGTCGCCTTTCTTGAAGATGTTGCCCGGCATAATGCCGATCTTGCACTCCTCAGGCGTCAGCACGCCTGGACAGTTGGGACCGATGAGCCGCGATTTGCTGCCCGCCAGCGCGCGCTTCACCCTGACCATGTCCATCACCGGAATGCCCTCGGTGATGGCGACTATGAGCGGCATCTCCGCATCGATCGCCTCGAGGATGGCGTCCGCCGCATAGGCCGGTGGCACGTAGATCGAGGTGGCCGTTGCTCCGGTCTTCTTCTTGGCCTCGAGCACCGTGTCGAAGATGGGGACGCTGGCGAGCTTGGCCTCCGGGTGGCTCGTGCCGCCCTTGCCGGGCGTCACCCCGCCGACGATCCTGGTGCCGTACTCGAGCGCCTGCAGGGTGTGGAATGTGCCCTGGGCACCGGTGATGCCCTGGCAAATGACCCGGGTGTTCTTGTCGACCAGAATGGCCATGCCGTTTCCTCGCGAAGCTACCCGAGCTTGTGGGGCAGTTTGGCCGCCGGATCAAGTGCGCCGATGACTTCAGGAAAGGGGTGCAGCAAGGGCCGGCCGCGTGCCGCTTGCCTCAAAGGTAGGCCGCTCGCCGGGCAAGCTCGACAATTCGCGCCACCATGGCGCTCTCTCCGCGCGCCAGCTCGTCGAGGATTGTGAAGTGATTTTTGCCCGGTACTACGACGCACTCGGCCTTGACGCCGGCCGCGGCCCAGCGGCTCACAAGTTCGAGGCTCTGGCGCAGGAATTCCTGGCTTTCCGCGCCGCCCACTGCCGCCACCAGCACCCGCCCGGGCGGCGGCTTCCAGAACAGGGGGCTTGCCGCGCGCGCCGTCTGCTCCGAAAGGCGCAGGGCATCATCGTTGCTCGTATGGATCAGCGGCACAAGATCGTAGATTCCGCTGATTGCATAGGCGACGGGCACGAGATCGGCAGGCACATCGCTCACGCGGCTCCAGTCGGTTGCCAATAGCGCAGCCGCCAGATGGCCGCCGGCCGAATGTCCGACGACGACGGAGCGGCGGCCGAGCCATCGCCACGCCTGCTGCACGAATCCGCGCAGCTCTTCGATGATTTGCGCAACGCTCGCTTGCGGGCACAGCGTGTAGGAGGGAATCGACACCGCGATACCTCGCGCCACGAGCTCGGTGGCGATGAAGCTGTAGTCCTTGCGGTCGCCGCGCTGCCAGTAGCCGCCGTGGATGTAGATCACGTGCGGCGTGTTCTCGTCGTCGTTGTCAGGCAGGAAGAGATCGAAACGCTGCCGCGGCCCATCGCCGTAGCTTTGGTCGAGCTCGCACCGCAGCGTCTGGCGCGCCAGCATTGACGCCGAGTTCCACCGGAGCTTGATGTCGACGCTCTCCGGCACCCGGGCACGGTTGTCGTACTCTGCCTCGTAGTTGATCCTTGCCATGACCGCGACAGACGCTTCATGCCCTACCAGCCCCGCGCTCTGGCGCCCTGAAGGCCAGCCCTAGTAGATCGCCGTGCCCCCGTCAGGTACGGCCTTCGGATCAGGAAATGGCCGAGCCGGCCGGCGACCACTGCCGGGCGCTTTGCGATCGCGGTCAAAGCTTCAATCAAGGCAGCAAAGACAAACAATATCAAATTGTTGCTTATTCCGGCGTCAGCTACGTGTTGGCTGCCATTCTTGTCGCCGGTTTGCCGGCCGCCTCCGATGTGCGGGGCGTACCGTCGCTCCGGCGGCCACCTGCTGAGCGCTCAATCGGGCGGCAGTTTGCCCAATCGCGATTCACCGCCCGTTGAGGGTCTTGGCCCAAGCCTGTGCTTATTTGCCGGAAAATGCGCGGTCGCGATCTGGCATCGGGGTTGCAGGGCATCGACAAGCCAGCGCGACTGGCCGAGGTACAGGAAAGACGCCTTGGAGCTCGGCGTCCCCTTGCGTCTCCGTGATCCCGTCCGCCACCCAATGCACCGATGGAGACACCGATGAGCCCCCGCCGCGATATCACCGCCTTGAACGCCGAGCGATCCCAGCCGGGCTGCCAATGGGAGGGTCCGGAGGATCCGCCCGGCCTGTCCCGTCTTATGGAGGTCGCCATTCTCTGCGCGCTTGCCAGGGATGACGCCACCCGTCGTGCCTACCTTCGCGATCGCTGGCAGGGCCGCATCCCCGTCCGCCCGGCGAATGAGGACGCAGGCCGAAACTGACGCAGCGCAAGAGGCGGCAACGTGCCGAGAACGCGCTACCTCAGACGTGCGTTGATGGACTCCAGCGCCTTCGAGCCGGGGCAGAGCTCCGCCATGGGCAGGGCGTTGAGCGGGCGCTCGGTCGTCTCGAGGATCGCATGCAGGTCCTGCTGACTCTCCTCGACGTAGAGCAGGCCAGTGACGACCTCGCCTTTTGCCAGGCCCCGGCGAATGGTCATCAGCGCCTTGTCAGAATCGCGCGGATCGTAATCGGCGGCAAGCTTGTGCAGCTTGAGCGCTGAGCCGCCGTGCATGCGCACCACCACCGAGTCGCCTTCCGCGTATTCGACCTTGATCTCCTCCTCCTCGGGCACCAGGTCGAGCGTTCCCGTCACCAGGTTGTGCTGGCGTACGTATTCATAGCTCTTGGTCGAGGTGTGGTGGTTGTTGAAGGTGACGCACGGCGAGACGACGTCGAGGAAGGCGAAGCCGTTGTAGGCGATGGCCGCCTTGATCAGCGGCACGAGCTGGGCCTTGTCGCCTGAGAACGAGCGCGCCACGAAGCCGGCGCCGAGCTGGATGGCGAGCTGGCACAGGTCGATCGACTCGAAGGGATTGGGCTCGCCTTTCTTCGATGGAGAGTTCTTGTCGTTGGTGGCCGAGAACTGGCCCTTGGTGAGCCCGTAGCAGCCGTTGTTCATCACGATGTAAACCATGTTCAGCCGCCGCCGTACCGCGTGACAGAACTGGCCGAGTCCGATCGCCGCCGTATCCCCATCACCGGAGACGCCGATGTAGACGAGCTCACGGTTGGCGAGGTTGGCGCCGGTGGCGATCGCCGGCATGCGCCCGTGCACCCCGTTGAAGCCGTGGCTCTTGCCGAGGAAGTAGGTCGGCGCCTTCGACGAGCAGCCAATGCCCGACACCTTAGCCACGCGGTGCGCCGGCAGGTCGAGCTCGAAGCAGGCCTCGATAATGGCGGCCGTGATCGAGTCATGTCCGCAGCCGGCGCACAGGGTCGACATCGCGCCTTCGTAGTCGCGGTGCGTGAGGCCGAGCGCGTTCTTCTTGAGCGCGGGATGATAGGCCGAAGGCTTGGCGATATAGCTCATGGCATGCTGCTTCCTATTCGGCGGCGTCGGCCTTTGCCGGCGCGATGGCATCGAGAATGGCACGGCGCACGAAGGCGGCGGTGAGCGGCCGGCCGTCGTAGCTGAGCGCCGGCACCAACTTCTCTCCCGCTACCTCGCCGTCCACCATCAGCAACGAGCGCATCTGTGCGTCGCGGTTCTGCTCCACGACGATGATCCTTTCGTGCGCTTCGCAGAACGACTTGACCTCGTCCGCGAACGGAAAGGCCCTGATGCGCAGGGCATTGACCCGGTGCCCATCGCGTCGGAGCCCCTCGAGGGCCTCGCGGACGGCAGGACGCGATGAGCCGTAGTAGACGACGGCGGCCTTTGACTTGTCGTCGAAGATATCGATCTCGGGCTTCGGCACCGCCTTTGCGGCCGTGTCGAATTTGCGCCGCAGCCGATCGAGAACGCGCGCGTGAACGCGGCCGTCCTCGGTGTAGCGGGCGAACTCGTCGTGCGAGGACCCGCGCGAGAAGTACGCGCCCTTCGTCGGGTGGGTGCCGGGCAATGTCCGGTAGGGAATGGCATCGCCGTCGACATCGAGATAGCGGCCCCACTCGGAGCCCTTCATGTCCTTGAACGCCTCGAGCGCCGCGGCATCGAGCACCTTGCCGCGGTCGTGCACCCTTGCATCGTCCCACGCCAGCGGGTCGGTGACCCAGTCGTTCATGCCGATGTCGAGATCGCTCATCACGATCACCGGCGTTTGCAGCCGTTCGGCAAGATCGAACGCATCCGCCGTCAGCGAGAAGCACTCGTTGGGGTCGGCGGGAAACAGCAGCACCTGCTTGGTGTCGCCGTGCGATGCGTAGGCGGCCGCCAGCACGTCCGACTGTTGCGTCCTCGTCGGCATCCCGGTCGATGGGCCTCCGCGCTGGATGTCGAACAGGACGACCGGAATCTCGGCGAAATAGGCAAGGCCCAGGAACTCGTTCATCAGTGACAGGCCAGGGCCCGAGGTGGCTGTGAACGCCCGTGCCCCGTTCCAGCCGGCGCCTACCGCGACACCGATGGCCGCCAGCTCGTCCTCGGCCTGCACGATGGCGTAGAGCCGCTTGCCGTCCTTGGTCGTGCGCAGCCGCTTTGCGTGCCGTTCGAACGCCTCGGCAAGCGACGTCGAGGGTGTGATTGGATACCAGGCACAGACCGTTGCTCCGGCGTAGATGGCACCAAGCGCCGCCGCGTCGTTGCCGCTCACCATGATCTTGCCCTTGGCCGCTTCCGAGGCTCGGGCCCGGATGGGGAGCGGGCAGACAAAGTGCTCGCGCGCATAGTCGCGTCCGAGGGCGACCGCCTTCATGTTGGCGTCGAGCAGCTTCTCCTTGCCCCTGAGCTGGTCGGCAACGACGCCCCTCAGTACGTCAACGTCCATGTCGAGCAGTGCCGTGAGCGCTCCGACATAGACCATATTCTTGAAAAGCTGCCGCTGGCGCGCGTCGGACCACACTTCGGCGCACATCGCCGCAATCGGCATGCCGAGTACCTTGACGTCGTCCCGGTTCCACGGCCGCACGAAGGAGGAATCGTAGAACAGCCACCCGCCGGGCAGCACCTCGGCGAGATCGTCCCGGTAGGTTTGCGGGTTCATCGCCACCATCAGGTCGACGCCCTCGCGCCGGGCCAGATGGCCGGCTCCCGAAATGCGCACCTCATACCAGGTGGGCAGGCCCTGGATGTTGGAGGGAAAGATGTTCTTGGGACTGACCGGAATGCCCATCCGGAACAACGTCTTGGCGAAAATGGTATTGGCGCTCGCCGAGCCCGAGCCGTTGACGGTGGCGAACTTGACCACGAAATCGTTGATCCCGCTCATTGAACTGCCAACACTTCCTTTCGCGTCGGGTCTGCTCCGCTTGTCATCCTCTTGCGGCGCTTGCCCCCTCCCGGGCGGGCCGCGGTTTCTCTCTTATGTAAGCATTGTGGTGAACCAGGCACGCCTTGGCGGCCTGCGGCGCGACGTAGAAGAACTTCTTCATGTCCCATGCTCCCGTCGGGCAGCGCTCTGCACACAGCCCGCAGTGCAGGCACACGTCCTCATCCTTGGCCATGATTCGCCCGGTCTTGAGGGGCTCCGACACATAGAGGCTCTGGCTCGCGTTGGCGGCCGGCACCCGGAGCCGTTGGCGCAGCTCGCTCTCCTCGGCGTTGAGCAGGAAGTTGATGCAGTCGACGGGACAGATGTCCATGCAGGCATCGCATTCGATGCAAAGCGAGGTCGTGAACACGGTCTGCACGTCGCAATTGAGGCAGCGCTCGACTTCCCGTGCCGCCAGCTTGTCGTCGAAGCCGAGCTCCACCTCCATCTTCAGGTTTCTGAGCGCCGTGGCGCGATCGGCATGCGGCACCCGCACCCGGTGCGCCGGGTCGTAGCTGTTTGAGTAGGACCACTCGTGAATGCCCATCTTCTGGCTGATGAGCGTGGTTCCGGGCGGGGGCCGTACTCTGATGTCTTCGCCCCGGCAGAAGCGATCGATCGAGATCGCCGCGCCGTGGCCGTGGGCCACCGCCCAGATGATGTTCTCCGGCCCCCACGCTGCATCGCCGCCGAAGAACACGCCCGGCCGCGTCGACATGAAGGTGGTCCGGTCCACCTTCGGCATCTGCCACTGATTGAACTCGATGCCGATATCGCGCTCGATCCAGGGAAATGCATTCTCCTGGCCGATCGCCATCAGCACGTCGTCGCATGCGATGACCACCGTCTGGCCGGTCGGCTCAAGCTTCGGCCGCCCGGACTGGTCAACCCCGATCTCCCTCATCTTTTCGAACTCGACGCCGACTAGCCGGCCGCCCCGGATGAGGAACGCCTTCGGATTGTGGTTGTCGAGGATCGGGATGCCCTCCTCTAGAGCGTCCGCGATCTCCCAGTCAGAAGCCTTCATCACCTTGCGCGGGCTGCGCACCGTGACGGTCACCGCTTCCGCGCCGAGTCGAACTGCCGTGCGACAGCAGTCCATGGCCGTGTTGCCGCCCCCAATGACCACCACACGCCGGCCGATCCTTTCGACATGGCCGAACGCCACGGAGGTGAGCCAGTCGATGCCGATGTGAATGTTGGCGGTCCCCTCCTTCCGTCCCGGCAAATCCAGGTCTTTGCCGCGCGGCGCGCCGGTGCCGACGAACACCGCATCGAACCCGGAATCGAGAAGTGCCTTGAGGCTCCTTATCTCGTGCCCGTAATGCACCTCGACCCCAAAATTGATGATGCGATCGATTTCCTCCTCGAGGACCCCGATAGGCAGCCGGAAAGACGGGATGTTGGTGCGCATCAGCCCGCCGCCCTTGGGGTCCTTCTCGTAGAGGACGCAGTGATACCCGAGCGGCAGCAGATCGCGCGCCACGGTGAGTGAAGCCGGGCCGGCACCGATGAGGGCGATGCGCTTGCCGTTTTTTTCCGCCGGCATTTGCGGCATGAAGCGGTCGATATCGCCCTTGTAGTCGGCGGCGACGCGTTTGAGCCGGCAGATGGCGACGGGCTCCGCGTTCTTGCGTGAGGGGTCCTTGGCGTTGGCTTCCTCGCCCACTTGCACGCGGCCCCTTCGGCAGGCCGGCTCGCAGGGCCGATCGCAGACACGACCCAAGATGCCGGGGAAGACGTTCGACTCCCAGTTCAGCATGTAGGCGGCCGCGTATTGGCCTTGCGCGATCAGCCGGATGTATTCGGGGACCGGGGTATGGGTCGGACAGGCCCACTGGCAGTCGACGACCTTATGGAAGTATTCGGGATTGAAGATGTCGGTGGGGGCCATTCCTTGGCCCCGACTTCGTTCCGGCGCGGCACGAGCGTCCATCCTCGCCTCGATTCCTCCGAGCGTTCCGTTAGGACAACCGGCGCCCCTTGATCGGTTGCCCAATAATCTTAGTGACCGCAGCCGGCAAGTGGCAAGTCAGACCGACTTTCCGATGCGGAGTGAATGTGCGTGTTGCGCACAACTAGGGGCCCCCGACCGGCCCCACATGCTGCACTGCGGCAACCCCTGTCACATGGGGTTCACGAGAGCCGACTAGACGAGGCACGCCAGTCGTGAGCGTGTGACGGTCGGGATCGGGAGGCCTCAAGTCATGATTCGATATTCACACCTATCTCGCTCTGTGGCGTTCGAGGAGTCTGAGAACGTCGGCTCCAATCCGAGCGCCAACCCAACGATCGGCGACATGATCGCCGAGCGCCTTTCGCGGCGTGACCTCATGAAGGGCACGCTTGCGGTCGCGGCCGTCTCGGCCGCCGTGTCGCCTTCTGCTTTGTTGGCGGCTGGCGGGACCCAGGCCCAGAACGCCAGCACCACCCCGAGCTTCAACTTCGAGGAGGTCACGGCCGGCGCGGACGACAAGATTTATGTCGCCGAGGGTTATGATGCCGACATCCTGATTCGCTGGGGCGACAAGGTCTTGAAGGAGGCTCCCGAGTTCGACCCGCGCCAGCAGTCGGCGGCCGCCCAGGCCAGGCAGTTCGGCTACAACAACGATTTCCTCGGCTACCTCCCGCTCAATGGCTCGAGCGAGCACGGTCTCCTTGTCGTCAACCACGAGTACACCAACGAGGAACTGATGTTTCCCGGCCTTGGCGTGCAGGATGGCGCCGTCAGGTTCGCCAACATGACCAAGGACCTCGCCGACATCGAGATGATGGCCCACGGCGGCTCGGTGCTCGAGATCAGAAAGGAGGGCGGCAAGTGGGCTGTGGTGTCCGATTCAAGGTACGCGCGCCGCATCACGGCCGAGACCGAGATGCGGATCTCGGGGCCGGCTGCGGGGCATGATTTGATGAAGACGAGCTACGACCCGACCGGCACGAGGGTTCGGGGCATGCTCAACAACTGTGCCGGTGCGACCACGCCGTGGGGCACTTGGCTGACGTGCGAAGAGAACTTCAACGGCTACTTCTGGGGCCAGTCCAAGGGCAAGCCCAACGAGGCCGCGCTGAGGCGCTACGGCATTCCCGGCAACTGGTACAACTGGGGCGCCTACTACGACCGCTTCGACATCGACAAGGAGCCTAACGAGGTCAACCGCTTCGGCTGGGTGGTGGAGATCGACCCTATGGACCCGGGCTCCATTCCGGTAAAACGCACCGCTCTCGGCCGTTTCAAGCACGAGGGTGCGGGCAACGTCGTCAATCGCGACGGCCGCTTTGTCGTCTACTCCGGCGACGATGAACGCTTCGACTACGTCTACAAGTTCGTCACCGAGGGCAAGGTCGATACCACCAATCGTGGCAACAACCGCGACCTCCTCGACAGCGGCACGCTCTACGTCGCCAAATACAATGCCGACGGCACCGGCGAGTGGCTGCCGCTGGTGCATGGCCAGGGTGGCCTCACCGTCGAGAATGGCTTCCGCGACCAAGGCGAGGTGCTGATCAACGCTCGCCTCGCCGCCGACGTTCTCGGCGCCACCAAGATGGACCGTCCCGAGGACGTGGACGTCAATCCGCGCACCAATAAGGTTTATGTGATGCTAACCAACAATAGCCGGCGCACCACCGAACAGGTCGACGCGGCCAACCCACGCGCCAAGAACCTATTCGGCCACATCATCGAGATGACGCCGGACAACGGCGATCACGCAAGCACGAAATTCCGCTGGGAGATCCTGGTGAAGTGCGGCGACCCGACAGTGGCCTCGGTCGGCGCCACCTTCAACCCGGCCACCTCCAAGGACGGCTGGTTCGGCATGCCCGACAACTGCGTGGTTGACCCCATGGGCCGGCTGTGGATCGCCACCGACGGTAACAGCGCCACGGCGACCGGCCGGAACGATGGGGTTTGGGCCATGGAGACCGAGGGACCAGCCCGCGGCACCTCCAAGCTGTTCTTTCGCGTGCCCAACGGGGCCGAGCTGTGCGGCCCTGAGTTCACGCCCGACCTTGCGACCTTGTTCGTCGCCGTTCAGCATCCCGGCGAAAGCGACGACGACAAGAACCCCGCCACCTTCGAGAAACCGGCGACCCGCTGGCCGGATTTCAAGCCTGACATGCCGCCTCGACCCTCCGTTGTGGCCATCACTAAGCGCGGCGGCGGCAAGATCGCTGTCTAGGCTGCGGCCCGGATCTGAAGCCGATTGCCCGAGGGGCGGCTCCGCGGCCTCCCCTCTCACTTTCAGGCTCCGCGCCAAAGCTCATCGCGGCTCCCACCCATCAACGCCTTGCTAACCCCCGGTCCGGCGGTGCAAACATGGCCCACCCGATTCACGGCAATGGGCACCATCTCGATGTTCGCGCAAACCGCCGATCAAAGCGCCGCCGCCGGCCTCCGCCACGACTGGACGCTTGAGGAGGCGCTCGCGCTCTATCGCGCCCCGTTCAACGATCTGTTGTTCCTCGCCCACTCCATTCACCGCCGCCACTTCGATCCCAACAAGGTGCAGAAGAGCCGTCTGCTCAGCATCAAGACCGGCGGCTGCCCCGAAGACTGCGGCTACTGCAGCCAGTCGGCGCACCACGCCACGGGGGTCAAGGCCACGCGGCTGATGGAAGTGGACGAGGTCATAGCCGAGGCGCGCAAGGCCAAGGCCTGCGGCGCCACCCGCTACTGCATGGGCGCGGCCTGGCGCAGCCCCAAAACGCGCGACATGGATGTGCTTTGCGCCATGGTCGAGGGCGTCAAGGCGCTGGGTCTTGAGACCTGCATGACGCTCGGCATGCTGACCGACGATGACGTTGCCCGGCTCAAGACGGCGGGCCTCGACTACTACAACCACAACATCGACACCTCGCAGCGCTACTACTCCGAGATCATCACCACGCGCACCTTCTCCGATCGGCTAAAGACGCTCGCGCGCGTGCGCGAGGCGGGCATCAAGGTGTGCTGCGGCGGCATTGTCGGCATGGGCGAAACGGTTGAGGATCGCCTCGACATGCTCATCACCCTCGCCAACCTGCCCGAGCACCCCGAAAGCGTTCCGATCAACATGTTGATCCCGATCCCAGGCACCCCGCTCGCCGCCGCCGAGCCCCTGCACCCCATCGAATTCGTGCGCACCATCGCCCTGGCCCGCATCATGATGCCGTGCTCCGTGGTTCGCCTCTCCGCCGGTCGCACCGCCATGAGCGACGAAATGCAGGCGCTCTGTTTCTTCGCCGGGGCCAACTCCATATTCGTCGGCGACACGTTGCTGACCGCCGCCAACCCGGGCGAGGATGCCGACACCGCCTTGCTGACGCGGCTCGGCATCGAGGCTTTGGCGCCCGATGCCCGCGACAATGGGAATGCCCTATAGCTACGAGTCCGATCTGGCCGAGCTGGCCGCGCGCGGCCGTCGGCGCGAACTCGCGCCGCGCGCCGGCATCGACTTTACGTCCAACGACTATCTGGCGCTCGCCGAGTCCCCCGAGCTACGGCAGGCGGCGCACGATGCTCTGGCGCGCGGTGTGCCCGCCGGCGCCGGCGGCTCGCGCCTGTTGCGCGGCAACCATCCCGAGCACGAAGCGCTCGAGGCCGACGCCGCAGCCTTCTTCGGTACCGAGGCCGCGCTTTATTTCGGCGGAGGGTTCACAGCCAACTACGCGATCTTCGCCACGCTGCCCCAACGTGGCGACCTCGTCGTCCACGATGCCCTGATCCATGCCAGCGTGCACCAGGGCGTGCGCTCGGGCCGCGCCGATCATGCGGCCGCCGCGCACAACGATGCCGACGCCTTTGACGACGCCATCCGCCGGTGGCGGGCGAGGGGCGGCACGGGCCGTCCCTGGATCGCAGTGGAAAGTCTCTACAGCATGGACGGTGATCGCGCCCCGCTCGCCGACCTTGCCCGCATCGCCGACCGCCACGACGGCATCCTGGTCATCGACGAGGCCCACGCCACCGGTGTGTACGGCCCCGACGGCCGCGGTCTCGGCGCCGGCCTGGAGGGCCGCCCCAACGTCGTTTCACTCCACACCTGCGGCAAGGCGCTCGGCGTGATGGGAGGTCTCGTGTGCGGGCCGCGGCTGTTCCGCGATTTCTTGGTTAATCGCTGTCGTCCCTTTATCTATGCGACCGCGCCCTCGCCGCTCGTAGCCGCCCTTGTCCGCGCCGCACTGAAACTGTGCCGCGACGAGCCCGCGCGGCGCGAGCGCCTTGCCCGGCTCGTGACGCACGCCGGCGCCGAGCTTTCACGCACTTGCGGCATCGAGCCGAGCGGGTCTCAGATTCAGCCGGTAGTGGTGGGCTCGGATGCGCGTGCACTTGCCGTCGCGGCTGCCATGCAGGCCGAGGGCTACGACATCCGCGCCATCCGGCCACCGACCGTGCCGGAGGGCACTTCGCGGCTGCGCATTGCGCTGACTCTCAATGTGAACGAGAAGGTGGTGAGGGACATGCTTGGCGTGCTCGCCCGCAAGCTGAGGAATGTCGAGGCATGAGCCCTTGTTTTGTGATCACCGGCACCGATACGGACGTCGGCAAGACCGTGTTTGCGGCAGCCCTCGTCGGCGCGCTTGACGGCTGCTACTGGAAGCCGGTGCAGTGCGGGCTTGAGCCTGAAACCGACTCCGCTGTCGTGCGACGCCTGTCGGGACTGCCGGCGGACCGCGTGCTGCCCGAGGCTTACCGGCTGGCCCTCCCCGCCTCGCCCCATCTTGCCGCCGAGCGCGAGAGCATCGTTATCGACCCGGATCGACTCGTCCTGCCGCAAACCGGTCGGCCTCTGATCGTTGAAGGGGCCGGCGGCCTCATGGTGCCGCTCACCCGCAATATGCTGATGATCGATCTCTTCGCCCGCTGGCGCGTTCCGATCATTTTGTGCGCGCGAACCAAGCTCGGCACCATCAACCACAGCCTGCTGTCCATCGAGGCCCTCCGCCGGCGTGACATCCCGCTCCACGGTATCGCCTTCATCGGCGATGAAGCGACCGGCCCGGAAGAAACAATAGCGACGATCGGCGCGGTGCGCCGGCTCGGACGACTGCCGTTCCTTGCGCCGCTCGACCCCGCCCGGCTGGCCGCGACCTTTGGCGAGCACTTCCGGGCCCTCGACTTTCTCGGCGAGGCGACATGAGCGCGCAGGTGAAGAAGGTGGCACTGGTGACCGGCGCCGGCCGCGGCATCGGCAAAGCGGTATGCGAGCAACTGGCCGCCGACGGCTGGGCAATCTTCGCCGCCGATACCTCCCATCTGTCGAAAGGCGCCGAGTTCATGACCGGCGCCAAACTGATCGTCGACGGTGGCATGACGCGCATGACGATCTACGTTTGAGCCCCTCGGCATGCACTTTCCTCGCCCATCTCCCGTCTGGCATCCCTTCACGCAGCACGCCCTGCTGGGGAACGTGCCCCTGATCGCGCGCGGCGAAGGCGCGTGGTTGGAAACCGCCGACGGACGGCGCATCCTCGATGCCATCTCTTCCTGGTGGGTGGTGACCCATGGTCACCGTCACCCACGCATCGTGTCGGCCATCAAGGAGCAGGCCGATCGCCTCGATCAGGTGATCTTCGCCGGCTTAACGCACGAGCCCGCCGAGCGGCTGGCGGCCCGCCTTGTTGAGCTCACCCCCGCCGGGCTCGATCACGTTTTCTTCTCTGACAGCGGGTCGACCGCGGTGGAGGTGGCACTAAAGATGGCGCTCGGTTATTGGCGCCACACCGGCGAGCCGCGCACGCGCATCCTCGCTCTCGAGCACGGCTATCACGGCGACACCGTCGGCGCCATGTCGGCAGGGGCCCGCGGGGTGTTCAATGCGCCCTACGAGCCGCTACTGTTCGAGGTCGGCCGCATCCCCTTCCCGCACGCCGGCCGCGAGCAGGACACCATCGACGCGCTGGAAGCTGCCTGCCGCGCCACGCCGGTTGCCGCCCTCATCGTGGAACCCTTAATCCTCGGCGCCGGCGGCATGCTGACCTATCGCGCACAGGTGCTGGCCGAAATGAAGCGCGTGTGCGAAGCGTACAAAGCGCTGTTCATTGCCGACGAGGTGATGACCGGCTGGGGACGCACGGGTACGCTGTTCGCCTGCGAGCAGGCCGGCATCTCGCCCGATATTGCCTGCTACGCCAAAGGCTTGACCGGGGGCTCCCTGCCCCTTGCGGCAACCTTGTGCCGGCGCGAGATCTTCGCCGCGCACTACTCGACCGACCGCACGCGTACGTTGTTCCATTCGAGTTCCTACACCGCCAACCCGATCGCCTGCGCGGCGGCCCTTGCCAACCTCGCCGTATGGGACAGCGAGCCCGTGACCGAGCGCGTGCGTAGGCTGACATCCTGGCAGCGCGAGCGGCTCACCGCCTTCCGCCACGACCCGCGCTTTAGCGACGTGCGCCAGCAGGGCACCATCACCGCGCTCGATGTATGCGTGGCTGAGACCGGCTATCTCGCCGCGGTCGGTCCCGCGCTCTATGCCTTCTTCATGGAGCGGGGCCTGCTGCTGAGGCCGCTCGGCAACACGGTCTACGTCCTGCCCCCTTACTGCGTGACCGCAAGCGAGCTTGACATCGTCTACGCCGCCATCGACGAGGCCGCTCACCTGGCGGCGAAGGGTCTCCTCACAGCCGCCCCTCGCTGACCAGATCGATGGCCGTGTCCACGTGGCGCAAGGCCTCGCGCAACGCCTTCTTATGAGGTCCGTCGAGCCGGTCCACCGCAACGCGCGAGGACAGCGGGATGCCGGCCTCAGAATCGGCGAGCTGCTGGCCGAGCATGGCGCCGATGATCGTACCGTGCGCCGCAACGACTGCCTCGATCTCGGCAGCCGAACCCGCGCCTCTGGCGGCCACGCCGCGCAACCGCTCCGGTGTCGAACGCGCCCGCACCCCGTGACGAATTGACAGCACGCGGGCCGCGCCGAAGATCGGCAGCAGCCCTAGCTTCTTGAGGTCTATCCGCCGCTTCTCATCGAGGCGGAGGTTGCCGAGCAGCGTGAACGCACTGCCCCGCTCGCGCGCCACTTGGGTGAGGGCGACAAGGAAATCACGCGCTCTTTGCCCGCGCTCGTAGGCATAATTCCAGAGTTCCTCACCGAGCGTCCCTTGGCCGTGAACTGGCACGCCGTCATAGAAGATGTCGACGTTGAGCAGATCCTGAGGCCGCTGCCGACGCACCCAGCCCTCGATGGTCGCTCGCCAGTCCTCCCAGCTCATCCGCCATGCCCGGTTTTTGGCCATCACGCCCCCCTTGCAGTAGGGCACGCCGACCTCGTCCAGGATGGCACACATGTACGTGGCGAGCCTTTCGAAATAGCGATCCTCGGGGCCGCCTTCCTTGCCGCGCTCGTAGACGATAGCGTTGTCCTGGTCGGCCGCGAGCAGGCTTTCGCCCCGCCCGGCTGAACCCAGTACCAACACCGCATAGGGCACTGGCGGTCGCCCATGCCCCTCGCCTTCCATGCGCCGCTCGGCGAGCTGAGCGGCCCGGCGCGTCAGGACCCTGATCTCGGAGCTGATAATCGCGGTAATCGAGCGTGCATCGACGTCCTCCGCCATCAGGCCGCGCGCCACCGCCGGCAGCCGCGCCCAAGCCCGCCCGAGCGCCGTGCTGTCCTCTGCCTCGTCCACCTCGTCTCCGAGGGCGAGCGCACTCATTGCTCGGCTCTGCAGCAGGTTGCGCGGGGTCACCGCACCGACAATCTCCCCGCGCAGGTTGCGCACGCCCAAATGGCGAATGCCGAGGCGCTGCATGCGGGCGATGGCGCGGTACACGAAGGCACTTTCGAGGACCGTCTGCAGCGGCTTGCGCATGATGGAGTGTAGCCGCGTATCAAGGCCCCTCTCTCCTTGCGCGGCGATCTCGCGCAGCGCATCCCGCTCCGTAACGATGCCGGTCTCGCCGTCGGCGCTCACGAAGACGCTGCTCACCTTTTTCTCGAGCAGCAGCCCCAGCAGCTCCCGCACCGTGGCCTCGGGCGGCGCGAACGTAGCCGGAGCGCTCATCACGTCGCCGACGCGATGCCGGTAGGCGAAACTCTCGACCCTGGCCGGAGCAACGGTCTCTTCTACGCTCGCGCCGGCAGCCGCAAAGCCACCCACCGCGCGCGCTTCGACATCGGCCAGTCTGCGGCAAGCCGCCTCGGCCTCGGCCAGCGTGCGGACGTTCTGCTCGCGCAGCAGCGGCACCAGGGCAGCGAACACGCGGGCAGTGAGCTCTGCATCGCCGATGGCGCTGTGGCGACCCTTGACCTCGATGCTAAGCCACTCGCAGAGCTGGTCGAGCGTATAGTGCGCAAGCGTTGGCGCCGCTGTCCGCGCCAGCGCCCGCACATCGAGGGCGCGCGGTGGCCGCCACGCTCGGCCCGCACGCTGGTACTCCCGCTCGAGAACCTGCAGATCGTAGGCGACGGCATGACCGACGATGATCGAGTTGCCGATGAAGGCCTCAAGATCATCGACAATGCCGGCGAAGGACGGCGCGCCCTTCACATCAGCATCGCTGATGCCGTGCACCTGGGTCGTCGCTTTCGGAATCGGCTGTCCTGGGTTGACGAGGCGCTCGAAACGCAGCTCGGCCAGGACCTTGGTGCCGGCGACGCGGACCGCCCCGATCTGCACGATCCGCGCCGACCGGGCATCCAATCCGGTCGTCTCGGTATCGAGCACGACCCCGTCGAGCGCCACCAGCGGCGTGGAAGAACTGGAGCCGGCCATGAGCGGACCGCCGTTGGGAGCGTCGCTGTAACGGGGCCTGTCGCGGTCTGACACCATGGACACCCCTTCCGTCGAAAAGCGCCGACTTGACGGTCCTGAGCATGCGCCCCAGCCAACGCGAACTCAAGCGCGAGCGCCGCCTCTGGCGCCGCGATAACCTTCCCAGCGCCCCGCAGCCGCTCTGCCCGGCGAGCTCCATCGTGCCGGCGCCCTTTTTGCGCTATGCTGGCCTCGCTTGGGGGAGCCCGGCCGGAGCGCACTGCGATGGGCCCGTTCGCCGGTCGCCCCGATACCTCTTTGGTGCCGCTGTGCTGGTAGGCTGGGCGATTGTTGCGCTCGCTGTCGCTTATGTCGGGCTGTTGTTCGTCATAGCCTGGTTCGGCGACCGTCAGGCGCGCCCTGAGGGCCAGGACGGCCGCCCGCTCATTTACGCCCTTTCGCTCGCCGTCTACTGCACGTCGTGGACATTCTTCGGCAGCGTCGGCCTTGCCGCGTCATCGGGCTATGACTTCCTGCCCGTTTATCTCGGCCCCATACTGATGTTCACGCTCGGCGGACCGCTGATCGTGCGCATCGTGCGCCTGGCCAAGGGCCAGAACATCACGTCCGTCGCCGACTTTCTCGCCGCCCGCTACGGCAAGAGCCCTGCCGTCGCTGCCATCGTGGCGTTGGTCGCCGTAATCGGCGTTCTCCCCTACATCGCCCTGCAGTTAAAGGCGATCGTCATATCAACCGAGACGTTGCTTGCCGGTACGCAGCTCGCCACCACCGGCCCGCACCGGCTCGGCATGATCGAGACCGCGCTCGTTGTCGCGCCTGCGCTTGCACTGTTTGCCGTCCTGTTCGGCACGCGCCACATCGACGCGACCGAGCACCAGGACGGGCTGATGCTGGCCATCGCGGCCGAGTCGGTGGTCAAGCTCGTCTCTTTCCTGATCGTGGGCATTTTCGTGCTGTTTGCCATCTTGGGCGGGCCCGAGGGGTTTGAGCGGGTGGCGCGCACCAACCCCGACATCCAGGCAATCTTCGACCGGGCCTTTCACGGCGGCACCTGGCTCACCGTCACCTTCCTGAGCTTCGTGTGCATCATCCTCCTGCCGCGCCAGTTCCACGTCACCGTCGTCGAGAACCGCTCCGAGCGGGAGATCAGGCGAGCGGCGTGGCTCTTTCCGCTCTACCTGCTTCTCATCAACGTATTCGTCGTGCCGATCGCGGCGGCCGGCTTGCTGATCTTCCCGAAGGGTGTTGTCGACGCCGACATGTACGTGCTCGCCCTGCCCATGGTGGAGGGCTCGAGCATCGTCACGACGTTCGCCTACATCGGCGGCCTGTCGGCAGCCACCGCTATGGTGATCGTCGAGTCGATCGCACTTGCCATCATGATCTGCAACGGGCTGGTCGTTCCCTTACTCCTGCGCTACCGGCTGATCGACCGCGAGATGCGAGAGGACCTGGCCGGCCCCCTGCTCGCCGTGCGCCGTGGCGCCATTTTTGCCGTCGTGCTGCTGAGCTACCTCGTGTATCGCGCGCTCGGCCAGTCGCAGGGCCTGGCCGCCATAGGCCTCGTCGCGTTCGCCGCCATCGCCCAGCTTGCACCCGCCTTCTTCGGCGGCCTCATCTGGCGCAAGGGCACCGCCCGTGGCGCCATCGCCGGCGTGCTGGCCGGCATCGCCATGTGGGCCTACACGCTGCTTCTGCCTTGGGTTGTGCGGGCGGGCTTTCTGGCCCCCGACATTCTGACCGAAGGCCCGTTTGGGATCGTCTTCCTGCGGCCGCAAGGGCTGTTTCTGCTCGACTTCGAGCCGCTGACCCATGGCGTGCTGTGGAGCCTCGCGGCCAACGTCACCGCCTACATCTTGGTCTCGCTGATGCGCGCCCCCGAGCCGATCGAGCGCTTGCAGGCGCATGTGTTTGTGTTCGACGACCTGGTGCGGGCAACACCGGTACCAGCCTTCAGACTATGGCGCACCTCGATTACCGCCGGCGATCTGCAGTCGACGGTCGCCCGCTACCTTGGGCCCGAACGCGCGGAGCGCTCCTTCGCCGAATATGCGGCAAGCCGCAACCTGCGGCTGCGCCCGGACGCGGAGGCGGATATCCAGATCGTGCGTTTCTCCGAGCACCTTTTGGCGAGCGCCATCGGGGCGGCATCGGCGCGCCTGGTCCTGTCCCTCCTTTTGCGGCGCAGCAACGTCGGCAGCCAGTCCGCGCTCAAGCTGCTCGACGACGCCTCCGAGGCACTTCAATACAACCGCGACCTGCTGCAATCGGCGCTCGATCAGGTGCGCCACGGCCTCGGTGTGTTCGACAAGGACATGAGGCTGATCTGCTGGAACCGCCAGTTCCGAGAGCTTCTCAACCTGCCGCCTGAGCTCGGCCGGGTGGGCGTACCCCTCGAAGCGATCCTGCTGTGCTGCGCCGAGCGCGGCGATTTTGGCGAAGGGCCGGTGGACAAGCTCGTCGCCGACCGGATGACGCGGCTCGCCGTCCACAAGGAGACCTTCCAGGAAAAGTTCGACCACGGCAAACGCATTCTCGAGATCCGCACCGCACCCATGCCCCAGGGCGGCATCGTGTGCACGTTCTCCGACATTACCGAGCGCGTTGCGGCAGCAAATGAGCTCGCCCGCGTCAACGAGAGCCTCGAACGCCGCGTGCGCGAGCGCACCGCCGAGCTGCTCGAGGTCAATCGCGCGCTCGCCGTCGCCAAGGCCAAGGCGGACGAGGCCAATCTCGACAAGACGCGGTTTCTGGCCGCTGCCAGCCATGACCTCCTGCAGCCGCTTAACGCCGCCCGCCTCTACGCGTCAAGCCTCGCCGAGCGCCGGCTCGAGGCGGCCGAGGCCCAGATCGCGCGCAATATCGATGCCTCGCTCGCCGGCGTGGAGGAGATCCTGAGTGCGCTGCTCGACATCTCGCGCATCGACGCCGGCCGCTTCGAGGTCGAGCTAGGCCCGGTGCGGCTCGAAGACCTGTTCGAGAGCTTGAAGGTCGAGTTCGAGCCAATGGCGCGCGAGAAGGGGCTGGAGTTCAGGGTCGTTCCGACCTCGCTGTGGGTGATGTCGGACCGCAAGCTGCTGCGCCGCGTTCTGCAGAACTTGGTCTCCAACGCGGTCAAGTACACACGCCATGGCGGACTGGTGCTGGGTGCCCGCCGGCGCGGCGAGCAGGTCGTCGTCGAGGTGCACGATACCGGGCCGGGCATCCCGAGAGAGATGCGCTCGCTCATCTTCAAGGAGTTCCATCGCCTGGAGGAAACGGCGCGCTCGGCGCGCGGCCTGGGCCTCGGGCTGTCGATCGTGGAGCGCATCGGTCGCGTGCTCAACGCGCCGATCTCGGTCGATTCCTCTGTCGGCCGCGGCTCGGTCTTCTCGATAACCTTGCAGCGGACCGCGCCGCAGGACTACGACGCGTCCGTCAGCGTCCTGCCGCCGCCCTCGGTGGGCGCGCTGCGCGGTTGCGTGACGCTCTGCATCGAGAACGAACCCGCCGTGCTGGCCAGCATGAAGACGATGCTGACCGGCTGGGGGTGCACGGTGCTGTGCGCCGAAAGCGGGGCACGGGCGGTGGCGGTGCTGGAGGAGAGCGGCCTCGTCCCCGACATTATCCTCGCCGACTATCATCTCGATGACGGTACCGGCCTTGAAGCCATTGCCGAGGTTCGCCGCGCCGCCGGCGCGGATATACCGGCCGTGATCATAACGGCCGACCATTCACCCGAGGTGCAGCGCGCCGCCCGCCAGGCCGACTACGTGCTGTTGCGCAAGCCGCTCAAGGTTGCGGCGCTCCGCTCGGTGTTGAGCCAGCGCGCCATGCGCCGCCCAGCCGCGGAGTAACGGCAGATAGCCTCGCCGCTGCCCCTCAGGTCAGCATCTTCTGCCGCAAGCCGTTGTCGAGTCGAT
The DNA here is from genome assembly GCA_035574175.1 of Hyphomicrobiaceae bacterium. Classification (GTDB taxonomy): domain Bacteria; phylum Pseudomonadota; class Alphaproteobacteria; order Rhizobiales; family Hyphomicrobiaceae; genus DATLZB01. Next base: position 28,433 of record DATLZB010000193.1, read on the forward strand.
TGATGGCGATGACCGCCTGCGTCCGGCTATCGACGGCAAGCTTCTGCAGGATGGCCGAGACATGCGCCTTAATCGTCGCCTCCGACACGCTGAGCTTGAACGCTATCTGCTTGTTGAGCAGCCCTTCGCCCAGCATCATCAGCACGCGCGCCTGCTGCGGGGTCAGCGTTGAGAGCCGCGCTGCCAGCTCGCTGGTCTGCGGATCGGCTGCACTGGCGAGCCCGATGCCGGGGGGCGTCCAAACCTCACCGGCGAGCACCTTGGCGACCGCCGCCCGGATCTCCTTGGCCGGCAACGACTTCGGGATATAGCCTGCCGCGCCGAAGGCGAGCGCCCGCCAGATCGTGTGCGGGTCCTCGCTTGCCGAGACGATGACCACCGGTATCTCGGGGTGCTGGGCGCGCAGGAAGATGAGGCCGGAGAAGCCCTGCACCCCTGGCATTGCCAAGTCGAGCAGAATGAGATCGACGTCGCTGTCGGAGGCGAGCGTCGTGGCGATCTCGTCGAGCGAACCGGCCTCCAGGATTTCGACCGACTCGAAGGCCACGCTGAGCGCTTGGGTCAGCGCGTCCCGGAACAAAGGATGATCGTCGACGATGACGATGCGGTTGGCGGGCATGCGTTCCTCCCGGCGACGGCGCCGCCCATTGAGCCATGACCTGCCGCTGTCCCGACACGTCGGGATACGGCGTTTTGCTATCCCTATACTTCAGGCCCGCCGGAAAGGGAAAGCTCATCCCCGGTTTGGGTAATCCGCACGAGAACTGGGTGCCGCACCGGACCCGACTTCCCCTGCCGCCTCAGAGGCCGGCAAGCCAGAACACGAGCGCGACGAGCCACATGCCGAGCGCGATTTCCGCCGTCCACAGGGCAAAGACCAAGTAGGTTTCGCGCATGACGGCCGACGTCACCTGCTGCGCGAAGGCCGCGGGAGGCTTCAGTTCCTCAGGCAGATAGAGCCACATCTCCGTTCGCCGGTAGTTCTTTTTCAGTGCCTCCTGCGCCTTGAGCACCAGGATGCCGGTCATCATCAGTGTAAGGAGCCCCCCGGCTTGCATCGCCGCGCGGGGCTCGAACGACATCCCCACCATGACACAGATGATGGCGAGCAGGCCGAAGCTGCAGGCGCGGAAAACGATTTCGAATGCAATGCGGCGAATATGGTCCATGACAATGACCCCGGCAGCGCGCCAGCGACAGCGTCAACGCCCGGCTCCTTCGCCGGTTGCGCCCACCCTAGATGGAGCGTCTCTGCACTGACAAGTGCGCGCCTCTGTGCGTCACAAAAAGTTGCGCGCGCAGGGCTACAGGCCGCGGTCCAGGAAGTTGCCGACGGCGGGAATGGCGAGAAGCGCCGACCCGGCAAGCCAGATGAAGAGCGAGGTGTCGGTGGAGTCGGAATGGGCGCCAAGGAAGCGCTCGTAGACGGCGGCCGGGATGCCCGCGAGCATAATGGAGCCCGTCGACAGCATCAGAGCCGCGAAATAGAAGATGAGTGCCTCGCTGCCGAACAGCGGCACGTACATGAGCGCCTTGCTGAACACATAGGCGAGCGGCATCAGCGGATTATGGATGCCGTTGACCATTCCGAAGAAGGCGATGCCGACGAAGTAGAGATTGCGATCCATCGTCCAAAGCTCATCCTGTGCCAGGTAGCGCCCCGAACACCAGGAACATGTAGAGTAGCCCGACCCTCAACCAGAACAGCCACACGAAGCCGAACAGCCACACCACGACCGGCGCCGCCGCCTTCGGCGTGACGAGCGATACGACAGCCACGACCGGGTCCGTGATACGGCAGAAGAAGCGCCAGATGTAGTTGGTCGAATTGGCATCGACCATGAAGCCGAGCACGACACGCCCGAGCAGGGTGTACATCAGCGCCGCCAAGATGAAGTTTGGCAGATGGAAATACCACAGCGGCAGCAGTGCGAACGTCTTCTCCAAGGGGGTGCCCGGCTTCTAGTTCGTGTAGGGAGATGACTTGGCGACGGACGGAAGATAGCGCAGCAGCCGTCCCATAGCCAAATTAGTATAGGGGCTGACCTTCGCGTCCCTGCCACACCGCGATGTTGATCATCATCGGCGCCTTGCGCCACCAGCGCCAGCCACCCGCGCGGCCGCGCGGTTGGTCATCCAACGAGCGCAAATCTCACGATAGACGGCGCGAGATGGCGCGACACACCTTCCAGTGCCTGAGCTCAACGTCCTTAGTCTAGCCAACGGCGAATCAATTGGTCGAAGCTGGCAAGAACGCGAGGCACCTTGGCGATCCGGAAGTAGGCCCCGTCCGCACCAATGGCTTCGTTGACGCGAAGGTGCAGTCGCAAGAACAGACCCCGCAAGCCGAGCCCTTCCAGGGCAAGAGAGTCGACGGTCATCCCGCGACCGCCGGATCCAGCCGCTTAAGCCTTGGTCACGAGAGCTTCGCGGCTCTTTCCCGTTCGCCCTGCTCGGCACCGCCTCGTATCCGGTTCCTGTTGGTCGGCCCGCGGTTTCCCCCTTGGCTTTCGTTTGCTTTGACCGGTTCACTGGAGAACGTTCACCCCCAAAGCCGATGGCCATGCCGAGCCTACGAAGAAACGAGCCCCGGCGCAGAGCGGGCCGGGGCTCGACGCAACACAGACCTGAAAGCGGGCCTGACTGGGGCTACCGCTAATTGAGTTTCAGCACCTGGATCGCCGCCGGTCCCAGAATGACGATGAACAGGACCGGCAGAAAGAACACGATCATGGGGACCGTCAGTTTGGGTGGGAGCGCGGCCGCCTTCTTCTCCGCCTCCGACATGCGCATCTCCCGGTTCTCCTTGGCCATGACGCGCAGAGCCTGACTGACGGGCGTGCCATAGCGCTCGGCTTGGATCAACGCGGTAGCCACCGCCTTGACGCCTGGGATGCCGGTGCGCTGACCGAGATTCTCGTAAGCCTGCCGGCGCTCCTGAAGATAGGAGAGCTCGGCCGTGGTCAGGCTCAATTCCTCGGCAAGTTCCAGCGACTGGACACCAATCTCCTTCGACACTTTGCCGAAGGCCGCCTCAATCGACATGCCGGCCTGCACGCAGATCAGCAGCATATCGAGCGCATCGGGGAAAGCGCTCGAAATCGATTGCTGGCGGCGCTGGATCAGATTCTGCAGGAACATGTTCGGCAGATAGAAGCCCAGGAAGCCGGCACCCACCGCCATCATGACCTTGAGCAAGGGGGGATAGCTTAGGTTGGGGAGGGCGACGAACAGGTAGAAGAGCGCAACCAGCGTCACGATGGGAGGCATCACGACGCGGAAGAACATGTAGGCGATAAGCGGCGGCTGGCCCCTCAGTCCCGCCATCTTCAGCTTCGCTCTCAGCTCCTCGGTCTCGAATTTGGAACGAAGGTCGAGCGCATCGACAAGCTGCTGCATGAAGCCCTTGGGTGCCTGGCGCAGCTTGCCCTGCCCCTCGCGGCTCTTCAGCTCGGCGAGGCGCGCGGCCCGCATCTTGTCGCGTTCAATCGCCATAACTTTCATGCGCTGGTTGACGCGGTCGCGCTGCAGAATGGGCATGGCGATGGTGAGTACAGTGGCGAAGGCCGCGATCGAGGCGAGCGCCATCACGATGAGCTGCGGCCTCAGCACCATGTCGATGAAATCGAGCATTTCGATCTCAGTACTTGAAGTTGATCATCTTGCGCATGACGAAAATGCCGCACAGCATCCAAAGGCCAGCGCAGCCCAGCAGGAACAGGCCCACCTTGGTGGTCGCCAGCAGGCCGATGTACTTGGGTGTCGTTATGTAAACCATGGAGCCAACCAGCGGGGGCAGCGAACCCAGCACGATCGCCGAGGTCTTGGCTTCAGCCGAGAGGGCGGAAACCCTAGCCTGCAAACGCTTGCGATCGCGCAGCACGCCTGAGAGGTTGCTCAGCGCTTCGGACAGGTTGCCGCCCGCCTGCTGCTGAATGCCGATGACGATGCCGAAGAACTTCACCTCCGGCAGCGGCATCCTCGTCATCATGCGCTCGAAGCATTCGCTCAGCGGGATGCCGACCCGCTGCTGCTCGACGATGTCGATGAACTCCTCGCGCACAGGCGAGGGACTCTCGCGTGCGATGATCGCCAGGCATTCGTTGAGCGGCAGACCCGATTTCACGCCGCGTACGATGACGTCGATGGCATTGGCGAACTCGTCAAGAAACTTATTCTGGCGACGCTTGATGATCTTGTTGAGCACCCAGTGGGGCAAGCCGAAGGTGCCAATGAAGGCAGTGAAGATGGGCACAATGGGCGGCGCGCCGGGCAGAAGCAGAAAGCTGGCGACACCGAAGCCGACGCCGGTAAGGGCACTCATGATCCAGTACGAGCGGGGCGAGATGTCGAGGCCGGCACGCTGCAGGCGGAGCCGCAGGGTCGTTCGCCGACTCGCCCGCTGACGGGACTCGAGTTCCTTGAGCGTGTCGGCAACGGCCTTGCGGCGGCTGGCACCCTGCTCTTGCTGCGCCTTGCGGGCGGCAGCGCGGGCGCGATTCTCCGTTATCCCCTGCAAGCGTTCCTCGACATGCTTCTCGCCCGACAGATACGGGTAAAGCAGCGCGTAGGCGATGCCGCCAACGGCAAGCGCGCCGAGCAACACCACGCCGACCTCGATCATCTCGCGATCAAGCATTGGTCTCCCCGAGTGGATTGCCGTGGGCGTCGCGCACTTCGGCCTCGGCCAGGGCTCGGGCCAGCCGGTCGGTTTCGCCGAAGTACTCGGCCCGGTCCCAGAAGCGCGGCCGAGCGATGCCAGTGGAGCGGTGCCGGCCGATGATCCTGCCGTGGGCATCTTCGCCGGTGATCTCGTAGACCATGATGTTCTGCAGCGTGACGACGTCGCCCTCCATGCCGAGCACTTCGGTGATGTGGGTGATCTTGCGGCTGCCGTCGCGGAGGCGCGCAGCTTGAACGATGATGTCGATGGAGCCGGTGATCATCTCGCGGATGGTTTTGGTCGGCAGCTGGAAGCCGCCCATCATAATCATCGACTCCATGCGGCTGATGGCCTCGCGGGGTGAGTTGGCGTGAAGAGTGCCCATCGAGCCGTCGTGGCCGGTATTCATTGCCTGCAGGAGATCGAACGCTTCGGGACCGCGCACCTCGCCGACGATGATTCGCTCCGGGCGCATGCGCAGACAGTTTCTGACCAAATCGCGCATGGTGATCTGACCCTCGCCCTCGAGGTTGGGAGGGCGGGTCTCGAGCCTCACCACGTGCGGCTGCTGGAGCTGAAGCTCGGCGGAGTCCTCGCAGGTGATGATGCGCTCATCGTCGTCGATGCAGCTCGAAAGGCAGTTGAGCAGCGTGGTCTTGCCCGAGCCGGTACCGCCCGAAACGATGATGTTGCAGCGGACGCGACCGATGATCTCGAGGAGGGTCCGGCCAGCCGGCGAAATGGAGCCAAAGGCGACCAACTGATCGAGCTTCAAACGGTCACGCTTAAACTTGCGGATGGTGAGCGCGGGGCCGTCGATGGCCAGCGGCGGGGCAATGACGTTGACGCGGGAGCCATCGGGCAGGCGCGCGTCGCAGATCGGACTCGACTCGTCGACGCGGCGACCGACCTGGCTCACAATGCGCTGGCAGATGTTCATGAGCTGCGCGTTGTCGGCGAAGCGGACCGATGTCTTCTGCACCTTGCCGCCGACCTCGATGTACGTTGTGTTGGCGCCGTTCACCATGATGTCGGCGATGTCGTCGCGGGCGAGCAGCGGCTCGAGCGGGCCGTAACCGAGCACGTCGTTGCAAATGTCCTCGAGCAGCTCCTCCTGCTCGGCAATCGACATCACGACGTTCTTGATCTGGATGATCTCGCTGACGATGTCGCGGATCTCCTCGCGCGCGGCCGTGGCATCGAGCTTGGCAAGCTGGGTCAGGTCTATGGTATCGATCAGCGCATTAAAGACCGTCGTTTTGACGTCGTAATACTCCTCGGAGTGACGGCGCTGCGGCTCGGCCGGCGGCTCGGCGAGCCGGGCCGCCGACGTCGGCACCACAGTGGGCTTTGCCTCTGCAGACGGGCGCGGCATGGTGGCCGCCGGCGGTTGCTGGGGCGGCAACGCCTTGCGAGGCGCAACGGGATCGTTGGTTCTCCTGCCAAACATGAGCCTCGTCCTCTAGCGCTTCAGCTTCAGCTTCTCGAGCAGCGGGGCCAGCGGAGACCTCTTCGGCTCCGTCTTGCCGTCCTTGCGATGGGCGAGCGCCAGCGCGATGTCCCGGAATTGGGCGGTCGCCTTCGCCTTCTTGTTAAACTCCTCGATCATCTGGCCGTTGGTGGCAGCGTTGCTGAATGACTCGCCGTCGAAGTCAATGACGGCGGCGGGCTGCAGCTCCAGGTTCTGGCAGAACTCCTTCACGCTGATCTCCTGCCGCTTGGGCACGCCCACCATGTTGACGACGAGCAGCGGCGGCCCGTCGTTGGCGCGCGACTGTCTCAGCAGGTCGATGATGTTCTTGGCGTTGCGCAGGTTGGCGAGGTCGGGATTGGCGGTAACCACGATCTCGTCGGCATCGAGCAGGATGCGCTTGCACCAGGGGGTCCAAACATGCGGCAGGTCGACGGCGACGTAAGGAACATTGCGGCGCACGACGTCGATGACCGAGTCGCAGGCCTCCGGCGAGAGTTCGAAATCACGGTCCAGCACGACCGGGGCGGCAAAAATGCTCAAATGCTCCGAGCACTTCGTCAGCAGCCGATCGAGGAGCATCTCATCGAGCCGCTCGGGGCTCGAAAGCGCGTCGGCAATGCCCTGTACCGGGTCCTGATTGAAGTCGAGCCCCGTCGTTCCGAAAGCGAGGTCGAGGTCGGCGATGACCACGTTCGTTTTGAGGACCTCCGACATGGTCCAGGCGACGTTGTGGCAGACGGTCGAGGAGCCGACGCCGCCTTTGGCACCAATGAAGGCCAGGACATGTCCGATCGGCTCCGCCTGGGGGTCGTTGTAGAGGTTGGAGATCGCCTCCATGAGATCGACGGGAGCCACGGGTGCGATGAGGTACTCGCTGACACCGCGCTTCAGCAGCTCACGGTACAGAATCACGTCGTTGGCGGCCCCGACGACGAGAACCTTCGTTTCGGGATCGCAGCTCTCGGCCAGCCGGTCGAGCTCGGCCAGCATCTGAGGGCGAGGCAATAGTGATTCGATGACAATGAGATTGGGTGTCGGATTCTGCTGGTAGTGAGCGATCGCTGCCGTGAGGCCCCCCATGTGCACGTTGAGATGGACCTTGGCCAGGCGGCGGTCTTCACCGGCAACCTGAACCGCGTCCGCGGTCGAAGCGTCCTCGCAAAAGGCGTCGATGGAGATGCGCGGGATCGGCCGGGCACGAGTGGCAGGCGCCTCGGCGCGTTCCTGCGCCTTGCCGTCGAAAGGAGCGATCGCGTTCGCTTGGGAGGACTCATCCTCGGCGCGATAGGAGAATGCTTGCTTGGTCATGACGCGATGTCCTCAGTTGCCTGCCAACCCTTTGACCCTCTCCTCCTCCTGCTTCTTGGAGATGGTCGATTCTCCCCGGACGTACTTGTCCCATTGCGCGTCGCGCTTCTCGCTTGCGGGCGGGGTCTCGGTACGGGGGCCTAAGAGATCGGCGGGATTGGAAACCATGGCGGCGAAGTTGCGCTGGTTGGCACAGCCGAAGTTGGCGTAGTTGAGCCCGGCATGGCTGTCGGCGAGGTTGGCCGGCCAGGCACCACAC
>DATLZB010000194.1:0-3608 GCA_035574175.1 Hyphomicrobiaceae bacterium
CCTTCGCCATGCGCTTCTCGTCGCCGCACACGTAAATGTGGGCACCTTCCTCAATCCATTTCAAGAGCTCGACACGCTGCTGCCACAGGCGATGCTGCACGTAGATCTTCTCGGGCTGGTCACGGGAGAAGGCGACATCGATGCGGCTAAGCGCGCCACTCTTAAGGTGGTCCTGCCATTCGAGTTGATAGAGGAAGTCGGTCGTGTAGTTGCGGGCGCCGAAGATGAGCCAGCTCGGTCCCCTGGCTCCCATTTCCGCTCGTTCCTCGATGAAGGCGCGGTAGGGCGCAATGCCGGTGCCGGCGCCGATCATGACAATCGGGCGGCTGACGTCCTTCGGCAGGCGGAAATGCCGGTTGGGCTTGACGTAGAGCTTCAACGCGTCGCCGGTCTTGCGTCGGTCGGCCAGCCAGGTCGAGGCGACACCCTTGCGGTCGCGGCCGCGAGAGCGCCAGCGAACGGCGCTGACAAGAAGGTGGGTCTCGCCGGGATGGGCCTTGAGGCTCGAAGCGACGGAATAAAGGCGTGGCGGAAGCGGTCGCAGCAGAGCGGTGAGCTGTTCCGCCGTGAGCCGCTCGGGGTGTTCCAGGAACAGATCGATGAGCTGTCTGTCGGCGGCGTAGGCGGCAAATCGTTCCGGCGTTGCGAGGGCGGTGAGATCGCCGCGCCCGGTGAGCTTGGCGTAGGCCTCGATCAGGGGGCGGCTCAGGGTGGTGATGTCGAATGAGGCGACGAGCTTGGCGGCAAAGGCGTCATCAGCGCCGAGCCCAACCGCGGCGAGCAGCTCGTGGGCGAGCGCAGGATCGTTCTGCGGCAGCACGCCGATGGCGTCGCCCGGCTCGTAGACAAAGCCGGGCGCTGCGGTCGCCAGCTCGATATGCCACGTCTCGCTGGTGGAACCGGTGCCGTTGAGGTTGATGCGCTCGGTGATCTCCGACTCGAGCGGGTTGTCGACGCCGAACACAGGCTCATCGAGAGGGTCGCCATGGCTCGCCGCCTTGAAGTCCACGTGCAGGATGGTGGCCGTGGGATGGGTTTCGGCGGGGGCCAACGCGGCAAGAGCCGATTCCGTCCAGGCGGCAGCCTGCTTGGCGAAGTCGAGGTCAAGGTCGACGCGCGGCGCGGTGCGCAGCCCGCCCAACGCCTCTAAGCGCGCATCGATCGCGCGACCGGTGGCGCAGAAGTTCACGTAGGCGGTATCGCCGAGAGCGAGCACGGCGAACCTGACGCCATCGAGGCGCGGGGCAGCATCGCTCATCAGCGAGCGGTAGAAGGCGGCGGCGCGCTGGGGCGGGTCGCCCTCGCCCCAGGTTGAGGCGTAGACGAGAAGGTTCTCGGTCTTCTCGAGCGCTGCAACCTCGGCCTCTCCCATGTCCAGAACGCGAACGTCAAAGCCGAGCTTCTGCGCGGATTTGCGCGCCTTCAGTGCCAAGCCCTCGGCGTTGCCGGACTCGCTCGCATAAAGGATGGTGAGCTTGGCCTTGGGCCGCGCCGGAGCGTGTGGCTGGACGGCTTGCCCTTGGGCGGCATCGAGACCGGCCAGGAAGCCAGCGAGCCAAGCCCGCTGCAACGGCGTGGCGCGGCCGACGAGCCCGTTCAGCACGTCGATTTCTTCCGTGGTGAACGGTGCGCTCTTCGGAAGGATCGGAACCACGCTCACGTCAAATCCCTCCGCTCATCCGGCGATCCACTGGGCGGCCACCGTGATCTCGTCGGCCGGCCGCGGCGCGGTTGGCACGTGCTGGGCGCGAGCGGGACGAAAGAGGGCAACGTTGGCGGGGCGCGACAGGCGGGCTGCGTCCCAATCCAGGCCGACGAAGATGATGGCCGGACCCGTAACCTTCTCAACTGCGATCGCTTCAGCGAGGTCGGCGAGCGTCGTCGCAATCACACGCTCGCAAGGGAGCGTGGCCTTCTCGACGATCACCACCGGCGTGCCCGGGTCGGCCCCCGCAGCGACAAGCTTCTCCTGGATGAGAGGCGCGCTGCGCACACCCATGTAGATTGCGAATGCCTGTCCCCCGGCTGAGAGCGCTTTCCAGTCGAGGTTGAGAGCGCCGTCGGCGGCGCCTGTGACGAGCGAGAACTGACGCACCCTGCCCCGCAGCGTCATGGGCAAGCCGATGCTTGCGGCGGCGGCGTGAGCGGCCGTCACGCCAGGGACGACCTCCACCTCGATGCCGGCCGCGCGCACTGCCGCCATCTCCTCGGCGGCGCGCCCAAACACAAAGGGGTCGCCGCCTTTAAGGCGCGCCACACGGTGACCCTTGAGGGCCTCGCGCACGAGGATCTGATTGATCGCTTCCTGCGGCATGGTCGGTCCGCCTGCCGTCTTGCCTGCGTCGATGCGAAGGGCATCGCGCCGCGCATATTCGAGGATGGCAGGATCGACGAGGCGGTCATAGACAAGCACGTCCGCTTCCTGGAGCCTCTGCTGAGCCTTGAGCGTGAGCAGGTCGGGGTTGCCAGGGCCACAGCCGATGAGCGTCACTAGGCCGGGCGGCGAGGCAGCGCCGCGCGCCGCAGCAATTTCGCGCATAACCTCTCGCGTAGCTGAAACCTCATCGCCAGAAAGGGCGTGCCGCCGAAACGGTCCGGCGAGCAGGCGCTCCCAGAACCTGCGACGGAGCAGCGGCGAGCCGATCTCATCATGGACGCGCTGTCGGAAACGGCGCGCAAATGTGGCCACGTTGCCGAAGCCGGCCGGCAGCCAAGCCTCGATCCGCGACTTGATCATGCGGGCCAGCACGGGAGCAGTGCCTTCGGTGCCGATGGCTACGGTCACGGGCGCACGATCGACAATGGCGGGCATGATGAAGGTGCTCGCCGTCGGGCCATCGACGACGTTGACCGGAATGCCGCGAGCGGCTGAGGCCGCTGCGATCTCCTCGTTGACCGAAGGCTCGTCGTCAGCGGCAAACACCAGAGCGGCGCCTTCAAGGTCGCGGGCCTCGGGCCGCCGCGGCAGGTGCGTGATGGCGCCAGATGCGGCAAGGTTGGCGATCTCCGCAACGGCGCCGGTGCCGATGACCGCGATGGAAGCGTTTGTCTTGGTTAGCAGGCGGAGCTTTTGAGCGGCCTTCTCGCCCGCGCCAGCGACGACGACGCGCCGGCCCTTCAGATCGACGAAAATCGGAAAATACCGCATCAGAGGTCTGTTCCGGTTGCGGGCAGACGCTTACGGTCTGACCTGCCGTGGCGGAACAGTAATATTTTCTAAGGCGCGGTCAACTTGTCGGGATAAAAAGAAACTGTTTGTCTCTTATCGCTGCAGATCGGCCATACTATTCTAATGCTGCGGGAGCTGCCGCGGCGCTTGTCCCGACTCGGCCTCTCCCGCCGCACAGCGCTCGACTTGTGAGCATCAATTGCCCTGGACCCTCACGCGTTCGTCCTCGTGCTTTTTCGAAATGGTCGACTCCCCTTTGGTGTGCTTTTGCCACTGGACGTCGCGCTTTTCGCTTGCTGGCGGGGTCTCGGTACGGGGGCCTAAGAGATCGGCGGGATTGGAAACCATGGCGGCGAAGTTGCGCTGGTTGGCACAGCCGAAGTTGGCGTAGTTGAGCCCGGCATGGCTGTCGGCGAGGTTGGCCGGCCAGGCACCACAC
>DATLZB010000195.1:0-4868 GCA_035574175.1 Hyphomicrobiaceae bacterium
GAACTCGGCGGCTGCACCGTAGAACCTGAGGATGGGCAGCCCGACGTATTCGAGCAGGAAGTAGCCGATGGCGTAGCCCGCGACCCCGCCGATGACCGACCCGACCGTGGCAAGCGTCGCGTACCACCACGCCTTGAGGCGCTCGGCCAGCACCATCGGCACCAGCATCACGTCCGGCGGAATGGGAAAGAACGAACTTTCCGCGAAGGATACCCAGAACAGCGCGTGCGGGGCTCGAGGATGAGCGGCCATTCGCATCATCCAGGCATAAAGGCGGTGCATCATGCGCCGCTGCATAGTCGGGGCTGCTGCGACTGTCCATGACTATGGCGCCGCTGGCGCTTGCCGGCAAAAAAGAAGACTACGGAAAAGGCGGGGCGGGCCAGAGGCTTCCCTCCGGCCCGGGTTCATGATCGGGTGCGCCGCCTCAACACACTACGGTTGAAAGAGCGCTCGGCGTCAAGGGCCTGTTCTGCCCATCGCCCCCGCCGCGGACCGAGGTCTGGCCAGTCTTGATCCTTAGCAATCGAGCAAGGTGCAGTGAACGCTCGCGCCGCGCTCTCTCCATCATTCGCAGCAGCTCGCTGGACGCTGGATGGCGGAAGGCCCTTTCCATCTTTGACATTTTAGCTATCCTCATGTCATCTCATTTATTGTATCGCAATATGTGGCCTAAACAGCAGCACAGCAAGCGATCATTCCTCATAAGAGATCTGAGAAAATCTCAATATGTCGGCCTCGCTCCCCCCTTTGAGTGCGCTGCGCGCCTTCGAGGCCGCCGCGCGCCATCTGAGCTTCTCGCGCGCCGCCGAAGAGCTCAACGTGACGGCGTCCGCTCTAAGCCACCAGGTCAAGGGGCTCGAGGACTTTCTCGGCGTGAAGCTGTTCCACCGGCGTGCGCGCGGCATCGAACTGACCGACGCGGGGCGGCTTCTCTATCCCGGACTGAGCACCGGCTTTGCCCAGGTCCGCCAAGCGGTCGTTGCGCTCGCCCGTGCAAGTCAGGACCGAGTGCTGGTGATCAGTGCGCCGCCAGGCTTCACTGCGAAGTGGCTCGCACCCCGGCTCTACCGCTTCCTGATGAGCAATCCGGAGATCGATGCCCGTATCACGGCGGGCCTCAACTTCGTCAACTTCGAGCGTGACGGGGTCGATGTTGCTGTGCGCAACCTGTCGAGTTCAGGTCCCTTCGCCAGCGATCTCTACTTCGAGAAGTTGGCCGACGTCGTTCTGCTACCGGTGTGCAGCCCGCGAGTCCTGGAGCAGGCGGGCGGCGTGGGGTCGCCGGCCGACCTAGCGCGGATGGCGCTGATCCACGATGATTCGCTTGTCGGGCGTGCCGATCTGCCGACTTGGTCGGACTGGTTCGCGGCGGCCGGCGTTACGGGGGCAGACGTCCGCCGAGGGCTGCGTTTCAACAGCGCCGACCACGCGCTCGAGGCGACGATCGAGGGCGCAGGAGTGCTGCTCGCGCACAAGCTGCTCGCCCACGACGACCTGCGAAGCGGTCGGCTGGTGGCGCCCTTCACTATCGAGCTTCCGACCGGCCGGGCGTTCTATTTCGTGTGCCCGAAGAGTACCGAGAGCCGGCCCAAGGTGAAGGCTTTCCATGACTGGTTGTTGCAGGAGTTCCGCCGCATCGAACCGGCCGCCGCCCGATCCGCCGGCTCACGCGTCCGCCGGAACAAGGCTCCGCGATAGCCGAAGTACGACTTCGTTCAAGAGGAGTCGCCCCCGTGCTGCGGCCTTGATGCGGCCGGCGCCGGTGCGTTCCAACAGGCCGTCGGCGATGAGGGCCTCAATTACAGCGACACGCGGCCCACGGCCGCCAATCCTTTTCAGCCGCTCAAGGTCGAGGCCCTCCTCGAGACGGAGCCCCATCAGCAGCGCTTCATCGGCCTGCTCGGCGGCGGACAGCGGCGCCGTTTCAGTCAAACCGTGGCCGCGCGCTTCGACGTGCCCGAGCCACTGCTCGGGCGCCCGCTCGGTCGCCGTCTGATGGCGGCGACCGCCGATGAAGAGCCGGCCGTGGGCGCCAGGGCCCGCCCCGACGTATTCCCCATAGCGCCAATAGAGAAGGTTGTGCCGGCACTCTTCGCCGGGCGCGGCGTGATTGGAAATTTCGTAGGCGGGTAGGCCCGCTGCCGCGGCCAAGCCTTGCGTCACCTCGAACAGGCGCGCCGCAGAATCAGGCTCCGGAAGGGTGAGCCGACCCACGGCAGCGAGGGCGGCAAAGGGCGTGCCGGGTTCGATCGTGAGCTGGTAGAGCGAAAGGTGGGAGCCCGTCAGCGTCAGCGCGTCCTTGAGCTCGGCACGCCAGTCGTCGATCGTCTGCCCGGGACGGGCGTAGATGAGATCGAAGCTGAAGCGATCGAACGTGCGCCGAGCGACTTCGAGTGCGGCTTTGGCCTCGGCAACAGTATGCCGCCGCCCAAGGGCCCGCAGCGCGTCATCGCGCAGCGACTGCACGCCGAGCGAGACGCGGTTGACGCCGGCCGTCCGATACCCCGTGAAGCGGCCTGCCTCGACGCTGCCGGGATTGGCCTCGAGCGTTATTTCCGCGTCCGGCGGAACGCTCCAACACGCCGCGATACAATCGAGAATACCCGCAACCGTCGCCGGCTGCATGAGCGAGGGCGTTCCCCCGCCCAGGAATACGCTCGTTACGGCTCGGGGCCCGCTCAGCGAGGCCTGATACCGAAGTTCGCGCTGCAGCGCCGCAAGGAAGCGCGGTTCGTCGATGCCGTCGGCCCGGACGTGACTGTTGAAGTCGCAGTAAGGGCATTTGGACGCGCAGAACGGCCAGTGCACATAGACACCAAACCCGGCCTCATCAGGATTGCTCGCCGAGGCAGGCAGCGACGAACCGGGCGAAGGCGCGGGCGCGATGGCTGATCGCATGCTTGGCTTTGGGCTCCATCTCGCCGAAGGTCAGCGTTTCGCCGTCGGCGACAAACATGGGATCATAGCCGAATCCTCGCTCGCCGCGCGGCGGCCACACGAGGCGGCCAAACACCTTGCCCTCGAACACGCAGCTCGTTGCATCGGGCCAGGCGATGCAGAGGGCACAGGTAAAGTTGGCCCGCGGCCCACCTTCTGTCCAGCCTCGGCATTTGCCTATTTCATCCGCAACGCGCTGCATGGCAGCGATGAAGTCGCGTTCAGGCCCCGCCCAGCGGGCGGACTTAACGCCCGGGGCGCCGCCCAAAACTTCCACTTCAAGACCAGAGTCGTCGGCAAGCGCCGGCAACCCGGAGGCGCGGGCCGCTGCCGCCGCCTTGAGAGATGCGTTGCCGGCAAACGTCTCCTCAACTTCTTCCGGTTCCGCCAGTCCGAGGGCTCCGGCGCCAACGGCCTCGATTCCGTAGGGTTCGATCAGCTCACATATCTCGCGGACTTTGCCGGGGTTGTGGCTCGCCACCACGAGCCGCTCCCCGCGCATCAATCGCCTGCTCACCGAAGGCCCCAGATGCGCGGCTCGGCAAACTCGACGCTGTTGCCGGCGGGATCGCGAAGGTAAATCGAGCGGCCGCCGCTCGGCCACTCAAAATCCGACTCAATGGCGACACCCTTCTGCTCGAGCCGCACCCGCCACGCATCAAGCTGCTGCGGGCTTGCGCGAAAGCACACGTGACCCGGGCCCCGGGCGCCATGGGGCGGAACAGGAAGTGAGCCGGCCGGTGCGGGTCTTTCAGTCGCGGTGGGGTTGAAAATCAGTAGCATCTGGTTGCCCAAACGGTAGAACAGGTGTCGGTCCGGCGCCTTGGAGTGAAGATCGAACCCCAGCACGTCCGAGTAGAATTTTTCGGCCGCACCCAGGTCCTCGGCATAGAGAACAGTCTCGAGGACTCCCGTCGGGGTCATGGCGGCCACATCACGTCACGCTACGGTCAGTTTCTGTAGCGAAACAAGCTCCATGATGCCTTTGCGGGCAAGCTCCAGCAACTCGTCGAACTGAGCCTGGCTGAAGGCGGTGCGCTCGGCGGTCGCCTGCACCTCGACGAGGCGGCCGCTGCCGGTCATGACGAAGTTGCCATCGGCATCGGCTTCGGAATCCTCGGCATAGTCGAGATCGAGCACAGCCACGCCGCCGTAAATTCCTGCCGAGACGGCGGCCACCTGATCCTTCAACACGCCCTCCCTCACCATGGAGCGAGCCTGCATCCACGCGATGCAATCGTGGAGCGCCACCCAAGCCCCCGTGATGGCGGCCGTCCGCGTTCCACCGTCGGCCTGTATTACGTCGCAATCTATGGCGATTTGCCGTTCGCCAAGCTTCTGAAGGTCGACGACGGCGCGCAGGGCCCGGCCGATGAGCCGCTGGATCTCCTGTGTGCGACCCGACGGGTGTCCGGTTGTCGCCTCACGCCGCGTTCGCTCGACCGTCGCCCGCGGGAGCATGCCGTATTCGGCCGTAACCCATCCCCGTCCCTGGCCCTTAAGCCAAGGGGGCAGCCGCTCTTCGAGGCTCGCCGTGCAAAGCACCTGGGTGTTGCCGAACTTGATCAGGCAGGAGCCCTCCGCGTGCATCGAGACGGCACGTTCAAATGATACGCGGCGAAGCTCATCGGGCCTGCGTTTCGAAGGACGCATGGGATGGGGTAACCGTGACGGAGCAGGGATCAGGGAACGTCGCAGGCTATGCGAGCGGGCGATGGCGTTCAATCGGAAAAGGCATGCGGCGTTTGACGAGTCGGCGGCCTGCTCCTAGATTCCTGAGCTCAATTCGAGTATCAACCCGCCAGCCATGAAGGAAACCACGAGCGAGCTCAACAAGCTCAATGAACGCTCGCGCGCCATCTTCAGGCAAGTCGTCGAGACGTACCTGACCACCGGCGAGCCGGTCGGTTCGCGCAACCTCTCGCGCA
>DATLZB010000196.1:0-11461 GCA_035574175.1 Hyphomicrobiaceae bacterium
ATCACGCACAGCGCGCCCATCACCCGCCGCTGCTGGCCGAAGAACGGCGCAGCCACCGCCGCGGTATCGGTGGATAGCAGCTCTCCCCTCGCGAATGCGAAGCCGTCGGCCCTGATCTTCTCGAGGTCACAAAGCAGCTCCGCGTAGGGCGGAAGTGGTTTGCCGGTCGGCGAGACTTGGGGCGACTCCGCATAGATTTGCTCGATGTCGGCCGCCGGCAGATGCGCCAGGATGGCCCGGCCGGCGGCTCCGAAGCACAGGGCACGGGTCTCCAGGACCGGCTGGGTATAGCGCAGCGGGTGATCTGGATGGTCGACCTTGGCCAGCATCAAGCGCTGGCGGCTGTTGGACGCATAGATCGAGAGCGAGCAGGTCTCGCCGACCTGGTCGACGAGCTTCTGCATGATGGGCCGAGCGAGCTCGATGATCCGGAACTTGCTCTCCACGCGGCATCCCATCCGGAAGAACTCGGTTCCGATGCGGTAGCGCCGATGCGGAGCGCGCTCCACCATCCCGTGCTCGAGCAGCTGGTCGAGCAGCCGATGCACGGTCGATGGGGGCAGCTCGAGCCGCTCCGAAAGCTGCTTGACCCCCATCACGGATTCCCCGTCCGCGAAAGCCCTGAGTATGCCGATGATGCGCGACGTGATGCCGGTGTCGTTTTCCATCGTTACCTCACACGCTCTTGTGGGCCGATTGGCGCGCCTCTTTGATGAGTTCGACGATGCGCTGCGGCGAGATCGGTGTTTCTCTGATGCGGATCCCGAACGGTGACAGGGCGTCCTCGACCGCGCTGATAATGGCGGCAATGCCGGTGATTGTGCCCCCCTCGCCGACGCCCTTCACGCCCAGCGGGTTGAGCGGACTCGGTGTCTCAAGATGCGACACGTTCACGTGCGGCACGTCGCTTGCCAGCGGCAGCATGTACTCGCCGAAGTTGGTGCTGAGCGGCTGCCCGTCAGCGTCGTAAACCATTCTCTCCAGCAGCGCGTTGCCCACGGCGTGCGCCACGCCGCCGACGATCTGACCGTGGACGATCATCGGGTTGATCAGTCGGCCGCAGTCGTGCACGACGACGAAGCGCAGGATTCTGACCTGCCCCGTCTCGACGTCCACCTCGACCTCCACGACATGCGTGCCGTTGGCATAGGTGGATTTGTCCGGCGTGAAGTAGGCGGTGCTCTCCAGGCCTGGCTTGGAGCCGGGCCGCATGGCGAAGCCCGACATGCCGATCGAGCGCACGGCGACCTCGCGCAGGCTCAGGCCGACGCCTTCGATGTTCCGCGGCACGCCTGACGTGCCCGGCACCTGCTTGACCTGGACGCGGCCGTTGCGCAGTTCCAGTTCCGTCTCCGGAACCTCCAGCATCTCGGCCGCGATCGACTTGATCTGGCTCGCGACCTGGGCGGCCGCAACGTGCACGGAGGAGCCGGCCGTCACGGCCATGCGGGCCCCGAACGTGCCGTGGCCCTGGCTGATGGTGGCGGTGTCGCCGCCGATCACCACGACATCTCGGTAATCGACGCCGAAATGGTCGGCGGCAATCTGGGCGAAGGTCGTCTTGTGCGATTGGCCCTGGCTCGAGGCGCCGACATAGACGGCGATCTTGCCGTTGGTATTGACGCGAACGGTCGCACCCTCGTAGGGGCCCAGTCCCGTCGCTTCGACCGAGTTGGAGATGCCGATCCCGATGTAGCGGCCGTCGCGTCGCGCCCGCTCGCGCCGCTCGGCGAAGCCGGCGTAGTCGGCCGCCTGCAGCGCCCGTGCCTGGCAGGCGGGATAGTCGCCGCTGTCATAGACGACGGGCCGGCCATCGCGGAAGGTGATACCGACCGCATACGGCATCTGCTCCGGCCTGATGAGGTTTCTGCGGCGAACCTCGGCGCGGTCGAGCCCTCGCTTCGCCGCCACCAGATCCATCATCCGCTCCATGACGACGACGCCTTGCGGCCGCCCCGCACCGCGCACCGGCGACACCGATATCTTGTTGGTCATCGCCACGACGATATCGAGCTTGTAGGCGGGCAGCACATAGGGACCGGGCACCGTGGCGCCGGCAATCCAGGGCAGCACGACCCCTTTCGGCAGGTAGGCACCGGTGTCGTGCACGAGCCTGCCCCTGAGACCGAGGATGCGCGCCTCCTCATCGACGGCGATCTCCATGTCCCAGTACTGGTCGCGCTCCTGGTTGGTGGCGAGAAAGTTCTCGCGCCGATCTTCGATCCACTTGACCGGCCGCTCGAGCAGGATCGAGGCGGCACAGACCGCGAGATATTCGTGGTAGACCTGACCGCGCGGTCCGAAGCCCCCGCCGATGTCGGGCGTCACCACGCGAACCTGGCTGTCGTGGCACTGCAGAAGATCGATCAGCACGCGGTGCAGCCGATGCGGGGATTGGGTGCCCACGTGTACCGTGAGCAAGGCCGAGACCGGGTTCCAATCCGCCACCAGGCCCCGGCATTCCATGAAGAAGGCGCCGCCGCGATGCAGGTGCAGCCGTTCCCGATAGACATGCGGGGCGTTGCGGAAGGCGCGCTCGATGTCGCCCGACTGCAGCGACATCTTGGCCAGGATGTTGGAGTTGGCCCGCGCCTGCGCCAGCGGTGCCCCGGGCTCCAAGCCCTTCAGGCAATCGCTCACCGAGGGCAGTGGTTCGTAGTCCACCTCGACCAATGCCGCCGCGTCTTCGGCGATGTAGCGGTTCTCGGCGACCACGATGGCCAGGGCCTCGCCCGCGTAGCACACCTCGTCCTTGGGCAGGACGTGCGGCATGAACACCTGCAGGATCGACGGATTAGGTTGCAGCATCTCGATCGGCTCCTGCAGCCGCTCGGGCAAGTCGCGGTAGGTGAGCACGGCGTGCACCCCGGCCAACGCCTTGGCTGCCGACACATCGATGTTCCTGATGCGCGCGTGCGGGAACGGGCTGCGGACGAAGGCGGCCTGCAGCATTCCGGGGAGATGGATGTCGTCGGCATAGCGGCCCTTGCCGCACAGGAGAGCAGGATCCTCCTTGCGTTGGACCGACGCTCCAAACCAGGCATTCACTTCGCCAGTTCCTCCCTTGCCCCGCCCTGTTCCCGCAGCGCCGCTGCGGCATCGAGGGCCGCCGCCACGATCGCTTGATAGCCCGTGCACCGGCAGATGTTTCCCGAAAGCGCCTCGCGCACGCCCTCCTCGGTCGGGTTGGGCTCCGCACGCAGATATTCGGTAAGTGTCATGAGCATGCCCGGCGTGCAGAATCCGCACTGCAGGGCGTGCCTTTTCATGAATGCCTGCTGCAGGAGATTGAGCTGATCGGGAGCGGGGGCCAAGCCTTCCACTGTTTCGATGGAGCAGCCGTCGGCCTGCACGGCGAGCATCAGGCAGGAGCGCACGCTTAGGCCATCGAGAAGCACCGTGCACGCGCCGCACACGCCATGCTCGCAGCCGACGTGGGTACCGGTCAGTCTGAGATCGTGACGCAGGAAGTCGGCAAGCGTCAGCCGGGTCTCGACTTCACGTTCGTAGCCGGCACCGTTGACCAGAACCGATATGCGTCGTCTGTCAGGCATCGGCCCACCTTTCCTCCGCCTTCTCTGCTGCTGCCGACAAGGCGCGACGGATGAGCACTTGAGCCACGTGACGGCGATAGTCGGCGCTCACGTAGGCGTCCGAAAGAGCCTCGGGAAACTCGCCTGCCGATGCCGCAGCCTCGAAGAGCTCCTGCGACGGGCGTTCGCCTAAGAGCGCCGCCTCCGCAGCGCGTGGCCGAACGGGTGTCTGGCAAACGCCTGCCACCGAGAGTGAGGCGCGCTTGATCGCACCGCCCCGCCCCTCGGTTTCGATCAGCGCCGCGACCCCGGCGATGGCGAAATCGCCACGCCGACGTGCCACTTCCACATAGGCGTAGCCGTGCCGCGGCGACCACAAGGGAAGCGAAATGCTGCAGAGGATTTCGTCCGGGGCCAACCCGTGCGTCATGTAGCCGACGGCGAAGTCCGACATCGTCAGAGTCCGCTCCCCCCTCTTGCTGCGCGCCTTGAGCACGGCACCATCGTGCACGCAGACGCAGTTGACGAGCTCCGCCGAGGGATCGAAGTGGCAGAGGGAGCCGCCGATCGTGCCGCGGTTGCGGGTCTGGCGGTGCCCGACGTGCACGAGAGCCGCTTGCAGGATGGGACAGACCTCCGACACCTGGGGCGAGAACTCGATCTCGCGCTGTCGCGTCATCGCACCGAATGCGATGGCGCCCTTGTCCACTGAGATCCCGGACATAGCAGCGATGCGGTTGAGGTCGATCAGGTGGTCGGGCTGAGCGTACCGGAAGTTCATCATCGGCATCAGCGACTGGCCGCCGGCGAGAACCCTGGCATTGTCGAGGGAGGCGAGCAGTCCGACGGCCTCCTCGACAGTTCTCGGATCATGGTAGGTGAACGGCGCCGGCTTCACGCTTCGCTCCGGTGCCCGACCGTTGGCGTCGATGGTACGGAAGTGCGGCCCCTCTCGATGTCCACTCTCATTCTCCTCTCATGAATGGACCGCTCAGCAGAGGCGGAAGAACACCCGAAGTTTCGTTCCGGCTTCTGCAAATATAATGGGTCAATCACCAAGGAGTTACCTCCCGAGAGACTTCGATTGTTCAATGGAATGCTAGTTGTTTCCTCGCCGTTGTGGGCTCCACCGCAGGCTGAAAGCCCGGGCGTGACTTGATTTTTCTAGGAGGACCGTAGGAGGCCCGATCGGGCGCGTCAACGCGCGTGCGAGCCCAAAATTCCGCAACAAGGAATTCTGCTGTGCGTGGCGTGCCCAAGCGAGCGTTCAAGCATGCGCCCCGTGCGATCGTGCTTAACAGATCATCGGATCGACAGCGTGCGCCACGGCGCGCGGGGACTTGGGGCGGTCTTGGATAGGACGAGATTGCTCTTGGGCAGCGTCGCTGCTCGTCGAGGCGGTCGGCAGCCTTCACGACGTCCGCTCTCCCGCCGGCGGCTCTCGACATTCCTAGAGAGTCGCCATCTCACTCAGCCGATGGCGTCCTTCGTGATGCACGCAATGCCCACGCTCGACAGAGCGGCCCGTGTCGCTGCGACCGAGCCGGCCATGTCGATGCCGCGGCAGGCGTCCTCGATGACCACGACCTCGAAACCGCAGCGGCGCGCGTCCTCGGCCGAGTAGCGTACACAGAAGTCGAACGCGAGGCCGGCGAGAAACACCCGCGTGAGCCCGCGCTCGCGCAGGTATCCGGCAAGGCCCGTCGGCGTCGTGTGATCGTTCTCGTAGAAGGCCGAGTAGGAATCGATCTCGTGCCGGTAGCCCTTGCGCACGATGAGTTCGGCGTGGGGAACTCGCAGCAGAGCGTGGAACTGTGCACCTGGCGTCTCCTGCACGCAGTGGTCCGGCCAGAGCACCTGTTGGCCATACGCGAGGTCGATCGACTCGAAAGGTCGCCGGCCAGGATGGGCGGATGCGAATGATCGGTGGCCGGGCGGGTGCCAGTCCTGGGTCAGCACGGCGTGTCGGAACCGCCCTGCCAGCGCGTTGACGACAGGCACCACGGCATCGCCGTCCGGGACAGGCAGACTGCCGCCCGGGCAGAAGTCGTTCTGCACATCGACAATTACCAGAACGTCGGTATCTGAGATGACGTACCTCATGTTCGCGACCTTTCCTGTTGCATCAGGTGACGGTCGACCTCGGCGGCGAGCCGCTTAAGCGGCTCGGCCACCTCCACCGGACACGAAACGCCCGGCTCGAGCCGCCGCAAGGGCTCGGGCAACTGTTGGAGACCGCGGGCTGCCCGCGCGCGGATGTCGGCCAGCGTTGGCGACGGCCCCAGGCGGCGCCCCCCTTTCATGACCGGTTCCAGCAGAGGCTCGCCCGCCTGACGGTCACCCTCGAGCGAAAGGACATCTCGGCGGATGCGACCATCCGGGGTGTATTGCCGCCACACTTGCTTGCGGCCCGGCCATGTCGCCTTGCCGGTCGACCGCTTGCGCCGGGCCAGGCCGGCATACTCCTGCAGCTTGTAGGCGCAGTCGAGGGCCGGTGCATCGAACGAGGTGGTCAGGCTCGTGCCGATGCCGAAGCCATCGATAGGGGCGTGCTGCGCGGCTGCCCTGGCCAGCTCGGCTTCGTCGATGCCGCCGCTGGCAAAGATCGCCACCTCGTTCAATCCGCCGTCATCGAGGATGCGCCTGACGCTCTTCGACAGTGCGATCAAATCCCCGCTGTCGAGCCGCACGCCGCGAATGGCGATGCCGGCCGCCCTGAGGCGCGGCGCGAGGGAGACGACCTTGCGTGCCGCTTCCTCGGTATCGTAGGTGTCGATCAGCAGCACCAGGTTCTCCGGGCGCGCGCGGGCGAACGCCTCGAATGCCGCTTCCTCGTTCTCGAACACCTGAACGAACGAATGGGCCATGGTGCCATAGAGCGGTATGCCGAAGAGCCGGCCCGCCAACGTCGTAGCGGTGCCGGCGAAGCCGGCGATGTAGCTCGCCCGCGCCGCCAAGATGCCGGCTTCGGCCCCGTGCGCCCGGCGCAGGCCGAAATCGACGAGCTGCTTGCCCGGTGCCGCCAGCACCATGCGGGCGGCCTTGGCGGCGATCAGAGACTGGAAATGCAGGATGTTGATGAGCCGCGTCTCGATGAGCTGCGCCTCCGGCAGCGGCGCCGTGATGCGCACGATCGGCTCCTCGGCGAAGAACACCGTGCCTTCGGGCATGGCATGGACCTCGCCGGTGAAGCGCAATCGCTCGAGATGATCGAGGAGGCTTTGTCCGAAGCGGCCGCTGTCGGCAAGCCACTGGATCTCCTCGGCTGAGAAGCGCAGATTTTCGAGGAAGTCGAGCGCCTGCTCGAGCCCGGCGGCGAGGAGAAAGCCCCGCTCGCGCGGAAGCTTGCGTACGAAGAACTCGAACACCGCCGGCTCGGTCTGGCCATGCTCCAGGTAGGCCTGGATCATGTTGAGCTGGTAGAGGTCGGTGAGCAGCGGGCTCGCAGCGGAATTCATCGATCATGCCCCAGGACGATGCAAGACGGCTCCCCGCCACGGACCGAGCCGCCTCGCAGCACGAGCGGCCGGGCGGTGCCGCAACATTGAGCCGGATCAATACCCATGACCCCGCTCTCTGCAAGCTTGGCACTGCTTGGCCGCTGCCCGTTTCGAGTCTCGCGGAGGGCGGCGGTCAAAGGTAACAGCACAGCTCCCTTGGCGGGAGTGCGGCCGTGAGAGCGCCTAAGCACCAAGACCCATGATCACGCTCCAGGCTGCATCGCTTTCTGTGGCCTGACCGAGGAGGAGGGGCTTGCCATCGCCGAGCACGAGCATCTGCCCGGGGTCGCTGCCTGTGCACTGGCCGAGTATCTGCTCAGGCAGGAGCATGGCTGCGAAAAGATCCGCGACATGATCATCGATGACGTGCGGGTCGCGCAGGCGCGGCGCGATCAAGAGCACGTTCATACTCTCCTGCGCGTGCTGCATCATTTCCTCAAGGCTCACCCCGAGGCCATTCCGGCAAGGCGATTGAGTTCCACAGTCTAACGGCGGCGAGGTCCACGAGGTCCGCCCCGTTTGCCGCTGCCTCCACAATGCCACCTGCCGCAGGGTCTGCGCTGCCAAGGGAGGGGGCAGGAAGCCCGCGGCTCCTGCCCCGTTTGTCGGCGGCTAGGCCTTTCTGATCTCGATCCTGCGTTCGGCCTTGACCGCCTCTGGCTTCTTGGGCGCCGTCACTCTCAAAACGCCCTTTTCGAACTTGGCTTCCACCTTGGCGTCATCGATGGTGTCGGGCAGGCGAATGGCGCGCTCGAAGCTGCCGAAGCTCCGCTCGGCCAGGTAGTAGTTCTCGCCTTTGTCCTCCTTCTCGTGCTTCTTCTCGCCCTTGATGGTCAGCACGCCGTTGGCGAGGCTGACCGACACGTCCTTTTCATCGACGCCCGGCAGCTCGGCTTCGACGACAATGGATTTGGTGTTCTCGTGCACATCGAGCTGCGGCACGGTGATGCCATCGCGCCGGAACAGGGTAGGCAGCCGGGGCCATCCGGACTCCAAGCGCTCGAACATGCGATCCATCTCCTCGCGCATAGCTGCAAAGATGTCGCGTGGACGTGAAACGACCGGTTCCGGAGAGGTGGTAATTTCTGTCTTGGGCATGGCAGGAACCTTTCGTACATAGGCACGGGACGCGCTTGTCCCGATTGGCTGCCTAGCTCTCCTCATGCAGACCCTCTTTGATGCAGCGCAATCCTGCGTTGCTTGCCAGTAGAGTGCTCACACCGGCGTCATCCCCAGATAATCGTGCCGCCAGGCCAGCGCGTCCTTTGAGTTGGTGATGTTGCTGCTGGCGCGCTGGAAGGGTCAGGTGCTGTCCCATGATCGACGAGCCTTAACGCCGCGCCGTCGGTGGAAGATTTTCGCGCGATATTAGGCACTAGGTCGCGCGCAAACCTTTTTGAGGGAGCCCTTGCGCAAGCCACAGTTGTCGCCACCGACGAGGGCCGCGCAACGGAACCCCGCCGACAGGATCGACGTTGTTGCCGCGGCGCAAGGAGGACAAAGAGGGTGCAGATGTGCCGCCGGCAGGCTGCTCGATTTGGCGCGGCGAGAACCGCCGTCCTCATCTTGGGAACGGCCGCCTTCTATGCGGTCTCAAGTCCGGTTGAAGCCCAAATCGCAAGCAAGCCGGATCCGGTGAGCGCTGAGACGGGCATCCCGTTCTCGACGGAGACCGTGCAAGCCATGGCCAGGGATCTGGCTGGGAGGCCCTACCGGCGACCGGAGCCGCTCCCCCTGTCGGCCCAGGCGAGCACCTATGACGCCTATCGCAACATCCGTTTCCGCCCCGAGCGGGCCATCTGGCGTTCAGAGGATCTTGGTTTCGAGATCCACCTGCTGCCGCTCGGCTGGCTCTTCAAGGACCCGATCGAGCTCCATACCGTGGAAGCCGGCATGGCCTATCGCGTTCTCGCCACGCCCGAGATGTTCAAAGTCGGCGCGGATGACGTGCCGCCGCCTGAGGCCGTCGGCCTGTCAGGCTTTCGCATCAACGGACCGATCAACCGTCGCGACAAGTACGATGAGATCATCGTCTTCCAGGGCGCCAGCTACTTCCGGGCTGTATCGCGCGGGCAAGTCTATGGAACATCTGCGCGCGGGCTTGCTATCGACACGGCCGAGCCAAAAGGGGAGGAGTTTCCCGCCTTTCGCAAATTCTGGGTCGAGAAGCCGCGACCGGGCGCCACGACGATCGTAGTCCATGCCCTTCTCGACAGCCCTTCGACGACGGGAGCTTACCGGTTCGAGATCCGGCCGGGTTCGCCGACCGCGGTTGGCGTCGAAGCAACCCTGTTTCCGCGCGTGCCGCTAATGCACGTTGGCATCGCCCCACTCACCAGCATGCACCTCCTCTCGCCGATGTGGGGCGACCGGGTGAGCGATTTCCGCTCCGCGGTCCACGACGCCGACGGCCTGATGATCGAGAACGGAAGGGGCGAAAGGATCTGGCGACCACTCGCCAACCCGCGCAGCTTACAGATCAGCTCCTTCAGCGACAACAACCCGAGAGGCTTCGGTCTCATCCAGCGCGAGCGCGCCTTTGCCGCCTATCAGGATCTCGAGGCGCACTACGAGCGCCGGCCGAGCGTGTGGGTAGAGCCCTCCTCAAACTGGGGCGTGGGCAGCGTCATCCTCGTTGAGATCCCAACCGACGAGGAAATCCATGACAATATCGTCGCCTTCTGGCGTCCGGCCGCACCGCTCGAGCCGCGGCGGGCGCACACTTTCAACTACCGCCTTCTCTGGGGCGATCGCTCGCCGAAGCGCGACAGTGGTCCTTGGGTGCAGCAATCGCGATCCGGGCTCGCCAACGCGCCCGACCGCAAAGCGGGCAAGGTTCGTTTCGTGGTCGACTACGTCGACTCGTCGCAGGCCATGCCGGAACCGCTGCCCCGGGCCG
The DNA here is from genome assembly GCA_035574175.1 of Hyphomicrobiaceae bacterium. Taxonomy (GTDB): domain Bacteria; phylum Pseudomonadota; class Alphaproteobacteria; order Rhizobiales; family Hyphomicrobiaceae; genus DATLZB01. Next base: position 9,933 of record DATLZB010000196.1, read on the forward strand.
TCGTTTCGGTCAATCGGGGCGTGGCGAGCTCAGTGGTGGTGCAGCCCAACGAGGAGAGCGGCGGTGTGCGCGCCTCGTTCCTGCTCGATCCGCAGAATGCTGAGAGCGTCGAGCTGCGCCTCGAGCTCAAAGGCTGGGGAAGCCGGGAACCGGAAGTCTGGCTCTACAGGTGGACCAAGAGATAAAGATAAGTGAGCGAAATTCACAAATCGGCGGGGTTCTTCGCCCGTCGAGGTGTGCCTCCCTCGTGCCTGGTGCCCCCCGGTAAGCCGCTGCCCATGCCGATCCAGGACCTGTGGTCGCATGCCCCGCGGGCGACCGCGGCGGTTGGCGCCTGCTCGCCTTCTCTGGTCACTCTGGTGGCGCGTGCCGCCGTCCTCATCCTGACGCTCGCCGCAACCGCTGCCTTCGCCTGGAGCTTCGGCCAGGTCGTGAGGGTCGGCTCGATGAACCTGGCAACCGTTCTGCTGTGGGCGCTGTGCACGGTGTCCTTCGCTTGGATCGCGCTGGGTAGCGCCAACGTGTGCGTCGGTTTCGCCGGAAGGTTGTTATCGCGCCGTCTCGACACGCTCCAGATACCGGCCTCGCCGCTGCCGCTCACCACTCGTACCGCGCTATTATTTCCCGTTTACCGCGAGGATCCGACAGCGGTGGCGGCGAGCATCGACGCAATGACTGAGGATCTTGCGCGCCTCGGCTGCGCATCCGCCTTCGACGTCTTCATCCTGAGCGACACCCAGCTCAAGAGCGAACGCAAGGCCGAGCGATCTACCTACTTCGCGCTGGCACACGCTCTGCGCGGACGTATCGCCATTTTCTACCGTAACCGCAACGACAACCGCGGCAAGAAGGCAGGCAACATTCACGAATGGGTCGAGCGGTTCGGCAACGGCTACGATCATTTCGTCATTCTCGATGCCGACAGCGTAATGTCGGGCACCACACTTGTGCGCTTGGCAGGGGCGATGGAGCGGGCGCCATCCGCTGGGCTTATTCAGACCGTGCCACGACTGGTGGAGGGACAAACTCTCTTCGCTCGCCTTCAGCAGTTCGCCAACGCCTATTACGGGCCGTTGGTGGCGGCCGGCTTCGCCATGTGGCAGGGCGCCAGCGGCAACTACTTCGGCCATAACGCTATCGTGCGTACCCGTGCTTTTGCCGAGTCGGCGGGGCTGCCCACGCTCGCTGGCACGGCCCCCCTCGGCGGCCACATCCAGAGCCATGACTTCGTGGAAGCTGCATTGCTGCGTCGACGTGGCTGGGGCGTGCACACCGCTCCTTCCCTCGATGGTTCCTACGAGGCCTCGCCGCCCACGTTGGTCGATTACGCGATCCGTGACCGCCGGTGGGCGCAGGGCAACATGCAACACCTGCGCCTGATCGGCGTGCGGGGTCTCTCTCCCTTGAGCCGGCTTCACTTCGCCACGGGTGCGATGGCTTATATCGCGCCGGCGGTGCTCGGTCTCTCGCTCGTGCTCGGGCTGTGGCTCACCTATGAGGTGCGGCTGCGCGGGCTTGATTACTTTCCC